>NZ_ALPT02000014.1 GCF_000292245.2 Alkalihalobacillus alcalophilus ATCC 27647 = CGMCC 1.3604 | reverse complement strand
AGGGAGGAAAGTCAGAAGGAGAGGCTGTGCACGCGTCCGCAGGTTCAGACTTTAGGTAGGAAAGTCAGAAGGAGAGGCTGTGCACGCGTCGTTAGGTTCAGACTTTAGGTAGGAAAGTCAGAAGGAGAGGCTGTGCACGCGTCGTTAGGTTCAGACTTTAGGTAGGAAAGTCAGAAGGAGAAGCTGTGCACGCAGCCACAGGTTCAGACTTTCTAATCAAAACTAAGGCCGCCCAACCACGCTCTTCCCTTCCCTTTATGAATGGTCGTTCATTAACTTAAACGAATATGATCAGCTTTTCAGCTTTTCGTTGAGAAATGAAAATTAACTTGATTGGTTTAACCTTCTCGAATTTGCTGATAAAGCTGAGTAAATTGGCTTTTATTAAAAATTTGTGGAACTGGATAAAGGGGGTTTGCCTCTGTATAAGCCCGGTTTACCATTAAGGGAATGTCCTTTTCTTCCACTTTTGTTTTGGTTGGAATGTTCATCTTATCATTTAAATTCTTAATCGCCTCAATAAATGCCTTCGCCTTATCAGCTATCGGAGTGGTTGACTCAACTAAGTTTGCCGCGTCTGCTAAGTCAGCTAAACGAGAATAGACCTTTTCTCCATAAGCTTCCAATACGTAAGGCAGAATAATCGCATTTGCTAATCCGTGTGGGGTTGAATAAAAACCACCTAAAGTATGGGCGATAGCATGGACATTTCCGACATAAGCACGGCTAAAGGCTAATCCAGCTAAATAGGAAGCCTTTTGCACCTTTTCACGTGCTTTGATATTTTCTCCATTTTCGTAAGCCTCATATAAATTTTCTAAAAGTAGCTGGACTGCTTCTAAACATTGCTGTTCGGTTTCAGATGTAGTGCTTTTGCCAATATAGGCTTCCACTGCGTGTGTTAACGCATCCATTCCTGTTGCCGCGGTTAAGTTTTTCGGCAGTTTAATGGTCAAGTTTGGGTCAAGAACGGCAATGTTTGGTGTTAACACCGGATCCATTAGGGCATACTTTTCAAATGTTTTCGAATCGGACACAACCGCAGCTAGTGTTGCTTCACTACCTGTTCCGGCTGTAGTTGGAATGGCGATAAGTAATGGTGTTTCTTTTTGTACTTTCATTACCCCTTTTAACTCACTTATTTTTTTATTCGGCTGTGCGACTCGAGCCGCAATCACTTTTGCACAATCAATTGGAGAGCCGCCACCAAAGGCTAAAAGAGCGTCACAATGAAGCTCTTTGTACTGCTGTAGTGCTTCTTCGATTAAATCAATTGTTGGATTTGGTTTTGTATCGCTAAAGACATAGTAACGAATGTTTGTTTTATCCAATTGTACGAGTAAAGGCTCCATTAACCCTGAGGAAACAATTCCTGTATCGGTGACAATAAATAGATGGTTGATTTTTTTATTTACAATATAAGAAGGGACGTTATTTATACTTCCAGCCCCTTCAATTAGTTCTGGTTTTCTCCATTTTAAAAAAAGGGTGAAAGATCGCATCATCATTTGGTAAATCCGACAGTATTGTTTATACATTTTGTCTCAGCTCCTTTATTGATCTTATGGAAACTATACCCTTTTTCCTATGTGATAATAGTAACGCATCGTTCTAATTGAGAGGTGTTTATGGAATTAGTCCTATTTATTTTAATCATACTAGTTGCTTCAATTTTACAAACTAGCTCAGGGTTCGGTTTTTCAATATTGGCTACGCCTTTCTTACTCCTTTTATTTGAGCCGTTTGAAGCCATTCAAATTAATTTATTAGTATCACTTATTATCTCTATGCTTCTATTTAAAAAAATAAATGCTGATATTCATTACGGGATGTTAAGACGTTTAGTGATTGGAAGTCTTCCTGGTTTACCACTGGGAATTTATATCTTTTTAACTGTTGATATTTCGTTGTTAAAAGTGGGGATTAGTATCATTATTCTATTTTTAACGCTATTACTCCTTTTCTCATTTCGAATTAAACAAAAGCAGACAAGGGATTATGGAGTCGGTAGCATCACAGGTACTCTGACTACGGCGATTGGCATGCCGGGGCCGCCATTATTGCTCTATTTTTCAAGTACAAATACACCAAAAGCAACCGTTCGGGCAACAATTCTAGCTTTCTATTTATTTATCTATTTCGTTAGTTTTGTTATCCAAATGATATTTGCTGGGACGAGTCAGGTTGTTTGGACTTCGACGCTTATAAGTTTACCTTTCGTTCTTGGTGGCTTATGGGTGGGACAATATCTGTATCGGAAAATGGACCAAAAAACCTTCCGTATTCTTACGTACATTCTATTATTTTTTACAGCGATTTATTTGTTATTAGAGCGATTTATTTAGAGAAAAGGATGGGGAAATAATGAAACTTGCCTTAGTAACAGGTGCAAATAGTGGCTTCGGCTTTTTGATCACAATTGAATTATTAAAGCAGGGATATACGGTTGTTGCGACGATGAGAAAGTTAGAAAATCGTTTGGAGCTTGTTGAACAGGCCCATCAACTTCGTATCGAAGAACATTTACATATAAAAAAAATGGATGTTACTAATCATCAAGAGGTTAAGAAGGTAGCCGAAGAATTAACAGACACATTTGGACAAATAGATCTCCTAATTAATAATGCAGGCTACTGTCAGGCAGGATTTTTAAATGACCTGGAGCTTGATGAATGGAAGGAGCAGTTTAACGTTAATGTGACAGGAGCCTTTTTAGTGACAAAGGAACTTCTGCCTTTATTAAAAAAGTCGGCACCAGCGAAGATCATTAATATTAGTAGTGTCAGTGGTTTTATTGCTTTTCCGGGATTGTCTGCTTATTGCTCCTCTAAGTATGCCTTAGAAGGATTTAGTGAAAGCTTAAGAGTTGAACTATTAAGTGAACAAATTTATGTATCGTTAATTGCACCAGGCTCTTATCAAACGAGAATTTGGGAAAAGTCTTTAAAGGATGCAGAAAAATATAATCTTGATCATTCACCATTTAAAGCAAAAGTGATTAATCAAGCAAAAGAAGCATCTGCAAATGCAGGCGACCCTAATGAAGTCGTTCAATTAATCATGAAGGTGTCTCAGAAAAAGAAACCAAAGCTTCGCTATCCAGTAGGAAATGGAATTGGTTTGCTCTATTATCTTAAGAGATTACTGCCCTATGCTTTGATGGAAAAACTGATCTTGATGAAGGTGAAAGCTGGGAATTGAGACGGGAAAATCTTAACCATAAAAAAGCTGTGCAAAAGTCATTTTATCCCTTTTGCACAGCTATATCTTTTTTTAATACACTTTATCACCGTTAAAAATCGAATTTTTGACGACGACATAATCAACGTTCCGAATCGCCTTTGGCTCTATTAACTATGTAACTCCCATTCGCTCTATAACAGATGGCGAGGCTGTGTTTTCGGGAACGCAAGGAGGGTATGGGAAGAAAGTGAAGAAAGATTTTCTCTTAAAGACGGTTATTTTACTAAAGGGAGTAGTTGTTGTGGTGGGAGTCTTTTTCTCCTTTATGACAGTCAATTAGCCCAAATTGAGGAACTGGAGGTGCTGCTGCAGCAGCAGGAGAGCGAATCTATCTTTTGGCCGAATCTCAGCACGGATTGGATGTAGAGTATCAGGAAAATGGTCTTACCGTTGTAAATTCACATTTTCCTGACGGTACCTCATTATTAGGTATTTTTAATTGAGAATGTTGGTACAAATACCTTATTTACTTATTATTATCTTGAGGTAGAATCGGAATTAACTCTTTATTTATAAAGTCTACATACCATTGTCTTTGTAAAATTTTGTATAAATTTATGGCGTTCATATAGTATTCTAATACCTGTTCTAGCTGTTCCTGATCACTGTCGGGTAACATGGAAAGAGATTGGCCGAATTGCACAAATAAATTTGGAAGAACTGAGATATCTTCTTGCTTTATAGATAATAAGATGCCTTCCTGAGCTATTTCTATGGATTTTTGATATTCAGATCTTAAGAACATAAGCTTGGATAAATTGAAATACACTTTCAGTTTGAGTCTATAATAACCTTCTATTTTTATATTTTTTTCTAATATGTCCTGGTAGTAAATTGTTGCTTTTTTATATTGCTTATTTTGAGTTAAGATATTACCTATTACATTTTTTATTTTCAAATCTTGATAAGATTGTTTTAATAAATAATCCTGTTGAACATCGATTAATTCTTCAAGAGCATTGATACATTGTTGATAATTAATCTGATCTAAGTAATAACTAGATAAAATGTTATGCCATTGTATGTACTGGTTAAATTCATTTCCTAAGGTTTTTAGTGTATGGTTTTTGAGATTAAGTTTTGTAATTTCAAATACTTCTTTGTAGTCGTTTAATTTTACGAGTCTGTCTATCTCGTTCATAGTTTCCTGTATGTATAAATAACTTGTTGTAGACAATTCTTTAATAAGCTGATCAATGGAGAAGTGGAGTTTTACTGATATTGCGTAAAGTATATCGATACTCGGGAAAGTTCTTCCTAGCTCAATACTGCTAATGGCTGCTTGTGTGCAAATCCCTTCTGCTAATTCCTTTTGTGATAAAGAAAACTGCTTTCTTAACTTCTTAATTTCTTCGCCTAGATCTTTACTGGAAATAAACATCGTTCCCCTCCTGATGTACAACAAATTTTGTATTTTCTTATTATTTTAATGAAAAATCGAGGAAAATTCACTAAATATTTAAAAAATACCTATAAACCTCCAAATGGTCATTTTTTGATACGTAGTACAATCAGCTTATCAAAATAAAACATTCGGAGGTTAGTTATGAAACAAGAACTAAAACTATTTTTAATTACAGCTACCTTAATTACATTTGGATTCTTAAGCACTCAATTCGGAACTGAATTAGCCTTGAGTTTATCGGAACATTTACCCACTTTACCACCTGTCAATTAAAATTGAGAGTATAAAAAAATATCAATACCTGAATTATTCATAGCTCGATCATAAACCAGGACTTCAGGCCAAAAATGGTTAGAAGCCCGCTCCATTGGATAAATCCTGCTTATATAGTCGGCAAAAACTATTCCTTATAATGGCATTGTCTCCTTCATTCGACAAAGGATCAAGAACAGGTTAGAACTCGTCTTTCTACCACCATATAGTCCACAATTGAATATTGTAGATAGGCTTTGCGTTCGATTGTAAGGCTTTTTTAATCACTACTATATATTGGTTTTAATGTATTTTTATGTAAATATAAAGCGTATTTTAAAAAAAGGAGATGATTAAAGATGAAGAAGAAATTTATTCAAGCTTTACTTGTTATTATGACTATTTCTATTGTTTTTCCTCACGTATCTTTTGCAGATGAAGTTGAAGATGATGTAGAAATTGGTGAAAGTGTTCATGTAGAAGGAGTTCTAAATTATGACGTTGATTCAGAAGAAGAAACAAATGAAATAGGCATTCAATGTATTGCTTGTGTTGGCATGGGAACTAAAGTTAAAGTTTTAAATGGCCCGACAAAAATAAACAAGAAATTTGTGAGGTATTTAACGGGCTCATGGGCAAAAGCAAATAGTTATACTTGGAGTAAATCAAATAGTGCTTCCGCTACATTAAGTGCTAGTGTAGGTGAATCAGCTTCTGCCATTTCTGGAACATTAAATGTCGCTAAGAGTGTTACTACTTCATATTCTGTTGGAATTACTCTTCCTGCAAACTCAAGTAGGTTTAGTAAATTAGGGTTTTATAGTGACTATGATAGAAGACAAATTGAAGTAACTAAAATAGGAACAACAAAAAAAGCTTATCATTACGCTCCTAGAAAAGATACTTACCTTCAGGTTGCTTATCAATAAAGTTATTCAACTATTTAAAGCTATTTATTTCTACTAAAATAATCAAGAATTTTTAGAAAATTCTTGATTATTTGTTTTTTATATGTTATTTTAAATAGTATTTAAAAAAGGGATAACTCAAAATGATAAAAATTCATTTCCGCTTTACTTGTGGTGATAACTTTAGAAGGCGTTCTAAATTACGATGTCGATTCAGAAGGAGATGCAAATGAAATAGGTGCTTAATGTATCCCATGCGTTGGTTGGTAAAGGAACCAAAGTCAAAGTTTTAAACAGGCCAACAAATATTATTAAAAAATTTGTAAGAAATTTAACTAGTACCTATTTAAAAGTAAGCAGCTATACTTGGAAAAGTTCAAATACCACTTCTGCTATTTCTGGAACATTAAGTGTTGCTAGAAGGCAAGTTAAAGTAACCAAAACAGGGGCAACAAAAAAAGCTTATTCCTATACCCCAAGAACGGGTACTTACCTCCAGGTTGTCAATCAATTATAATATGGGGAGTTAATTCATAATGAATAGAAAAAAACAAATTACCGTGATATCATTCTTATTAGTTTTGATATTAGGTATAGGTTCTTATACTATTTATTCAAACACAAAGAGAGTTGAAGATAACTTAAATTTAAGCTTTGCAAATAATTATATTAGCTACGTAATCAATGAAGAAGACAAGACAATGAAGTTTAATCTATTTGGTTTATTAGACACTAGTTCAACCAATGACGAAATACTACAAAAGATTAATTCTTTAAGCCTTAATAATAGTGAAATGATTATAATGGATTTTGAAGTGGATAGTGGAATAATTTATAAGGGACATCAGATTGTTAATTTTATTATTGAAATTGAATTCAAAAGTCTCGATACTCTATCAGCCGACACCCTTTTCATCAATTATTCTGATAATAAAGAAGAGGCATTTGAAATAGGAGAAATTACATTAGCTAATAGCTCACAATTTCAAACAGAAGATTCAATTGATATTACTGAAGCTCACACTATTGGTTACCCTTCACCTTCTCTAGAAATTACCCTTGATAATCAAGGAGATAATGAAATTAAAATTATAAATGTGTATGATTTAAACAAAACGATTAATTCTAGTATCAATGAATTCTATATTAAATCTAATGATTCAAATCAACTTATTGTTGATGAGTTCGATAATACTGGAGAAGACATTGATTTTTACACCGTTACACCTATAATCGAGTACCGTTCTGGTGATATTAATAATGAATATGTTTTACCAGGGATGATTTATGGGGTTTTGCTCTCCGATGAAGAAAAAATAGATATGATGTTAAACTAAGTAAACATAAACAAAGATACTTACCGATTGGATAAGGTCTTTGTTTATTTATATTACAATATAGGTACGCAATCATTAACCTAATTACATTAATTAATAGAGAAAGTAACTATCGTAAAAGTATTTAATAGTAATTATTATGAAGATTATTTATTACGTTGGTTAACTGAGGAAGAAATTTATTTCGATTAAAATGGTTTTCAGAATGTGGGAATAGAATTTTTGTTGTACAAGAAGTATGTGAATTTTAGTATCTATATAAGAAAAAGACTGTGCAAAAGTCATTTTCTCCCTTTTGCACAGCTATATCACTTTTTAATAAACTTTATCACCGTTAAAAATCGAATTTTTGACGACGACATAATCAACGTTACGAATCGCCTCAAGTTTATTTCCGCCAGAATAAGAGATAGATGATTGTAAGTCTTGCTCCATCTCATTTAACGTATCTCGTAAAGAGCCTTTATGATCAACGAGCATTTTTTTACCTTCGACGTTTTTCTTTTCTCCTTTTTGGAATTCAGAAGCCGAACCGAAATACTCTTTATAGAGCTTGCCGTCTTTTTCAATCGTTTCCCCTGGAGATTCCTCATGACCTGCAAATAATGAACCGACCATGACCATTGAAGCACCAAAACGAACTGATTTCGCAATATCACCGTGAGTACGAATACCGCCATCAGCAATGATTGGTTTACTCGCGGCTTTTGCACACCAACGAAGGGCTGCTAACTGCCAACCTCCTGTACCAAAACCTGTTTTAATCTTCGTAATACATACTTTACCAGGGCCAATTCCGACTTTGGTTGCATCAGCACCAGCATTTTCAAGTTCGCGTACTGCTTCAGGAGTTCCGACATTTCCAGCGATAACAAAGCTTGCTGGTAAATGTTTTTTAATATGTTGAATCATCTCAATGACAGCATTGGAATGTCCGTGAGCAATGTCAATCGTAATAAACTCAGGAATTAATTCTTTCGTTGCTAACTGGACAATAAAATCATACTCGTCATCTTTTACACCGACACTAATGGAAGCAATTAACCCTTTGTTATGCATGTCTTTAATAAAATCAGCACGCTTTTCAGGTTGAAAACGATGCATAATATAAAAATACCCGTTTTCAGCTAAATTAATGGCGATTTTTTCATCAATGATCGTTTGCATATTTGCTGGTACGACCGGTAATTTAAATGTATGACCACCTAATGTAATGCTCGTATCACATTCAGAACGACTGTTCACAATACATTTTGCGGGGATTAGTTGAATATCTTCATAATCAAACACGTTATCCATTATATGCACCTCTAAATACGAATATTTTACCGTTAAGATAATATTAATGTTCGTCCATTAGGTAATTTACCTCATTTTGAGACAGTTGTCAAAGTATTAATTTGGTAATCCAATTGAAAAATCACGAAAACGCTTACGAGACGTGTGTTTGAACTTGTTTA
This sequence comes from Alkalihalobacillus alcalophilus ATCC 27647 = CGMCC 1.3604, assembly GCF_000292245.2. Taxonomy (GTDB): domain Bacteria; phylum Bacillota; class Bacilli; order Bacillales; family Bacillaceae_D; genus Alkalihalobacillus; species Alkalihalobacillus alcalophilus. The sequence continues at coordinate 58,609 of NZ_ALPT02000014.1, read as the reverse complement.
AATAAATATTTTATTTTTAACATATTAGAACGATTCATTGGGGAAGATAGAGAGGTAGGAAGGATTGATAAGGAGGTTTTATTTAGTGAAAGCTGTTACTTTTCAAGGTGCTAAGAATATGCAAGTGAAAGAAGTTCCAGATGCCAAGTTAGAGCAAAACGATGACATCCTCGTACGCATTACTTCAACCGCGATATGTGGCTCAGATTTACATATTTATCAAGGTGCTTTGCCAGCAGAGAAAGATTATGTAGTCGGTCATGAGCCAATGGGCATTGTAGAAGAAGTAGGACCAGAGGTAACAAAAGTGAAAAAAGGAGATCGAGTCGTTATCCCGTTTAATATTGCCTGTGGCAACTGTTACTATTGTCAACATGAGATGGAAAGCCAATGCGATCATTCGAATCCAAACCAAGAAATTGACACAGGTGGGTATTTTGGATTTACGGAGCGTTATGGTAATCATCCCGGAGGTCAAGCCGAATATTTGCGTGTGCCTTATGGGAATTTTATGCCTTTTGTGATTCCGGAAGCTGTTGAACTCGAAGATGAAGCGTTACTATTTATGTCGGATGTTCTGCCAACTGCTTATTGGAGTATTGAAAATGCAGGAGTAAAAAAAGGGGATACCGTTGCCGTACTTGGTTGTGGTCCTGTTGGATTAATGGCTCAAAAGTTTGCCTGGATGAAAGGCGCCAAAAGAGTGATTGCAGTTGATAATCTTTTATATAGACTTGCACGTGCGAAAAAAATGAACAATGTAGAAATTTTTAACTTCGAAGAATATGAAGATTTAGGTTCCCATATTAAAGAAATGACAAGTGGAGGTGTCGATGCGGTTATTGATTGTGTCGGAATGGATGGAAAAAAGACCCTTCTTGAAGCAGCGGAACAAAAGTTGATGCTTAGCGGTGGAACGATAAGTCCAATAAAAATAGCAATGAATGCGGTTAGAAAATTTGGAACGATACAGCTAACAGGAGTGTATGGGTCGAAATATAACCAATTTCCTTTAGGGAATCTGTTTGAGCGAAATATAGAAATTAGAATGGGACAGGCACCTGTTGTTCACTATATGCCATTACTTTTTAAAATGATTACATCAGGTGAGCTGGATCCCACGGAAATTGTCTCTCATAAAATGCGGTTAGATGAAGCAAGTAAAGCCTATCATATCTTTAATAATCATCAAGATGAGTGTGTGAAAGTCATTCTTCAACCTTAATTTTACTAATAAAAACATCTCCAATAATGGAGGAGATGTTTTTTTATATATTATCACATACTAAATTTGGCTTAAGTCAGTGATTCTCTCTCTTTCCATTCCCCCACAAATTCGGCGTCATCATAGCTATAAAAATTGGCTAAAATCTCTTTTCGATCATCGATGAATAGTTGGTCCGCAATGGCCGAAACAATACGAGGGACTCCAAATTTCATTCCTGATAGTGCAGAAGCGGTAATCCCACAGCTTATTAATGCTGAATAGTTGAAGGAAAAAAGGCCGTGTAGTTTTGGCGTGCCTTCTTTCGTTCGACTCAAAAAGGCAAAACCAGAACTTAAATAGGGATGAGCGTCGAGGATGTCATTTTTCACCTCGTCTTTTGCTCGAAATTTATCTCCCCAGCGGGCAATATGTTCTTCAACTAAAGATAGTTCTGGACGCAAGGCAGGGTCGGTTAAGAGACCTGTACTTATAATGAGAAAGTCAAATGTATACGTTCCTTTTGGGGTTGTCACTTTTGCCCCCTCTGTTGTTTCTTCAACTGAAAGCCATGGGGAGCCAAGGTGTAATTGGAACCCAGACCAAGCAAGAGCACGGTTAAACGTATCATTTGTTGGTGGTTGATTATGGTTGAAAAAATGAGCGATGGCTTCATATTTATCCTTATCCTCTAATGCGGCAAAACGCTCAATCATTCCGGAAAGCTCCATTTGTCGGATTTGATTTATTCTCGGCATTTCCTTTCGGCGCACAAAGACATGGGCTTCGGTCACTCCTTCTGTTAAAGCGTAGTTGGCATTATCAAAAGCCGAAGCTCCTCCACCTAAAACCGCTATTTTTTTCCCTTTTAAATGTTCAAAATCAATGGATTGTGAGGTGTGAGCGTATAAATGTTGCGGAAGGTTCTCTGTAATCATCGCTGGAATATGCCATTGTCCTCCACCTTGTATCCCTGTTGCGAGGACAACTTTACGGGCTAAGACTTGTTTAGAAGGGGCTCCTAGACCTGTTAAATGTAAACGATGAAGTCCTTTTTCTACTGGTTCTATAAGCTCTAGCGTTGTCTCGTTCACAACAGGCAGTTGCAATACTTGACGAAACCAACGCAAATAGTCCATCCAATCATGACGTGGAATTTTGTCGATAGCTTCCCAACTTTCCTCGCCATATTGGGCTTCCCACCAAGCTCGATACGTAAGGGAGGGGACACCTAAGTCAATCGATGTCAGCTGTTTTGGCGTTCGCAGTGTAACCATCCGGGCGTAGGTAACCCAAGGTCCTTCTTGTCCTTCTTTATTCTCATCAAGCACTAATATATTAGAGATTCGCTCTTTTAATAAACCAAAGGCAATCGCAAGCCCACTTTGACCTCCACCGACAATCACGACATCATAAACATGCTCATCAAAATGGAGGGTAGGAGTTAGCCAATCAGCCCCTCCAAAATTTAGATAAGAAAGATCTTGTTGCACTCGTTTATTTAATAAGTCTAAACTCATAAATTTTCAATCCTTTCTTGGAGAATTTGCTTTGTTGTTAATCTCGCCGTTCATTACGTTGAAATGTGATTAAGAAAAGAGTAGCATTGACAAGGTGGGATAGGGATGTTCATATTGCCTAAATTTATTTGGATTATTTAGTTAAGGTAGATAATTGGGAGTGTAAGAACATCTGACATTTGGTTTATATAAATAATTTAAGTGTTAAAGTGCTTATGTTAACTTTTGTTTATCCGATTCATCGGATGAATAAATAGGGGATTAATCATTTATTATAGTGGCTACATTTTTAAGCAGGTCATTTATGTGAGATAATGCTACAAGGTTTTAGCACTCTTTATACCAATGTCATGGTCGCTAGAATTGGAAAGCTGGTTATCGAAAAGTAAAAACGTTAAACTAAATACAATATGTTGGATACATAAAGGATGAAGAGCATGAGAAAAGAAGTAACGGTTAAAGTAAAGCCCAAATTTTTAAAACAATATCGAGCAGGCTATCCTCTGATTTCTAAAGAGGCGTTAGAAAATAGTAATCAACTGACAGACGAAGGGACACTTGTTAAGTTAGTCGATGATAAGCATCAGTTTTTAGGGAAAGGTTATTATGGAAAGCAAAACAAAGGCTTTGGCTGGATTTTAACGAATAAAGAAAAAGAAAAAATCGACCAATCATTTTTTGAAGAAAAAATTAGAAAAGCAGTGGCAGAGCGAAGAGAATTGTTTCAATCGGAGGACACAAATGCATTTCGAGTTTTGAACGCAGAAGGAGATGGTGTTGGTGGTTTAACGATTGATTTTTTTGATGGTTATTATTTAATTAGCTGGTACAGTGAGGGAATGTTTTCTTTTCAGAAGGAAGTTATTGCTGCATTAGAAAGCTCGGTTGATTACAAAGGAATCTATCAAAAGAAACGATTTAATACGGGTGGACAGTATATAGAAGAAGATGATTTTGTCGCAGGCACACGCGGTGAGTTCCCGCTTATTGTGAAGGAGAATGGTGTTCAATTTGCGATCTATTTAAACGATGGAGCGATGGTCGGTGTCTTTTTGGACCAGCGTGAGGTTCGGAAAACGATCCGTGACCATTATGCAGAGGGTAAAACGGTGCTGAATACTTTTTCTTATACGGGGGCTTTTTCTGTTTATGCCGCGTTAGGAGGAGCACTTAAAACGACGAGCGTTGATTTAGCCAATCGTAGTTTAGCGAAAACGATCGAGCAATTCAGTGTCAATGGTGTCGATTATGAAGCACAAGATATTATAGTTGATGATGTCTTCAAATATTTTAAATATGCGAAGAAAAAGGAGAAGTCATTTGATCTTGTTGTGCTTGATCCACCTAGTTTTGCTCGTTCCAAAAAACTTACCTTTAGTGCTGCGAAGGATTATACGAACCTTCTAAAGGAAGCGATTGAGATTACCGAAAAAGGCGGAGTTATTGTCGCTTCAACAAATAGTGCTTCTTTTGATATGAAGAAATTTAAAGGTTTTATTGATCAGGCCTTTAAGCAAACGAATACAAAATACAAAATCGAAGAGGAATTCTCTTTACCAGAAGACTTTAAAATTCATCCACAATATCGTGAGGGTGATTATTTGAAGGTTGTTTTTGTGAGGAAAAGGTAATGAAAGGGTAATGTGAATCTAGTTTTTCGATGTCCCATAAGGTCACTAGTTGGCTTTGTGGGATGATTTAGTGTGGAGAAAAGCTGAGATAAGTAATGAAAATCAGGAGTTTGAGAAATTAGAGTGCGAAAAAGCCGAGATAAGTAATGAAAATCACGAGTTTGAAAAATTAGAGTGCGAAAAAGCCGAGGTAAGTAATGAAAATCTCGAGTTTCAGCAATTAGAGTGCGAAAAGGCAAAAATAAGTAATGAAAGCCGTGATTTGACGAAATTAATGTACGAAAACCAAGGCAGTGATTGGCTGTTACATTAATGTCGAAAAATGCTATCCCATTTAATAGGGATGCTTTTCCATCTTCTTTCATATGCTATAAAAAAGCAGAAAAGGTTCGATTCTATGATAAAAAAATGGTTAAAGATTATCTTGATATTAATGCTCTTATACGTTGGGTACGTGTTGATTTCTACAACTCTTGTTTTTAAAATCCACACACCAACTGCCCCGGATTGGCAGCCAGCATTTGAGAGTGGCGAGAATGAATCCGGTGATCGGGTTATGCTCGTACAGGATCGCTTTGAATCGGGAATGGCTCGGATTCAATTGATTGATCAAGCCGAACAATCCATTGAAATTTCTTCCTATGCTGTACATGAGGGGAAGTATGCTGATTTATTTTTTGGAGCTCTTTTTGAAGCCGCTGATCGTGGCGTTCAGGTTCGAATTATTTTAGATGGAATCGTTAATAAGTGGAATTCGGACCTTCGTGAGTTAAGTTATGCGATGTTTGAGCATCCAAATATAGAGTACCAGTTTTACGAACCTTTGAACTTACTCAAACCATGGACATGGAATAATCGTTATCATGATAAATTATTGGTCATTGATAATGAGATGGTCATGGTCGGCGGGAGAAATATTGGCGACCGCTATTTTGGTCCAGAAGGTGCAAAGGATGCGACCAATGATCGCGATGTCATTGTGATGAATACAGATGAAGAGCGATATGAGCAGAGTGTTTTATTTGATGTAGGGCAATATTATGATATGGTTTGGAACCACGATTATACAAAAGCAGTTGTAACCGATGTTTCGAAAAGGCAACGTAATAAAGGGAAAGCTCGAGAACAAGAGGTAAAAAAAGCATATGAGCAAGCCGTTGAGCAATATCCTCAATATTTTTTAGAGGAAGTCGATTGGTTAGCGACATCCTTTCCCGCAAATCAGGTTAAGTTTCTGCATAGTCCAATTGAGCGACTGAATAAGGAGCCGATCATTTGGTTAGAGCTCATTCACCAATTAGAAAACGCATCAGGTTTTGTTTATATGGAAAGTCCGTATATTATTCCAACGAAAAAAATGCTTGCGTATTTAGAAGACAGCGAAGTGGAGATAGAAAAGATCAAGTTAATGACGAATTCATTTGCGTCGACTCCTAATGCTGTCGCTTTTTCAGGGTATTATCCTAATCGTCATCACTTGGCGGTGGAATCAAATGGCTTGTATGAATTCCAATCAAACACAGAGTCGTTACATGGAAAAACGTATATTTTTGATCAGAAAATTAGTTTTGTCGGTTCCTTTAACTTAGATGCCAGAAGTACTTTTTTAAATACTGAGGTTATGGTTTTGATCGATAGTGAACCGTTTGCTAGGCATTTACAAGAGGAAATTGACTATGCGATGGATGAGAAAAGTTTACGAGTTTTGGGAGACGCGAGGTATGAAGCGGATCCTAATGTTGAATTGGCTGAGGTGAGTGATTGGAAAGTGAGGAAGATTAAAGCTTTATCTTATATCACAAGGTTTTTTGATTATTTATTATAAAGGAGGCTGCCAAGTTAGGTTTTCAATGACCTAATGGCAGCCCCTTTTTTTCTAAACTGATTCCCCTGATGGACTCAATTTTTCCTCTTTGTTTACTTGATGAGCATAAAGGCGATAAATAAAATACGCGATAAACGATAAAATCATTCCAATAATAAAAGGTAAGTTAATCGCAATCGAGAATAATAATCCTCCAAGTGGTGGACCGATAATCCGACCAAGGGAATCCATCGATGATAATAGGCCAGTTACTTGACCATAAGCAGATTTCGCTCTTTTGGTTACTAAGGAAGAAACACTTGGGCGAATAAAGCCATTTCCTATTCCGAATATGGATAAAAAGATAGCGGCAGTCACAAAGCTATCGATAAATAAAATAAGGGCAAAACCTAAAGCGGAAATAAAAATTCCAAGTTGAATCACTTTTCCTTCGCCGATTTTTTTCGTTAAGCGTCCGACTAAACCACCTTGCACAATGGCTCCAGCAAAACCCATAATCATAAAGATATATCCGAGTTGAACAGGGCCAAGTCCAGCTTTTTCATAAGCATAATAGGCAAATGTTGCTTCAAGTCCAGCGAGTGATAACGTTACAAAAAGCTGTAAGAGGAATAAGTTTGAGGCGGGACCGTTAAACGCTGATTTTAATGATAGGCGTTTTCGGTTAGTAGCCCCCTTATTTTCTTCACTTAATGACTCTTTTAAGACAATCAATACGAGGAAAAACGTAATAAGTGATGAAGCACCTGCAAGATAAAAAGGTATAGTTAAGCTTGTGTCTGAGAAAATCCCACCAATTCCAGGACCAAAAACAAAGCCTAAACCGACGGCTGCTCCGATGATTCCCATTCCCTTACTTCGGTTTTCTTCACTTGTAATGTCTGCTACATAAGCCATAACAGTTGGCATATTGGCTGCTGACAAAAAACCACCGATTATACGAGCGGCAAATAACATCCAAAGAGTGGAAGCAAAGGCCATTAAAAAGAAAGATAATGAAAGACCTGCAATTCCAATTAACAATACCGGTTTTCTCCCAATCCGATCGGAGATTCTGCCCCACATCGGCGCAAAAATAAATTGCATCAAAGAATAGACGGCCATTAACAAGCCTAATTGAGTTGGAGAAGCCCCAAGGTCCTCCGCATAAAAAGGCATAACGGGAATAATAATCCCAAATCCAACCATGACTAAAAACATAATCGCAAATAAAATCGGTAACACTTTTTTTGTTTCCATTTTGTTCACTCCAATTAAAACCCTCATCTATCGGAAGGTCTGTCCAGTCAAAAACACACTTTATTATTATACACCTCTTTCGCCCATTTCAGAAATTGAACAAGTGAACACTTTTAAAAGATTCTTTTAATAAGTAAGTAGTTATAGGGAATGAAGGCTAGTCATTGTTTTTAGTTAGGGATTAGATCTATTTTCTTTATCGTTGATTATAGGTATGATGGTTATAAAGGAAATTTATGCCTGTTCAGAAAGGAAGATACAGCAATGTCAACCTCACTTATCCAATTAGTCAATATTAGCATCGTAGAAGGCAATAAAATATGGTTCCATCCTTTTGATTTTGAAGTGAAAAAAGGGGAGGTAGCAGCGATACATTGTGAACGAGACCTTGGCAAAAGGTTATTGAAGCTCTTAATTGGAGAAGAGTCATCGGCTACAGGTAAAATTCGTTATTTTGGGCTTGAACACCCTAAAAATTGGAATGAGTATAATCGGAAAATAGGTGTGGTGATACATGAAGAAGGGTATTACGAGCGGTTATCACCATTTGAGTACCTCCAATTTTTTAGAAACTTGTATGAAGTGGATACAGATGTAGGTGAATATCTTCGCAAAGCTAACTTATTGTCGGTTAAGAACCGTAAAATTAAATTACTTGATGCTTCAGCCAAACGACGTTTATCGTTTGTAAAAGCGATGATTCATCAACCCGAGTTGCTAATTTTTGAAGAGCCAGACCAAAACATCGATTTGGAAAGCAAAATTACTTTAAGAAGGTTAATTACCGAGCTAGCCGAAGAGGGGATAGCCTCGTTGGTCCTTACTAGTAATATGGAAAGTGCCATCATTTTAACGAATCAAGTTTATCGCTTAAATGAAGATGGGATGAAAAAAATCGAGGTTTTAGATCAAAGTGAGGAAATAACGAGTACAACGCGGCTTCAAGCACAAGTAGCTGAACAAGCTGTAAATGAGAGTACTACTGCAGAAAAGAGTGAAGCCCAATCATTTCAAGTGCAACTCGAACGTATTCCAGCCAAGGTCGAAGAGAAAGTTATCTTATTTGATCCTACTGAAATTGATTATATCGAAAGCAATGATGGAACCGTCCATTTACATGTAAAGGGAGAATCATTTCCTTGTACGATCACATTAAATCAGTTAAGTGGAAGACTCCAACCATTTGGCTTTTTCCGCTGTCACCGTTCTTATATTGTCAACTTACAAAAGGTACGAGAAGTCATGACTTGGACTAGAAACAGCTATAGTTTGATTTTGGATGATCGAAATAAAAGCAATATTCCGTTATCAAAAGGGAAGCTTAATGATTTAAAAGAGGTTTTAGGAATGTAATTAAGTTTTATTTCCCCGGAAATTGTCGGCAAGTGTCGTTTGTATGTCCCCTGCTTTGACCTATAGACGAGGCCGACCTAAAGGTTTCTTTTTTATTAAGGTTAGGCCATACTCCGCGGCCTTCGTTTGGATTTTTAACATAAGATATACCTGTTTGTTTATCGATAAAATGTCTCCATTCATCATCATTTTTACTCCTTTTACCGTTATTTTAAGGCGGCAATTGGCTCTCGGGCGTAAACTGAAGTCAAGCAAATACGAAAACGGAAAGGGAGAATTATATGGAGAATATTATTGAAGTCTCACAGTTACAAAAAGATTTTGAAGGGAAAAAGGCTTTAGAAAACGTTTCTTTTACCATTAAGAAAGGGGAAACTTTTGGCTTTCTTGGGCCGAGTGGTTCTGGTAAAACGACAACAATCAAAATTTTAACCGCTCAATTAACAGCTTTTAATGGGGAAGTGGAAGTATTTGGTGCACCTGTGGAGAAATTAAAAAAGGGTTCCCAAATGAAACGAATTGGGGTATTAACGGATAATACAGGACTATACGAGCGATTATCGATTGAAGATAATTTAAAAATGTATTGTGATTTATATAGTGTCAAATATGATCGAATTGATGAAGTATTAGAAGAGGTCGGCTTGTTAAAAGAACGCCCAATGCAAGTAAGTAAACTTTCTAAAGGGATGAAACAGCGTGTCACTTTGGCGAGAACGATTCTTCATCAACCAGAATTGTTATTTCTTGATGAACCAACTTCTGCTCTTGATCCTGTTAGTACAGAACGAATTCACCGTTCATTAAAAAAACTGAATGAGCAAGGGACAACGATATTTTTAACTACTCATGATATGAATGAAGCTGAGAAAATCTGTGATCGTGTCGCTTTCCTTAATAAGGGAGAAATTAGATTGATGGATACTCCTTCCAACTTACGATTAGGTTATACGGATTCGTCTATTACATTGTTGCTAAAAGATGGAAGTGAAAAAACGGTAGACAAAGATCGTGAAGGAGCCGAATTGATCAAGCAAGCCATTACAACGAACCAATTAAAGGCGATCCATTCAAATGAGCCTACATTAGGTGAAATTTTTGTACGTGTAACAGGAAAGGAGCTAATTTAATGCTATCCCTTAAAAGAATTCAAACGATTTTTATTAAAGACTATAAAGACCTAATGAAAAATTCATATATGTTGTCAACGGCCATAATGCCTTTGCTATTTGCTTTTCTGTTTGGCAGAGGAGAAGAGGTAGAACTTATCGTTTCGATTGTTCCGATTACATTAGCAATGGTTATTGTCGGTTCGTTTGTTCAGGCAGCAATGATTGCGGAAGAAAAAGAAAAGAATACGTTACGAGGTTTATTATTATCACCGTTAAGTACATCGGAAGTATTCATTGGGAAAAGTTTGCTTTCGGCCGTTCTTACGGCCATCATGATTGCTGGTGTGATTTTGATAAGTGGCTTTCCGATTCCTGAAAATACGTTATTATTTATCGTGGCTATTTTTATTAGCTTAGTCATTTATATTGGGATTGGAACGATACTCGGGTTGATGTCAAGGACGGTTATGGAAACAACAGTAGTTGGAATGCCTGTGTTAATTATCTTTGGAATGAGCTCATTGTTTCGCAACTTCTTTGAGTCTGAGTGGTTATTTAACATTCTATCCTACTTACCGGATGTACAATTTGCGACACTCGTCCTTAATCTGCATCAAGGACTGCCAGTTGGGGAAAATTTAGTGATTCTAGGAATATGGGCACTAGTAACGATCGTGATTACGGTGCTGATTTATAAAAGACGTCGATTTGATTAATTAATATTTTAATAAGCTAATAAGTGGCTTGGTAAGAGCTGCTTATTGGCTTTTTTTAATCGAGCAGGTTCGGATATTTAGGCAAAAAGGTGAAATAGGTAATGAAAAAAAGGAATGAGCTCATTAGGGGGCGAAAAACGGAGGATAGGTAATGGGAAAAGGAAAAGGAGCCGATTAGAGTGCGAAAAGCTGAGGATAAGTAATGGAAAAAGGAAAGTGAGCTGAATAAGGTTCGAATAAGCGGTGATAAGTAATGAGAAAAGAGAAACTAGCCAATTACAGTGCGAATAGACAAAGAAAAGTAATAAAAAATGAAAAACCTATCCATTTCATTACGAAAAATTCAACATTGTCATTTCCTAGTTTTGGCTTTAAGATCGATCTTAATAGGGAATAACTTCTATAACAAAAAAGGGAGGTAACGCTTATTCTGACAGTGGCGGATGTGTTAAAGGATGATTTATTACACGGTGTTGAGGTTGTGACAGGTGAAAAGTTAGCCACAAAGAAAAAAATCCAATGGATATCAGTCATTGAGTTACCTGTTGAAAATTTTGTTAGGAAAAATGAAGTCGTTTTGACGACAGCGATTGGCTGTGAGCAGGATCCTCATTTATTTACTCAGTTTGTTGAAGATGTAATCGAATCTGAAGCGGCCGCTTTGATGGTTGCGCTAGGAAGGTTTATTTTTGATATTCCACGTGAGGCGATTGAGCTTGCTGAAAAGAATCATTTTATTTTAATGATTGTTCCTTGGGAAGTCCGCTTTGCCAATATTGTAGAGATGGTGATGAAGGAACTAAATATAACAGCTAACAAAGAGAGAGAGAAATCTGAGAAAATTCAGCAAGATCTTTTAAATCTTATATTAATGGAACGTGATTTGGAAGACTTGTTAGCTTATATCGAAGAACAAATTTATGCGAAGATTTATTTGACCGATCGCTTTGGCAATTTAATGGAGAGTGACCAGTACGCTCGCGATTTTGAACAACAGTGGAAGCAGCTTGTTCTTGAAGGGGTTTTACCAACTAAGCATATAACCCCAGCAAATCAAGATCCTTTTATGCAAAAATTTGATCTCATTCATTATGAAAAAAGAGATATTTTACAAGTTCCGGTTTTGCAAATTTCTGGTGAGGCACAAGGCTATTTATTTGTTTTTATACCTGAACATATAAAGGCTCCTAGCTTTTTAACTCATAACCGTACTCATATCTTAGAGCATGCAGCTACGACCATCGCTCTTTGGCTTTCAAGAAAAAATGCGATTGAAGAAACGAAGCTCCGGTTAAGGAGTGATTTTGTTGAGGAGCTTGCTAAGGGAGGGTTTCAAACGTATGAACAGGCTCAGTCAAGGGCGAGCTTGCTACAATATCAGTTAAATCTTGCCTATGTTTGTATCGTAGGATTGCCTGAAAACTTAAAGTCCTTGTATGAAAAAAGAGAGCAGACGATTGACTCATTTGAACGTTGGCGTAAAAGCATGCTTTATTATATGGAAGAGGAAATGCTTTATGCGGCTCAATCGCTCGGGCGAAAGATAATGCTAACGAGAGATGAAGAGATGATAACGTTATATTTAGAAATTCAACATCAAACCGAACATGAATATGCGACCGATTTTTTAGATATTATTGACAGAAGATTGAATAATTTATTGCCGGATGTTTATATATCTTGGGGAATAGGTAAAAGAAAAGAGCGGTTTGAAGATTTTCAAGAAAGCTACAGGCAAGCAAAGTTCGCTTTGCAAATTGGTCGTGTCAAAGATAAACACCATCATCGAACTTGGTTTGAACAAACGAGAGTCGATCGTGTTCTGTTGCAGTTAACGAAAAATGTAGAGATGAGAGAAATTATTATGGATACAATTGAACCACTAGTGCAATATGATGAAGAAAGGCAAATGGATTTAATTGGAACGTTTGTCGCCTTTAATCAGTATCGTGGAAATGTGAGTCAAACAGCTCGCTCACTTAACTTACATCGACAATCACTGCTTTATCGTTTGCGTAAAATTGAATCATTAACAAACCTTTCACTTAATGATCCTGACCATTTATTCCTCTTAGATTTAAGTATTAAAACATGGAGAGTAGGCGGAGTGTTTCATGGAGAATTAAAGGATTAGTAAAGAGGGCCTTTTGTTAAGAAGCTACTTAACAGAAGGGCCTTTTTGGGGAGTGAAAGATAATCAGACAAGGCTGTATGATAAATTGACTGAAATATTATTAGAAAATTCATACACTTTGATGAATATCCAATCGGATGCTTTGTCGATATAATGAAATTAAGAACAGAATATTTAGTTAATAACGAATTTGCTGGAAAGGGGTGTTCCTGTGGTTATAGAAGTAGCGGAGTATCAAGAGCGGATGAAAAAGACAAAAGAGCGTATGGCGACTAAAGGGATAGAAGTCTTGTTAGTAACGGATCCAGCGAATATGAACTACTTGACTGGTTATGATGGTTGGTCCTTTTATGTCGATCAAATTCTCGCGATATTTGATGATGAAGAACAACCGATTTGGATTGGGAGAACGGCTGATGCTAATGGTGCAAAAGTAACAACTTGGTTATATCACGAAAATATTATTCCGTATCCAGATACGTATGTTCAATCGGATATTCGTCACCCAATGGATTTTGTCGCTGAGATTTTAACGCAGATCGGACAGGATAAACGAAAAATTGGGGTGGAGATGGACAATTATTATTTCTCGGCTAAATGTTTCCAACAATTAGTGAAAGGCTTACCGAATGCCACATTTATAGATGCTACATTACTCGTTAATTGGGTCAGATTAATTAAGTCACCTAAAGAGATTGAGTTGATTCAAAGAGCAGCCGTTATTGCTAAACATTCGATGTTAGAAGGAATTGAGATGGTGGATGAAGGTGTGCGTGGCTGTGATGTTGCCGCAAAGATTAGTTACACTCAATTAAGTGGGACCTCTCAATATGGTGGTGACTATCCGGCTATTGTGCCGCTTTTACCGGCGGGAGAAAGAACATCAACGCCACATTTAACGTGGACCGATGAGCCTTATCGAAAAGGGGAGAACGTGATTTTAGAATTAGCGGGTTGTTATAAACGATACCATGCACCGATTGCGAGAACGGTACAGATCGGGCAGCCGACTGCGAATATGAAAAACCTTTCAAATATTGTCATAGAAGGATTAAATGCTTGTTTGAATTTTATTAAACCAGGTGTGACATGTGAGGAGGTTGAAGCAATTTGGCGTCAGACTGTTGAGAAATATGGGGTGACAAAGGAATTTCGTCTCGGTTATTCAATGGGGCTTAATTATCCACCTGATTGGGGGGAGCATACGGCGAGTATTCGTAAAGGTGACAAAACGATACTACTGCCCAATATGACGTTTCATTTAATCCCCGCGATTTGGTCAGAAGGTGACAGCTTTGAAATTAGTGAATCATTTCGCGTAACACCAACTGGCTGTGAGCCGTTAGTTGATTTACCGAGAGAGCTTGTCATTAAAGATGGCATGACCTTCGAGAAGTTGAACCCTGTGATTTAAAGTTTTGAATGGATGAGATGAACAAAAACAAACCGGGATGCGTAATCGACAGCCCGGTTTTTATTTCACATAAATTTTCTAATGGGAAACCAATAAAAAATATGAGTAGTGGGAGTGATTAGATGGAAAAGAAAGTGCAAGCAGGGACAAATGCGGTATGGGCTGGAGAAAAGGAATATTTAGTACATGGAGCTACGCAAGTACCGGTCGTTTTAAGTGTGGCCTACAATTATGATGATATGGATGAATGGTATGATGTCGCCATTGGTAAGAAAAAAGGCCATATTTATGGTCGGAACACAAATCCAACCGTTCAATCGTTTGAAGATAAAGTCAAAATATTAGAAGGGGCAGAGGCAGCGACGAGTTTTTCTACAGGCATGGCGGCGATTAGTAACACATTAGCGACCTTCTTGCTCCCTGGTGATCGAATTGTTTCGATAAAAGATACGTACGGTGGCACGAATAAAATTTTCACAGAGTTTTTGCCGAGGCAGCAAATTGATGTTGTTTTATGTGAGACTGGCGACCATGAACAAATTGAAAAAGAGCTTTTAAATGGGTGTAAAATTTTATATTTGGAAACACCAACAAATCCAACCGTTAAAATTACCGATATTAAGAGGATGGCTAAAGCGGGGAAAGCGGCAGGGGCTCTTGTGATTGTTGATAATACATTTGGCACACCGATTAATCAAAATCCACTTGCTCTTGGAGTAGATTTAGTGATTCATAGTGCGACAAAGTTTCTCGGAGGGCATGCGGATGCTTTAGGTGGAGTTGTATGTGGAGCCGAGGAATTAGTTGAGAAAATCTACCACTATCGTGAAATTAATGGAGCAACAATGGACCCGATGGCCGCCTATTTAACGTTAAGAGGAATGAAAACTCTTCATTTAAGAGTGAGAGAGCAAAGCCATAATGCAATGGAACTCGCGAAGTATTTACAAACGAAAGATTTAGTAGAGGATGTCTATTATCCTGGTTTGCCAACCCATCCAAATCATGACATTGCGAAAGAGCAAATGAAAGGGTTTGGCGGTATGTTAAGTTTTTCGGTTAAAGGAGGGGTTGATACGGTTCGTGAGCTTTTACCAAAGCTAAAATATGCTCATCGTGCAGCTAACTTAGGCGCTGTTGAAACAACCGTTGGTCCCGCACGGACGACAAGTCATGTTGAATGTACACCAGAGGAGCGAGCGGCGGTAGGTATTCCAGAAGGATTAATCCGCGTCTCGTGTGGAATAGAAGCGATTGAAGATATTATAGAAGATTTCTCTCTAGCTTTTAAACATGTAGAAGCGGGATTACAAGTGTAAGAGAGCTAAAATGAAGGGAGGGGAGATAGTTGCGAACCATTTTTGAGCAGGCAAGTGGAATCGAGCAGAAGCTTGTGCAGTGGCGCCGTTATTTTCATCAATTTCCTGAATTGAGTTTTAAAGAATTTAAGACAGCTGAATTTATCGCTACGACCCTCTCTTCCATTTCAGGAGTCAAAGTAGAGAAGGGGATTGGCCTTGAAACGAGTGTGATTGGGACGCTGTCTTGTGGGGATGGTCCTACTATTGCTTTACGTGCTGATATCGATGCCCTTCCTATTAAAGAAGAAACAACAGCCGACTATTGTTCAAAACATGATGGCGTGATGCATGCGTGCGGTCACGATGCTCACACGGCGATTTTGTTAGGAACAGCTCAGTTATTAGCTCAGTTAGCAGGGGATGGCAAGTGGAACGGGACGATTAAGTTTATTTTTCAGCCAGCAGAAGAGACACCTGATCAGAAAGGGTTATCTGGATCCCCTTATTTAATAAGAGCAGGAGCCTACGTGGGGGTTGAGGCGGCATTAGCTTTGCATATGTGTCCCTGGCTGCAGGTAGGAGAAATGCAAGTACATGATGGCTATAGTATGGCTAATGTCGATGAATTTGAAGCAAAAATAATTGCCTCAGGTGGTCATGGTGGTTATCCGGAAAAGGGGACCGACCCGACATGGATGCTAGGGTTATTATTGCAGTCACTGCATGGCATTGTCGCGCGCAAAGTATCAGCATTGGATGAAGCCGTTATTAGTATTGGAGAAATAAAAGCAGGCTCAGCAACGAATATTATTCCCTCTGAAGTATTTTTAAGAGGAACAATTCGAAGCTATAAACCAAACATTCGTGATTTATTAGAAAGGGAGCTTGAGAAAGCCTTTGCGATCCTAGAGCCGTTGGGCGGGCAGTATCAGTTGAAGGTTACCCGAGGGGAGCCTGCTTTGTATAATAGTTCCTTTCTCAATCAACTAGTTACTGCAGCGGCCAAAAAAATGAGGCCAACGATAAAAGTCGTCGATGAGAAGTTTGGTATGGGTGGTGAGGATTTTGGTTATGTCACTCAAAAATTACCGGGAGCGATGTTTTTCCTTGGATGTGCGACAGCTGATGGCATACAAAGAGATTTACACACGCCGATCTTTGATATCGATGAAAGAGTACTAGTAGTAGGAACGGCGATTATGACTCAGGCAACATTAGATTATTTCAGCGGTTTTTATGAGGTGGTTGATCAAAATTAGTGGGAGGTGCTAGTTAGATGGTGCATAAGTTAGCCTTTATTGGATTTGGGGTAGTAGGGCAAGGTTTAGCGGAAATCTTACGAGATAAAAAAGAAAGGTTATTAAAACAAGAGCAGTTCAACGCGAGACTAGTAGCCATTTCTGATTTTAAAAAGGGAGCACTCTACCATCCAGAAGGTCTAGATATAAAGAAGGTTCTTGAAGTAGTCGAACAAACAGGCTCTCTTGATGCTTATCCTGAAACAGCAGGATTAATACGTGGGTGGGATAGTTTGAAGACAATTAAAGAATCGAATGCCGATACGATTATTGAAGTTTCTTATACAAATGTAGAAACGGGTCAACCAGCTATCTCCCATTGTGAAGCGGCTTTTGAAAGTGGAAAAAATGTGGTGATGACCAATAAAGGGCCTGTTGCCTTAGCTTATCAAGAGCTAACAGCTTTAGCGAAAAAACATAGTGTGCAGTGGGGATTTGAAGGGACGGTTTTGAGTGGGACGCCTGCCCTTCGGATGCCGGAGATGACATTGGCTGGAAACGAAATAACCGAGATCCGTGGCATTTTAAATGGAACGACTAATTTTATTTTAACGCAAATGGATCAGAAGGGCGTGTCTTATGCAGATGCCCTTGTCCAAGCGCAGCGATTAGGTTATGCCGAGGCCGATCCGACAAGTGATGTGGAAGGCTATGATGCCCGCTATAAGATTGTGATATTAGCGAATCATGTGATGAATACTCCGTTAACTGTAGCGGATGTAAGCTGCAAGGGGATTACAGAAATTACGCCTGAGATGATTGAAGAAGCAAAACAAGAAGGAAAGCGGTGGAAGCTGATTGCAACAGCAAAAAAGGAAGATGGTGCGGTTGTTGCTAAAGTAGGACCAGAAAAAGTATTGTCCTCAGATCCTTTAGCAGGGATAAATGGAGCTGTTAATGCAATAGCTTATCAATGTGATTTGCTCGGTACCGTAACGTTAAGTGGTGCAGGAGCGGGAAAAGTAGAAACCGGTTTTTCCTTGTTAATTGATCTTATTCATATCGAACGTCAGCGTCAAAAGGTAGGGATTCTATAAGAGGGGAGGGTATGATATGAAACTCAAACTGATGAATCAAAAGATGTTTTTAGCGGGAAAGTGGGTCACGAGAGAGCAACAAATTGAAGTGCGAAATCCTGAGGATAATACGATTATAGAAACGGTTCCGGCTGCATCGGTAGAAGATATGATTTTGTGTATAGAGGAAGCCAAGGAAGGAGCTAAGCTTGCAGCTAAGTTGCCAATTCATAAACGGATGGATATCATTCGAAAAGCGGCTCTTTATGTGGAAGAGAATTTTTCGAAATTTGCAACCACGATAGCCAATGAAGGCTGTAAAACAATTAAAGAGGCAAGGAAAGAAGTAACAAGAGCAATTGAGACGTTACGAATTAGTGCTGAAGAGGCGAGAAGAATTGAAGGAAAGACGATAAATTTTGATCAAATGCCGGGAAGTGAAACGAGGCATGGATATTATTATCGTTTTCCAATCGGCATTATTGGAGCGATTACCCCCTTTAACGACCCGCTTAACTTAGTCGCACATAAAATAGGTCCAGCAATTGCTTCAGGAAATGCGATTATCGTCAAGCCCGCAACGGAGACTCCTTTAAGTGCATTGCTTTTAGCAGAAGCGTTTGAATATGCTGGTCTTCCTGAAAAAGTTCTCTCTGTAGTGACCGGGTATGGTCGTGAAATTGGCGATATGTTAATTACAGACCCAAGTGTTAGAATGATCAGTTTTACAGGTGGTCGTGAAGTAGGAGAAGCGATTACTCGTAAAGCCGGTTTGAAAAAAATAAGCATGGAACTTGGCTCAAATTCGCCAGTAATTGTATTAAAGGACGCTGATTTAGATAAAGCGGTTGATTCCACTGTCTCAGGTGCCTTTTGGGCAGCGGGTCAAAATTGCTTAAGTGTCCAACGAATTTATGTGGAAGCCGAAATTTATGAGCAATTTGAAGAAAAGTTTGTGGAGAAAACAAGGCATGTTAAGGTTGGTCATAAATTAAAGGAACAAACAGATATAGGGCCGCTTATTAATGAAAAAGAAGCGGTTCGTGTTGAGCGGCTTATCAAAGATGCCACAGCTAGAGGAGCTATGATAAAAGCAGGCGGCAAAAGAAGCGGGAATTTTGTTGAACCAACTGTCTTAACGAATGTGAACCGACTTGACCCGATCGCTCAGGAAGAAATCTTCGGTCCTGTTGTCATGTTATTTCCTGTTGGTAGCTTAGATGCTGCTATTGCAGAAGCGAATGCGGTTGATTATGGATTGCAAGCAGGCATTTTTACTAATAATTTAAAAGCGGCACAAAAAGCGATTTTTGAATTAGAGGTTGGAGCTGTAATGGTCAATGATAGTAGTGATTATCGTATTGACGCAATGCCGTTTGGAGGAGTGAAAGGCTCTGGTCTAGGTCGAGAAGGGATCGCGTTTGCAATAGAGGAAATGACTGAGCAGAAGGTCGTTTGTTTTTTGGATGATTAGAACGATATGGATGCTATATTTTACAGACAACTCAAGAAATTAAAAAAGGTGAGAGGTGATCAAACACTTTTCACCTTTTTTTGTTGTATTACGAAGGCGAATTGTTAGATAATTGGGTGTGTTCTTATTTAGGGTTACTTCCCGAGGGTTTCTTTAGCATCATATAGGGGTGAGTGTTTATTTCAAGGTTTATGTTGTACATATTCAATAATTGTGTGGGGGTCTTATACATTAACAAATCAATTTATTCTATCTAAAGAAAGTATTTGATGGTTATGACAGAAAGGAGGAGGTTGCTTGTCTATAGCACAGAATAATTCACCAAATCTCCGTTTAATTATGCTAGTTGTAATGGTTTTTGTTGCTGGTTTTGTGCAGGGGATGCTCTTGCCTCTACTTGCCATTGTACTTGAACAAGCAGGCTATTCTTCCGCAATGAATGGGATGAATGCCGTAGCTCTCTATATCGGAGTTTTACTTGCTTCACCTTTTATCGAGCACCCTGTTCGTAAATATGGTTATAAACCGGTTATATCAATTGGGTTGATAGTGATTATTGCGACATTGCTGTTATTTCCATTATGGCAAAGTTTTTGGTTTTGGTTCGTACTCCGTTTAATTATCGGTGTGGCAGATAATATGGTTCACTTCTCAACACAAGTCTGGATTACATCAACAAGTTCAAAGGCAGTTCGCGGACGAAATATTGCCATTTACGGTTTGGCTTTTAGTGCTGGTTTTGCTGGTGGTCCTCTGATGACCAATTTGCTAGCGATAGATGAACGATTGCCTTTTGTCATTGCCGCTTTATTTTGTGCTATTATTTGGCTTATTTTGTTGAAAATTCGTAATGAGTGGCCTGATAATACAGTTGAGACGATTCAACAGTCAGGCACACTTGGACGCTATTGGTTAGTCATCAAATACGGTTGGTTTGCTTTTTTACCTCCTCTTGCCTTTGGTTTTATGGAGGCCACGATACATGGTAGCTATCCAATCTATGCTCTGCTTATTGGTATTGATGTCGAATGGCTTTCTATTATACTTCCGGCATTTGTTATTGGTGGAGTTATTACACAAATTCCGCTCGGTATATTAAGTGACCGAGTAGGTCGTAAAAAAGTGTTACTTATTCTCGCAATACTTGGAGCGGGGATTTTTCTAACACTTCCACAATACGAGGAGCATATCCCTTTGCTAATAATCGCTTTTTTAGTGTCAGGTGGATTACTAGGCTCTTTTTATTCTCTTGGCCTGATGTATTTGGCCGATTTATTGCCAAAACAATTATTGCCAACTGGTAATGTATTAATTGCGATTTCATTTAGTATAGGCAGTATGCTCGGTCCTTTGATAGGAGGAGTGTTAATTGATTGGATAGGAGAAGGCAGTTTATACTATGCGATTGGCTGTTTATTACTTATCATAATCAGTGCCGGAGTTATTTTTCGTCCAACTTTTCATCAAGAAGAAGCTTAAATGCTTTTACCGGTTCATCTAATTGACACTTATTATGTAAAAAGATGTTTTTATTTCGTATAGGTATTTGATCTTCTGTTCTGGAAGATACAACGGGGTTGAAAAGATGTATAATAGAAAAAAATACTCGAAAAGGCAGGAGAACCGATGTCCGAAGAGAATATTACGCGGCTACATGTGGACGGCAAAGAAATTATTTTAATAGGGACCGCCCATGTATCTAAACAAAGTGCTGAACAAGTAAAGGAAGTAATTGAAACGGAACGACCAGATTCCGTTTGTATTGAATTAGATGAACAGCGTTATCAGTCCATTATGGATGGTAATAAATGGAAGGATATGGATATTTTCAAGGTGATAAAAGAGAAAAAAGCGACGTTATTGTTAATGAATTTAGCGATTTCCTCTTTCCAAAATAGAATGGCCGATCAGTTTGGTGTAAAGCCTGGTCAAGAAATGATTCAAGGGATTGATTCTGCAAAAGAAACAGGGGCAGAGCTCGTTTTAGCTGACCGTAACATTCAAACGACTTTTGCTCGAATCTGGCATCAAATTGGTTTTAAAGGCAAGGCGGATTTAATGTATCAAATCACTGGGTCGATTTTTAGTAAAGAGACGCTCACAGAAGAAGAGATGGAAAAGATGAAGTCACAGGATATGCTGAATGCGATGCTAAAAGACTTAACAGAATCTTTTCCACGTTTAAAAAAACCTTTAATTGATGAGCGTGATCAATATCTAGCCCAACATATAAAAAAGGCACCAGGTGATAAGGTTGTGGCTGTACTTGGAGCCGCTCACGTACCGGGAATTACTCAGGAAATACATAAGGAACATAATTTAAAGAAGTTGAATGAGCGACCGCCAAAAGCAAAATGGCCAAAAGTAGTTGGCTGGATGATCCCGATATTTATTATTAGTATTATTGCTTTTACTTTCTTTTCTAACCCTGAAGCAGGGCTGCAGCAAACCATGAGCTGGATTTTATGGAATGGTTCTTTTGCAGCAATTGGAGCAGCGGTGGCATTAGGTCATCCACTAGCGATTGTCTCGGCTTTTGTCGTCGCACCTTTTAGCTCACTGAACCCCTTTATATCGGCTGGTTTAATAGCTGGATTAGTTCAAGCTTACTTTAAACGACCGAGTGTCAGAGATTTTGAAAATTTATCAAAAGACGTCCATTCAGCGAAAGGTTTTTGGCGAAATAATGTCACACGAATCCTATTAATTGTTGTATTAGCCAACATTGGGAGTGCACTCGGAACATTTGTCGGTGGAGCAGATGTTGTGAGACTTTTCTTCGATAATTTATAAGAGAGAAAAAGAACGGCTCATTGAGCGGTTCTTTTTTGATTGTGAGGGCGAAATCTCAAGGAGAAGAGGGAAAGTGGAGCTCAACAAGTTCGCAACAAACGATAGCCAGAACCTTCAAACTTAAGCTATCTTATAAAAAATTTTATGTTCAGAAGATTTGTACTAATCGTTATGATATAATCACTGTTAAATCATGGTTGTTTTGTCATAGGACTATATGTTTGATTTTGTTTAAAGGAGTGGGTAGGAGTGGAGAAAGTAATTGTAAATAATTTAAATGTGTCCAAGCTCATGAATGAATTAAAAGAAGATAATAAGAACATGCAAGGTACGATGAAAAAAATTAAGGATATTTCGATTAAATCTAATATTTTAGCGTTGAATTCAGGGATTGAAGCTGCTCGTGCAGGGACTGCAGGGCGAGGGTTTGCGGTTGTGGCAACAGAAATAAAAAAATTTGCCGAAGATAGCTTAAATGCAAGTAATGAGAGTGAAGAGTTAATCGAAAGAATTCAGCAGAAGGCAAATGAGATTATAGCTGTGAGAACGGTGGATATTGCCTTTGATACAATTGATAAGATCGATCGGAACTTATTTGAGCGTAATTGTGATGTTCAAGCATGGGCCACTTTTGATGCACTCATCAAGAGTCTGACACATCCAGGAGAAGATACAAAACAAGCAGCTCAAGCTTTAATGGAGAATATTTATACGATTTATGAAGTTTATTTCGAGCTTTTGGTTCTTGATTTAGAAGGAAATATCGTGGCTACAGCGAAGGACGAATCGTTAGTTGGCCAAAATATGACGGGGCGTGAATGGTTTGAGAAAACAATCGAGAGTGACGATGTTTATGTATCTGATCTCTATTATTCACCGTCCATCGGGGGCCATACGATTGCTTACTCTTGTCCGGTTCGGAATGAAGACGGGAAAACGATTGGAGTTTTTTCCACTCGTTTTAATTGGGATTTTATCTTTGATATTATTGAACGTGTAAAGCTTGATCAAAAGAGCCAAATTGCGGTCATTAACTCCGAAGGTTACATTATTGCTTCAAAAAACAAAGAAGAAATTTTAGAGAAGAAATTAACTCATTTACAAGCCGTACAACATATTTTATCCGGAAAAGAAACACGGGGGTATACGATTGAAAACAATTGTATCTATGCTTATAGCCTGACAGAAGGTTACAACGCCTATAAGGGCAAAGGCTGGTCTGTCATTGTTGAGGAATCAATTGGGTAATGGATAAATGGTGAGATGAGTAAGTGTTAAAAGGAGTCAAATTTCAACTTGTTTAGATATACTTATGAAGGTGTAGGTCGTTAGATGATTGGAGCACAAAAAGAAGGCGGTATAAGCCTGCTCTCTAACTTCCTTCACCTTATTTGTGTGTCATGATGTTTCAGCAATTTCCCCCATATATTCTACTGGCAACTTACGCATGGCTTGCAGCTGGCGGAGTAATTTAGCTGAACCAAACATCGTTGGGTAGAAAAGGCCAAAAAAATTGAAACCCTCTTCATTTTGTAGGCGTTAAATAGTTAGATAAATGAATGAGAGAGCAAAGGGAGGACATCATGAAAAATTTTTTACGCTTATTAACAATGGCTCTAGTTGTTTTTACTTTAATTGGTTGTAACAGTGGAGATAATGATGAGGGAGAGAACCAGTCGGGAGAAATCTCATTAGAGGAAATCTTTTCGAGTATTAAGGACCAAATTGCCGAGGATTTACAAGAGGCAGGTTTAGGGGAAGATGTTTATGTAGATGGTCAGCTGCAAATGTATATTGAAACAGACTTAACCGATGAAACGGCAACAGATGATCCGCTTGTAGAAATGTTACTAGAAAATATGAAGATCGATTCTTCTCAACTGGCGAATGGTTACGTGCTCCAGGCGGCAATGAATGTGAATTCAGATCAAATTATTTTATTAGAGGCAGCTGATGAAGCGGAAGTTGCGGCTTTACAAGAAGGTTTAGAGCGAGAACTCGAAAATCAACATCGTATTTGGGAGTCTTATTTACCAGACCAATACGAAAAGGTGAAAAACAATATTATTAAAGTAGATGGCTTGTTTATTCTTTATGCCACATATGATGATGCACAAAAATTAGAAGCGATTTTTGATGAACATTTATAAAATAGAAGAGAAAGGTGCATCTTGCATGTGCCTTTTTCTGTTTTAAAGGAGCTTGTTTTATTGTGCAGGAGACTGTACATACACGGGTATGATATGGGGTGATCCAATGGTTTTTAGTAGTTTAACCTTTTTGTTTTATTTTCTTCCTATCGCATTGGCACTCTATTATTTGTGCCCATGAAAAGGGAAAAATGTAATTTTATTAGTCGTAAGTTTGCTTTTTTATGCTTGGGGTGAACCAATCTATATTTTCTTAATGCTTTTCTCTGCCTTTGTTGATTATTGGCATGGGCTTTGGATTGAACGACACCGAGATAACAATAAGAAGAAGGCTAAATTCGGACTAATTTCTTCTCTTATGATTAGTGTCTTGATTTTATCCTTCTTTAAATATGCCGATTTTTTAATCGAGACAGTCAATGGCTTAATTGGTATACAAATCGCTTTGCTTGAACTTCCTTTACCGATCGGCCTTTCGTTTTATACGTTTCAGACGATGTCTTATACGATTGACGTCTATAGAGGTCGGGTGACGGCACAGCGTAATCCAATTGCTCTTGCCTTATATGTATGTTTGTTTCCACAATTGATCGCGGGTCCAATCGTTCGTTATAAAATGATTGCCTTGCAGTTGACTGAGCGTAAATTTCAAGCATCTCAATTTTCGGAAGGGGTTCAACTGTTTATCATTGGGCTCGCTAAAAAGGTTTTACTTGCTAATAATATTGGTTTACTTTGGCGTGAGGTGGCGGCACAGGACCCTTCAGAGCTATCGATTTTATTAGCGTGGCTCGGAATTATCGCCTTTGCTTTTCAGATTTATTTTGATTTTAGTGGGTATTCAGATATGGCGATAGGTCTTGGGAAAATGTTTGGATTTGATTTTCCGAAAAACTTTCATTATCCGTATATGGCACGGAGTATTTCTGAATTTTGGCGAAGATGGCATATGACACTTGGGGCCTGGTTTCGAGATTACGTCTACATCCCACTAGGAGGTAGTGAACATGGAAAATGGAAGCTCTATCGTAATTTATTTATTGTCTGGGGTTTAACTGGAATTTGGCATGGAGCGAGTTGGAACTTTGCTTTATGGGGCCTGTATTTTGGTTTGTTTATTGCCATTGAAAAAGCGGGCTGGTTAAGGATTTTAGAAAAAGCTCCAAAATGGATGCAGCATTTTTACTTTATTTTTTTCATATTAATAGGATGGGTGTTGTTCGTGTTTGAGGATATTTCACTTGGTTTTCTTTATTTACAGGCTATGTTTGGCTTATTAGGAAACGCAATTGTGAATCAAGCCTTTGTATATGAGTTTTATCGGCACTTCGTTTTATTGGTCATTCTGGTATTGGCGTCTTTACCGACTTGGACATTTATCTCAAAGAAAACGAGCCGTTTTAAAAGTCGTCAGCCGGTAAAATGGCTAATGGAATCGGCAGCGCTTTTTTATTTATTTTTCCTTTTATTTTTATCAACGGCCTATTTAGTTAGTGAATTGTTTAATCCGTTCCTTTATTTCCGATTTTAATCTAGCTGCGTCCGTTAGAAGCTCGAGAAAAATCGCCAATCTGAATGAAGACAAAAAACGTCTTCATCAGCTGTTCTTATTTTTTCTCGCTTCTGAGCAAACGGACTCCGCTTTATAACGAGGAGGTGGAAGATGGAAAGGACCCGAATTGCCTTATTCGTATTGTTTATATCAGGTTTGTTACTTTGGAATCTTTTTAGTGAAAGTCGAAGTTTTTCGGAATTAGAAAATCGTTATTTAGCACAAAAGCCGTCATTTTCCTATACTCGGTTAGTAGATGGCCAATTTACGAGTGATATCGAAACATATGTAACTGATCAGTTTGTTTGGAAGGATTTGTGGGTGACAACACAAGCAAATGTAGAGTACTGGACAAACAAACAGGAAAGCAAAGGGATTTATTTCGGAGCTAATCAGTATTTATTGGAAGCGTATGCTCATTCTTCTGAACAATTTCAAAAAAACCTTGAGTATTTGTCTTATTTTGCCCAAAAGGTAGAAGGGGAAGGAATACAATCGCATGTGTTTCTGGCTCCTACTTCCATTGAAATGTATCCAGAGTTGTTGCCAAGCTTTGTTAGCAATGATTCACAGATGGCTGCACAAAAGGATGTTGAAGCTTTTTTAGAAGGAGAAATGAAGGTCATTAATGGCTTTGAGGTCTTATCGAAACATAAAGATGAATCAATTTATTTTCGTACGGACCACCATTGGACGATGAGAGGGGCCTTTTATGCCTATCAAAAAATTGCCGAGGAAATGAATTTGACACCATATGCTATTCAGGATTACAAAATCGAGGAGGTTTCTTCTCAATTTTATGGAACGTATGATGCCAAAGCTCCTCTCGGTTGGATTCAAGCCGATAAAATTGAAGTTTTTCAATTAATTGATGGTCCACAATATCAAGTTCATTATCCTGACTCGGGTTTAGTAGAACATTCCTTTTATGAATGGGATTATTTAAATAAACGAGATCAGTACGGTTTTTTTCTAAATGGACAGCACCGTTATGTGAAAATAAAATCGGATGTAAATAATGGGAGGAAGCTCCTTTTAATAAAGGATTCCTATGCTCATGTTATCGCTCCATTGCTTGCGAGTCATTTTGAAGAAATTCATATGGTTGACTTACGCTATTATCGTGATAATATGTATGAGGTAGTAAAAGAGCAAAATATCACAGATGTCTTGTTTTTATATAATCATGCCAATTTCTCAATCGACACCAACTTGATCTGGTTAAAACAGTAGTTGGGGCTTTTGTGATCAAAAAAATTTGACCATTATCGAAATGCAGAAAAGTAAATCCTTTGAATTCTAAGTTTGAAAGGGCAAAAGATTGGCGAGCCTATAATTAGAATGAGGTCCATTTTGAGGTGGTATCGGAGGGTAATATCATGGTAAAACAGTCCATTTATGGGTTAACGATTGAACAGTTAACAGAATGGTTACTAGAACGTGGACATAAGAAATTTAGAGCACAGCAAGTGTGGGATTGGCTCTACCGTAAGCGTGTTACGGATTTTTCAGAAATGACAAATGTTAATAAAGATTGTTTAGCACTATTGGAAGAAAATTTTGCGTTTGAAACGATGAATGTTCACTTGCAGCAAGAATCAAAAGATGGCACGATTAAGTTTTTATTAAAGCTTTCAGATGGCAATTTAATTGAAACTGTCTTAATGAAGCATAAGTATGGATTATCGGTTTGTGTCACGACACAAGTCGGTTGTAATATCGGTTGCAGCTTCTGTGCGAGTGGTTTATTAAGAAAAAGTCGTGACCTAACGAGTGGCGAAATTGTGGAACAGATTATGAAAGTTCAACTACATTTAGACACACGTAATAATGATGAGCGTGTTAGTCATATCGTTGTTATGGGTATTGGTGAACCATTTGATAACTTTACAAACATGGTTGATTTTCTTGAAATTGTGAAGGATCAAAAAGGGTTGGCGATTGGTGCTCGTCATATTACCGTTTCGACAAGTGGAATCGTTCCAAAAATTTATGAATTTGCTGATTTGAAATTACAAGTAAACTTAGCGATTTCTTTACACGCTCCTAATAACGAGCTAAGAACGCAAATTATGAAAGTAAACAGAGCTTTCCCAATTGAGAAGTTAATGGATTCGGTCGATTATTATTTAGAAAAATCAAATCGTCGGATTACGTTTGAATATATTTTATTAAAAGGTGTTAACGATCAGAAAGAGCATGCCCTAGAGCTAGCTAATCTAATCGGAACTTCACGTCGAAAGTTAACCTATGTGAACTTAATTCCTTATAATCCAGTTGATGAGCATGGTCAATATCAACGTAGTGACAACGAAGACATTCGCATTTTCTTTGATACATTAAAGAAAAAAGGCATTAACTGTGGAGTTCGTCTGGAGCACGGTACTGATATCGATGCTGCCTGTGGTCAACTGCGCAGTAAGCAAATTAAAAAAGAAAAAGTGAAAGCTAAAGCTTAAATAGTGCAAATAAGAGTCGTCTCAAAGGTAATAGACCTTTTGAGACGGCTTTTTTGTGTTTAACATATATGAACGGGGGGATTTGGCCGAGGGAATTGTGTAATTAACGCAGAGCAACTCCGCTCAACACCCAACACACCAAAATAAATCGTAGCATTTGTGTTCCGCACATGGCTATATTACAATGAACACGCTTAGGGATTTAAGGAAGGGGTGCTATTATGAATAGGAAAGTTGGTTTTATCGGTAGTGGCAATATGGCTAAGGCGATGATTGGTGGCCTAGTTGAATCAAAAATCATTAATCCGGCTAATATATTTGTATCAAACCGGACCATTACAAAATTAGTAGAACTTCATGAAACATACGGTATACAAATCGCCGAGTCGAATGTTGAAGTGGCTAAAAAGTGTGACATTATCATTCTTTCAATCACTCCTGATCAATATGAATCAGTAATTGATGAAATAAAAGAGGAGATTCAAGAGGAGCAAATTATTGTCCTGATTGCAGGTGGACAATCGATTGCTGCAAATGAAGAGCGATTTGAGCGTCAAGTGAAGATGGCAAAAGCAATGCCAAATACTCCTGTTCTTGTTGGAGAAGGACTAACAGCACTGAGCTTTAATGCAGTAATGACAGAGGAAGATAAGCAAACGATCATTAATTTATGTGAAAGTTTTGGAAAAGCAGAAGTGATTGATGAATCGTTGATGGATACGGCGAGTGCAGTTGGCGGCTCATCGCCAGCCTTTATTTATATGTACATAGAAGCCTTGGCAGATGCCGCTGTTCTATATGGAATGCCAAGAGAGAAAGCTTATACAATTGCGTCCCAAGCTGTACTTGGATCAGCGAAGATGGTTTTAGAAACAGGCGAGCACCCAGCTAAACTCAAAGATGATGTTTGTTCACCAGGAGGCACGACAATTCAGTCGGTAGCAGCTCTTGAGGATAGCGGATTCCGCTCAGCGGTCCATCAAGCGATTCATGCCAATATGGCTAAGCTTGGAGAGGGGCAATAAACGGTTATAAATAATAACAAACGGTCTTACTCACAATAAAAGAGTTAAGACCGTTTGTTAAATTCCTACTAAAATAATCCTTCTATGAACTCCATTAACTTCTGACTCATTTCCTCTGAAATCGTATAAATCGTGTGAGTATCCGTAATGTTAATTAAGGAGCTGAGTTGTCCAGGTTCTCCTACCCATAAATGGTATCCTTGTTTATCCCCATTAGTATAAAGGACTTCCACATCAAACTCTGGTTCTGACATATTGACGATGCCAGGCTCCTTAACCGCATTTGAAAAGATTTTGGCGAAAAGCTCAATCGTCTCAACATCATTAAATTCAACCAAAAAGTCTGAATTGACATGACCGAAGCCGTTTGATGTAGAGAGGCTAACTTTCACTATTTCATTAGCGGTTAATTTGTTGTTTTCGTTTGATTGACAACCGAATAAAGGTCCAAATATAAAGGCCATTGATAGAACCAGTAACATCATTTTTTTCATATTATTTTTAGCCCCCAAGAGTTTTGCTTTTTACTTTAAGTGAGACGTCACAAATCCTCTTGAGGTTTCATACCCATTCTTTCATTTTGAGTCAGTATTAGTTATGGAAACTAGTCTATTAACGTATCGCTTCAAATGTAACGATAGAACTTGATGTAGTTGGTTCTTTCTTAAAATGATAATCAGCTGAGTACGTAATGTTCGTAAAGCCTATACTTTCTAAAAGCAATTCAAATTCCTTCACGCCATACCACCTCAATGCAAATCTCTGCAATTCGGAAGCTACTAACTTTCCTTTGAGCCACTTTTCATATTTTAAATATGAAACATGGTATTGATGAACCCAATCAATCTCTTTAGCACGTGACTCTAATAGTATCCCCTCATCCTCAGAAATAGGGAAAGTTTTGAGCTCATTTTGGTCAGGATTCCAACCATCTAATAAGATCAAATCAATAATTAGTCGTCCGTCTGGCTGTAAATGGTCGTAAAAACAAGTTAAAGCGTTCACAGCAGCCTGGTAATCTTCAATTAGACAAAAGGAGCCTGAGGGAACCACAATCACCTCATAGTTATTGGGTAAAACAAAGTTACTTAAATCACCTTTAAATAAAGTAGGGGAAAGGTCTCTTTCCTCACACTGCTTCTGGCAGGAGCTCAGCATATCTGGAGAGTTATCGATGCCCTCGATTAAAAAGCCTTGCTCAAGCATAGGGATATAAAATCGGCCAGAACCGACAGCAGCTTCAAGAATCCGTCCTTTCGTTCCACTCAGCCTCTCAAAATAAAATTCAATGTCACCTGAAATTGAGTGTCCCACAGGTTTTGTTAAATTGTACAACTCCGTACAAAGCGGACCATAATGACTAAACATTTTATTCCTCCAATCGATTATGGAAGAATCACAATATTATTTTGAATTCTCCCCTTTAATAAATTCATTCGTGTGATAACAAGAGCAGACTGTCATATATAACCACTCACTTTCTATGTATGATAGTTAAATCATATCATTATTTACTAATTTTTCAATTAATAATTACTCAACTTTCGCAGCGTATAATTGACCCTTAACCGTTGATAGGGATTGATTTTAGGGCGATACAATACTTAAATTGACTTTACATGAACGGTTCAATCGTTGACAGTCTGAACACATCTCTTAGTAGACTGTTGAAGGAAATTGTTCACTAAAATGAAGCACTTCGGCTGTCGCTCCCAAAACCATACTCCGCGTCCTACAGGAACCTGGCGAGCCTCCTCGGTACACCTGCGGGGTCTCGCTCCACGGTTTATTCCTGAGGGAGTCTCCGTATGGTTTTGTCCGCTAAGTGTCGTGGAGAGGCTTGATGATATGGCCATTCTCAATCAGCTATTTCTAACGCAGAAGGACCTTCTTATTCGCCCGCAGTGCCGTTTAGAAACAATAAAAAAACGCCATCTAGTCTCTTATATCCTAAACGACGCATTTCTATTATTTAATATTTACTCTTCAAAAAGTTAACCATCATTAACATTCCAAACGAAATAAAGAGAATGACGATGACCCACTGCCACGCTAAGGTCATGTTCCCACTGTCCATCGCCATATAAATGGCCGTTGGAATCGTTTGTGTCCGTCCAGGAAGGTTTCCAGCAAACATAAGTGTTGCCCCAAATTCCCCGAGAGCTCTCGCAAAGCTTAAAATGCCCCCAGAAATAATTGCTTTAGAAGCGAGAGGCATCGTGATAAGACCAAAGACTTTTAGTTCACCAGCTCCATCAACCCGGGCGGCATTTTCAATATCTTTATTAATCGTTTCGAAGCCAGCGAGTGTGGCTTGGTACATAAGTGGAAAAGCCACAACCGTAGCTGCTATAACAGCGGCTGTCACGGTAAAAATGATCGGTTGTCCCGTAATAAATTGAACCATCTGTCCGATAAAGGAATGTCGACCAAAGATGACAATTAGTAAAAATCCGACGACTGATGGAGGTAATACGAGTGGCAATAAGAGGACGGTATCAATGACTGATCTTCCTTTAAAGGTGCGATTAGCCATAAATTTAGCCGCTGCAATCCCTAAAATGAAAACAATGAGTAATG
This sequence comes from Alkalihalobacillus alcalophilus ATCC 27647 = CGMCC 1.3604, assembly GCF_000292245.2. GTDB lineage: Bacteria > Bacillota > Bacilli > Bacillales > Bacillaceae_D > Alkalihalobacillus > Alkalihalobacillus alcalophilus. Next base: position 26,813 of record NZ_ALPT02000014.1, on the reverse strand, counting down.
AAAAGGAAGCCACCCCTAGTGAAAGCTTGACAGGAGTCCAAAAATCAGTCATTTTATTGGACTAAGTTTGAAAATCCATAGCTTTCGAGGATTTCGAGTGCTTTCTCTGATTGTAAATATTCATAAAAAATCAACGCTTCTTCTAGGTTTGCACTGTTATTCAATACACCTACAGGATAAATAATTGGTTCGTGTGTGCCTTTCTCTGCTTTTTCCAAGATATTAACTTTATCTGAAATAAGAGCATCTGTATGATAGACAATTCCTGCTTCGACATTGCCTGTTTCCACATATGTTAACACTTGTCTCACGTCCTTTGCGGGAATAATCTTTTCTTCTATACTATTCCAAACGCCGAGATTTTCAAGCATTTCTTTAGCATATTGACCAGCTGGAACCGATTCTGGTGTTCCAATTGAAATCGTATCGGCCGTTTCTAAGTCGGTAAAAGTCTGAATGTCATTAGGGAATTCACTTGGAGTGACCAGAACAATCTCATTTCCGACTAAGTCAATTCCGTTTTCTTCATCAATTAAACCTTCATCAACTAATTCATCGAATTTATCTTCTGCTGCTGAGAAGAAAAGGTCGGCAGGTGCCCCTTGATGAATTTGTTGTTGTAACGTACCAGAGCTTCCGAAGTTAAATAATAGATCGATGTGGGTATACTCTTCTTCAAAGGTTTCTTGAATCTCATTTAAAGCCTCATTTAAGCTTGCCGCAGCTGATACAGTTAGCTCGACAGTCGGTTTTTCTACATCTTTAGTTGAATTTGAGCATGCAAATAAAACGAAAGAAAATAATAAAAACAAAGGAATAGATAAAAACTTTTTCATAATGTCCTCCTAAAACTAACTAAATTTATAACTAATTATATTTATTTATAACTTATTATAGTTAGATATATTTATAAAAAGCTAGATTTATTTTAATAAATGTTTTCTCCATACCTATTTATGATTACAATAGAATTTAGGAGGGATAACGATGGAGCAAGAAATCTCATATACAGTTGAGGAAGTGGCCGGTTTATTAAAAGTTTCGAAGCTAACGGTTTATGATTTAATAAAAAAAGGCAAAATATCCTCTTTTAAAGTTGGTAGACAAATGCGAATTCAATCAAAGGATTTGCAACTTTTTATAAATGGAAAGAAAGCACCAAAAAACATCGACAGTATGCCTACAACTACGCAAGAGTATACCCATCAAGGGAAATCGGCTAAGAGGAAGATTTTAATTAGTGGTCAAGATGTTGTATTGGATATACTTGGTAAGCAGTTGGAGGGGAACGGGGATTACACGGCCCTACGTTCAAATGAAGGTAGTTTAAATGGGTTAATGAATATGTATAAAAAGGATTGTGACATCGTCAGTCTCCATATGTTTGATGGGGATAGCGGCGAGTATAACCTTCCATACGTGCGCAGAGTTTTAATCGGTCATTCGTATATCATTTTGAATCTTTTATCGCGAAAAGCTGGGTTAATGGTGCAGAAGGGCAACCCTTTCTCCGTCAAAAATTGGCTTGATTTAAAAAATGAGAAGTTACGTTTTATCAACCGTGAAATTGGTTCAGGTGCAAGAATTTTATTAGAAGAACAACTAAGATTAAATGATATCTCGCAAAGCCTAGTGAATGGTTATCAACAAGTCGAATCGAGTCATTTAGGAGTGGCTTCAGCGATTGCAGCTGGAAGGGCAGACGTTGGAGTAGGGATCGAAAAAGTCGCGAAAATGGTCGACTTAGACTTTATTCCCCTTATTACAGAGAGATATGATTTAGTTTTATTAAAAACACCTGAAAATAAAGAACTTATTAGTCATGTAAAATCGATCATGAAGAAACAAAGCTTTAAAGATGAAATTACATCATTAGGAAATTATGATACCGCAAAGACTGGAATGATTTTATATGAAACAAATGATTGAGGGCTAACGATGCGTAGCCTTTTTCATTTATACATAGTAGGAACGAGAGAGGAAACATACAATGAGCATTAATGAACTCATTATTAGTATTTTAGCTATTTTTCTTGTTTTAGGAGCGATCGATTATTGTATTGGCAATCGGTTTGGCCTAGGTGAGAAATTTAAGGAAGGTTTTGTGGCGATGGGGCCACTTGCCCTCGTTATCGTAGGGATCGTTTCATTAGCTCCTGTTATAGCTAGCATTTTGATTCCGATCATAAGCCCGCTCTATTTAATAGTTGGAGCCGATCCAGCCACTTTTGCGAATACGATTTTGGCTCTCGATATGGGGGGCTATGCGTTAGCAGAAGAAATGGCTCAATCAGAAGAGGCCGCACTGTTTGCTTGGGTGATGCTCGGTACGATGTTTGGTCCAACGGTTGCTTTTACGATTCCAGTTGCTTTAGGTTTGATTGAGAAAAACGACCACCCTTATTTTGCAAAAGGGATTTTAATTGGCCTTTGTACGATTCCAATCGGCTGTTTGGTCGGTGGACTTGTGGCGGGTTTTGACATGGAACTGATTTTACGAAATTTAATTATTCCTATTTTGTTTTCTGTCATCATTATGAGTGGGCTCGTCTTTTTTATGAAACAAATGATTAAGCTGTTTCAAATATTTGGGACGGTCATCACATGTGTTGCCATATTTGGTCTTGTTGCGATTGCGATTGAAACATTAACCGGATTCATTGTGATCCCAGGGCTAGCCCCATTAGCTGAAGGTGTTCAAACAGTGGGGTTAATCGCCATCGTTTTAGCGGGAGCCTTTCCTTTTGTTGCGGTCATGACAAAGGTTTTATCCAGGCCGTTAAACAAAGCCGGTTCGCTCGTGAAATTAAACGAACAGTCGACAGCTGGTCTGATTGCTTCTCTTGCCCACATTATTCCAATGTTAGCTCTGCTTAAAGATATGAATGAGCGTGGAAAAGTGGTCAATATAACCTTTGCTGTAAGTGGTGCTTTTGTTTTTGGTGGACATTTAGGATTTGTGGCCGGTATGAATCAAGAAATGGTTTCTGCGATGATTATCGGAAAGTTAACCGCAGGGATGAGTGCGATAGTCGTTTCTCTCCTTTTTACCAAATCAGAAAAGAGCCTTTGAATGTTAAAGTTCAAGGCTTTTTTTGTTCGTTATTTATTTTGACTAAATGGTGGAATATTGAGTGACAAATTGATCAAGTTCTATCATCGCTTCAACCACGTCACTTGAATGGATTTCACCGATTAAATGAATCGATTCACCAGCTTGAGTGGAAGCTGTTGCAGTGATTTGAGTCGCTTCTTCAAGTCGCTCTTTTTGGATGTTTAGTTCATCTAAAGAGATGGGCAGGGATAAACTTTTATAAAAAGGCAATAATTTAGTGATTTCATCGAATCGTTTTTCTAATACAAGTTGTACGAGAATGCCATAGGCTACTTTATCACCATGCAGGGTTGATGCGGTTTCTGTTACTTTGGTTAAGCCATTATGAATCGAATGAGCGGCAGCAATACGACCGTACTGATCGCCATAGCTCCCCACCATTCCTCCTGCTAAAATAATCGTCTCAACGACACGAACAAAAGCATCTGTTAACTGGTTGTTTTCTAGTGCCAAAAGAGCGGCTGCACCGTCCGTTATGAGTTGATCTTTACAAAGTTTTGCGGCATAATGAGCGATTTGAATGGGAATTGATTTTTCAGGAAGAGGTCGGATTAATACATCTGCCTCATACCATTTGGCTAGTGTATCGCCAATACCGGCTCTTAAATAGTCCTTTGGGGAATTCAAAATGATGGTCGGTTCAACTAAAACCATATAGGTTGATTTTGGAAAAACTTTATATTCAACAAAATTTCCAGCTTGGTCATAAAATACACTTAAGGGTGTCCAAGCGGCACAGTTGGATGCAAGTGTTGGGATTAAAATGACGTCTGTATTAGTGGTATATCCTGCTGCTTTGGCTAAGTCACAACAAGTCCCCCCACCGACAGCAATGATCAAATTGATATTTTCTTCAAAGATCACTTCAGAGATTCGTTTTGTTTCCTCGTGTGTACATTTTTTATGATGGGAAAGGTGAGTAACAGGAATCGGCCACAAAGGAAGAAAGGATTTAGCGGCGTTCCATGATTGTTCCCCATGCAAGATAAGGGCTTTTGTTGTACCATGTTTTTTATTTTCTCTGGTAAACTTTGTAATACACCTTGATGACATTGATAAAAATTAGGGGCACCTTGTACTTGGATTGTCTCCATTTCGAACTCCTTTTTGCTATAAATGAACAGCTGAAATTTATATTCGGATAATTATGACATCAATTTGTGGAATCGTCAATTTTCAAATTAGCTTCTTTTTATAAGAGTTTATCGCTTCACTCATTAACGCTTTACCGAAATAATAAAATTTGATTGACAAATGATTTTATTCGGATTATTCTATTATTTAAATTGAATAGTTTTTATCAAGAGTGACTGAAGGAACAGGCCTAGTGAAGTCACAGCAACCTTCCAAGTGGAGTGGTGCTACCTCCTGCAGAATGGGTGCATTCTGGAAGATAAAGATTTAGTGTTAAATCAGCCTCTTTCTGAATGGAAGTGGTTTTTTGTATTGATAAGGTTTTTGTTACATATGGGAGAGGTTGAAGATGATTAAAGTTGAGAATTTAAATAAAGTTTTTAAAACAAAAACAAAAGAAGTTATCGGACTGAAGGAAGTTTCGCTTGATATAAAAAAAGGAGAAATTTTTGGAATTGTTGGATATAGTGGTGCAGGGAAAAGTACATTGATTCGGTGCTTAAACATATTAGAACGTCCCACATCTGGACACATCTATATTGATGATGTGGATTTGTTAAGCCTCTCAAGCAAGGAATTAAGAGAAGCGAGGCAATCAATTGGGATGATCTTTCAAGGGTTTTATCTTGTGGCTTCTAAGACCGTTTTTGACAATGTCGCTTTTGCTTTAAAGGCTGCTGGAGTGAAAAGTGTGCATAAAAGGAAGGAACGTGTCACAGAACTATTAGACCTTGTTGGATTAGCTGATAAAGCGAATGAATATCCGGCTCAGTTAAGTGGTGGGCAACGTCAACGTGTCAGTATTGCTCGGGCACTAGCCAACAATCCAAAAGTCTTATTATGTGATGAAGCAACATCTGCCCTTGACCCGACAACAACAAAGTCGATTTTAGCTTTATTAAAACGAATTAACCGTGAGTTTGGCATTACTATCGTTTTAATTACACATGAGATGGAAGTCGTTAAAGAGATTTGCCATCGCTGCGCGGTCATGCAGGACGGAGAAATTGTGGAAGAAGGACAAACATATGACATGTTTGCTGAACCTGAAAATGAATTAACGAAAAAATTTATCCAAACGGTCCTTGATTTTGAATTGCCACAAAAGCTTCTTTCCGAATGTGAAGGTGTGATTTTACGCTTGCAGTTCCGTGGAGGGATTGCGAGTGACGCTGTTGTCTCGGACATGCTCCAGGCTTTCTCTGTTCGCGGGAATATTTTGCATGGAAAAGTTGAATACATTGGCGATGCACCACTAGGGATTTTTATTTTCGAACTGGTTGGGGAAGAAGAGGAAGTAAACAAAGCGATTGCTTACTTAGAAGAGCGTGTTTTTGTGGAGGTGATTCAAGATGCTAGACATTAATCGAATCATTGAATTATTGCCAGAGATTAATCAAGCCTTTCTTGAAACGATGATTATGGTCGGCATTTCACTTTCAGTTGGTTTAATTGTTGGATTGCCATTCGGAATTTTGTTATATGTAACTGATAAAGGCCTCTTTTTAGAAAATCGCTTTGTGAAGGTGGCTTCGGGAATTATCATTAACCTCGTTCGATCGGTGCCGTTTTTAATTTTAATCGTATTCTTAATGCCTGTGACTGGAATGATTGTTGGAACGACGATTGGACCACTTGCTGCATCTGTTGCCTTATCTGTTGCCGCGATTCCTTTTTACGCTCGGATTGTGGAAGCGTCTGTACGTGAGATTGATAAAGGAGTCATTGAAGCAGCTGTTGCAGTGGGTGCTTCACCGTGGCTGATTATTAAAGAAATTATTTTGCCAGAAGCGAAACCAGGTTTAATTAGTGGATTGACGATTACAGCGATTAGCTTAATTGGTTACTCAGCGATGGCTGGAACGGTTGGTGGCGGGGGAATTGGTGACTTTGCGATTCGATATGGCTATTTCCGTTATGAAGATACCATCATGTTTGCGACTGTTATTATTTTAATTGTTTTGGTTCAAGCTATTCAATATTTTGGTGATTTTATCGCAAAATCAGTAGATAAGCGTTAAATATAAAAAATAGAGTGGAGAAGGGGAAGAAAACGATGTTAAAAAGATATTTAAAATCAGCATTGATTATAGGGAGTATCACCTTTTTAGTAGCTTGTGGAAGCTCTGAAGCAACTACAGGAGATACAGAAAATGGAGACAGTGAAAAAACAAAAATCATGTTTGGGGCAACAACAGGTCCATATAGTGACATGGTGAATGAAGCAATTAAACCATTATTAGAGGAAAAAGGATATGAAGTTGAAAATCGTGAGTTTACCGATTATGTCCAACCAAATAATGCTCTTGCTAATGGCGATTTGGATGCGAATTTATTCCAACATACAGTTTATTTAGAGTCATTTGCAGAAGAGAATAACTTAGAGTTAACTAATTTACTTGCTGTACCAACTGCACCAATGGGTCTATATTCAAATAAATTCGACTCACTTGAAGACATTGAAGATGGAAGCACGATTGCGATCGCCAACGATCCAACAAACTTAGCTCGTACATTAGGTGTCTTAGCGGATGCAGGATTGATTGAAGTGAATGGTGATGTTGACCCATTACGTGTATCTGTTAAAGATATTACAGCGAATCCAAAAAATCTCAAGTTACCAGAAGTTGAAGCTGGTCAATTAGCCCGCCTAGTTGAAAATGAAGATGCAGCAGCCGTACCTGGAAACTTTGCCTTGGCAGCCGATTTTGATTTAACAGCAGCGTTAATTCTAGAAGATATGCCTGAGCAATTCCGTAATGTCGTTGCAGTTAACACATCAGATGCAGATGCTCAATTTGTTCAAGATATTAAAGAAGTGATTGAATCCGAAGAGTTTGAAGCAATTATTGACGAGAAATTTAAAGGCTTTGGGAAGCCTGGTTGGATGGAGAAATAGGATAAGAGGATTTAAAGTTAAACAGATAGAAAGTGTATAAAGAATGGAACGTCTCAAAAAAGCATTACTCTTTTGAGACGTTTTTTGGCTCTCACGGTTAAGGTGGTTCAGACTTCAGGAAGGTGAAGTACGAAGCAAGTACAAAGAAATTCCTAAATAGGTCAATTATATTCTCAGAAACAAAAAACAGCCACGTTAACATGGCTGTTTCGTTGTTATTCTTTCCCTTTACGATTTTTTACCGCTAAGAAGATGAGAAGGGCGATAATCAAGACAATAATAATCGTTCCGATGTTAAACCCAAATCCGTAAAAGTAAACATATCCGATTGCCCCAGAAAATGCTAAATAATAAGCGAGTGGAATTAACAATCTTCTAATTAATAAACCTTCTTTACCGACGATACCGGCAGTTGCTGAAGCGGAGACAACGTTGTGAACACAGATTAAGTTACCTGCTGCACCACCGACTGCTTGTAAGGCAACAATAAAGGCTGGGTTTAAACCGATGTTATCTGCTGTACTAAATTGGAATAGAGAGAACATCATATTTGAAACGGTATTACTCCCAGCTACAAATGCACCTAACGCCCCTACGACAGGAGCAAATAATGGCCATGTGCCACCTGCTAAATTGGAAACATATTCAGCTAGAACAATTGGCATACTGGCTAACTCATTGCCAGCCCCTGAATTAATGAATACTTGAACCATAGGAACAGCAAACAATAGTGCAGGTGCTGCCTTAGCAATCATCCCACTTGATTCTTTAAAAGCCCGGCCGTAAGAATTTTTATTCATACTATATAGAACATAGGCGAATAATGAGGCGATCACCATAATAAATCCTGGTAAGAATAATGGTGTACTTGCAAATGATATTTCTGAACCGAATACATCTGTAAAGGAAATCTCTAATGTTTTTAACCAATTCCCAAACGGTAAGGCATTAATGCGGGTTATCACTAGGATAATAGCCATGACAATATAAGGTAACCAAGCTTTAAAACCGCTTACAGTAGGAGCTGTCAAAGGCTCAGCTTTTAATGTACCTGTCCATTCTGGATCCCACTCAGACTCCTTCTTAAAATTCCAAGTTGATTTAGGCATTAAAAATCCTTTTTTCGCTAATGGAATGACAATAGCAAGACCGATTAATCCTCCTAAAAGAGACGGGAACTCAGGTCCAAGTAAATTGGCTACGAGCATGGATGGGATTGTAAAGGAGATACCAGCAAATAGTGTAAATGGGAGTACCTCAAATCCAGCTCTCAAATTACGCTTTTCTCCAAAAAAGAAAGTTAACATGGTCACCATAAAGAGTGGAATTAATATTCCGACAATTCCGTGGACAATGGCGACTTGACCACCAATCATACGAGCATATTCATCCATTGTCATACCTAATGAAGCGACTTCAACTGCCACATTTTCAGCACCTGCTAAACCACTTTGGACACCAGATAAAATCGGTGTTCCAACTGCTCCATAAGAGACAGGAGTTGATTGTAAAATAAGAGCAACCATTACAGCGGCAAGCGCAGGGAAACCAATGGCAACAAGTAGTGGAGCAACGATTGCAGCAGGTGCACCCCAGCCAGCAGCTCCTTCTAAAAATGAACCGAATAACCAACAGATAATAACCGCTTGAATCCGGCGGTCAGGTGAAATATCAATAAATCCTTGACGAATCGTATTAATCGCACCGCTTTGTTTAAGTGTGTTTAATAATAACACAGAACCAAAAACGATAAATAAGACTTCAATCGCTGTGGATAGCCCTTTCATACTGGCAGCAGCAATCACATTGAATGGTGTTTCCCAAACAAAGAATGCAATGATGCCGGTTACAAAAAACGCTATAGGCATAGCATGTTTAGCAGGCCAACGCAAAATAACTAAAAAGAAAAACACAGTAATAATTGGAATGACAGCAAGTAATGCTAATAAACCAGAACTCATATGTAAATAATCCCCTTTCGCTCATCCGACTGATCATCATGTGATCAGATGATCAGTTATACAACACTTTTTTTATTATAGCTTCTACTAACCTGTATTTCAATTAAATATTTAATCGCTTTCATATATTTATATTGTAATAGCTTAGTGAACTCTTGCGTGAAGAGGCTTTATTTTGAGGAGATATGGCGTGAATAAAGGTGAATAGGTAATGAGACTAGTGGGGTTGAGAAATTAGAGTGCGAATAACGGAGGATAGGTAATGAAGCTAGTGTGGTTTAGAAATTAGGGAGCGAATAAGGCTGGATAAGTAATGAGACTAGTGGAATTTAGAAATTAGGGAGCGAATAACCGTGAATAGGTAATGAAACTAATGGAGTTTAGAAATTAGGGAGCGAATAACCGTGAATAGGTAATGAAACTAATGGAGTTGAGAAATTAGGGAGCGAATAACAAGGAATAAGTAATGAAACTAGTATGATTAAGAAATTAACGTGCGAATCACGAAGAATAGGTAATGAAACTAGTAGAATTCAAAATTACGGTACGAATAACAGGGAATCAAAAAACGAAAATCAAGTGACCAATAACTGGTCGTCGAAATAAAATTAATCATCACAAAAAAGGCTCTCAAAAGCATTGAGAAGGGCTTTTGAGGTAGCGGGACTGTATAAATTATAGAGTGCTTAACGTAAATGAATTATCTGATGAGAAATCTTCTTCGGATAAAGAGAATAAGAGAGAAGACAATGAGTGAGGCGAGCACGGTGTAGACAATTTTGGAGTATGCGTTCATATATATGAGAACAGAATCCCAAGACTCTCCAACTTGGGCTCCGATATTAACAATGATTGTATTCCAAATAAGCGAACCAAATGCTGACAACAAAATAAACAAGCTAAGGTTCATTTTTGCCATACCCGCGGGGATAGAAATTAAGCTTCTAATTAAAGGAAGAAGGCGGCAGAGAAAAACGGCCCATGGTCCATATCGTTCAAACCAATCATAAGAACGGTAAAGGTCAATTTTGGTGAGGCGAATAATGTGACCGTACTTATCGACAAGTTTTTCCATTCTTTGCACACCTAACAAGGAGCCAATTGAATAAAGGATAATCGCCCCAAGCGTTGAGCCAACTGTCGCAAAGAAGATCACAGCGATTAATGTCATATCTGATTGTGTGGTCATAAATCCACCAAAAGTTAAAATAACCTCAGATGGTATTGGTGGAAATAAATTTTCCAAAGCGATTAAAACCATAATACCGATATATCCTAACTGTTCCATGACAGATATAATCCAATTTTCCATTTAGTAAAAACTCCTTTTATCATCATGTTTTCTCGACGGATAAGCTCTCTTTTTATAACTATACGAAGCTTGTATCATTTTCATGAATGATTTGTTAGGAACTGAAAACTTCTGTTGATATTTAAATGCTGTTATATTAGTCACTTTGACAATAATATTTGTCAAAGTGACTAATATCATGTATATTTAGAAAAGTTAGAAAATAAAGGGTGATCATGATTGAAATTGAAAAATCGTCTAAAGGAATTACGAGCAAGAGAGGGTTTAAATCAAACGGATTTAGCCAAAAAAATCGGAGCCTCCAGACAAACGATCAGTTTAATTGAACGAGGCGATTATGCACCATCTGTTATTTTAGCTTTAAAACTCGCAAACTTTTTTGAGGAAAGTGTCGAAAGTATTTTTCGATTGGAGGATGAGGATGAAAAAGAATAAATTAAAGTATTTTTTTATGGGGATTTTAGTTGCTATGCTTCCTTCAATTATAAGAGGAGCTTGGATTTACCTCGGGATTGATGGGCTTCAAATGTATATTTTATTTCCGTTTGATATTTTGTATGGTCTTACTCTTATTATTTATACGTATTTGTTCATTACTTTTTTTCAAAAGTGGAAACAGTATCATAAGGTAAATGAAAAAGAAATATTGAATGAAGATGAAAGAGGGTTAAGGGGAGAGAGGATCCTTTTTCAAATAAATACGATTACGATTATTCAATTTGTTTTAGCTGTTATGTATGGTGCAGCTTCTATAAGTCAATTTAGGGCAAATCTATTAGAACAACTTCATGAGCGATTATTTTATAATTTTAACTTGGGTGCTTTATTAATAGTGATTTCTTATATTATGTACTATTACAACAAAAAAAGATTAAATGAAGCAAATGAGAATGATCAATCAGATTTGGATGATGAGGGATTAAGGTATGTTGCTTATAAGAGTTCTTTTTATGTGTTAAGGAAAATGCAAAAGATATTTTTAATTGTCATAATAGGGTTAGTTATCTGTACACAGTTATTTGATACAGTAAGTATGTTTACGATTTTTATCGTAGGGAGTCTTTGGATATTGATGAACTTTTTAAATCATTTTGAGGGAATAAAAGAATATTGAATGAAAGAGGCTGGGACAAAACTCTGTACTGATTTGAAAAGCGTTCTACTCACCGTTCCCGAAAATCATGCTCCGCGTCCTGTGGGTGGCGCCGAACTAACTAGTTTCACTAGTGGATTTCGGCTCTGCCACTAGATCCCTCAGGAGTCTCCGCATGTTTTCGTCCACTAAGATAGAGGGTAAAACTTATCATTCCTTTTGTAATATAAAATAAGTAATTTCCATTAAAAAAGTTAGATGACCGTCATTTCTAGTCATCTAACTCTTTTTTTAGTGGTTTTGTCTCAGCCTCTTTTTTAATTTTGAAAAATAATGGAAGGAATGGGTTTAAAATAGACGAAGTAATATAATATGGTTATTGTGATTGTTTTAGGGTTGCTTTGCTGGAAATTTGTACTGAGTGAAGGTGAGATGGTGGGGCGGTTTTGATATTAAATGAAAATGAGGTGAAAGGTTGTGATTTACAAAGCTCATTATCGAACTATTCCAGGGTACGCGTTATTACTGCTTTCGCTTATAATGCTTACTTTACAAATTTATTGAAATGCCAAGTACACATGTTGCATTTATTTGGTTATATGGGTTTCTTAGTTTACTCTGCTTAAGCCTTTTATGTTTACGTTTTGAAGTACTTATCAAAAAGGGCACCATCACTTTCACGATTAGACTTTATCGTTTGAAGATTTATTGTGCGGCGGTAACTCCAGAAGAAATAAAAATGATTCATATAAAAGAAAGTGGTGTATTCATTACAAGGGAAAATGGCTTCACCTGGCGTCTGATGCGCTTTTTGCCTCAAGGAATGGAGCTGGAAATTGAAAGATTTGCTCAAAATCATCAAATTGGTGATTTTGGAAAAAGAAAAGGACTATCATGAACTTCACAAAATCAATCAAGATGGGGTGTGAAAGAATGATCGAAATTAGTGGACTTAGTAAAAAATATGATAAAACAGTCGCTTTGGATAAGGTCGATTTAACAATTCCAACGGGTATTTGCTTTGGGTTAGTAGGACCGAATGGGGCAGGGAAATCGACTTTGATGAAAATTTTAGCAGGGATTCTTAAAGAATTCGATGGAAAGGTTAGTCTTTATGATCAAGGAGAGCCCTCGCTTGGTTATGTACCACAAGATATTTGTTTAGAAGAGACCGTATCGGCCCAAGCGAATATGAACTTTTTTGGTCGGGTTTATGGTTTAAAGGGGAAGGAGTTGCAAGAACGTCAGCAGCTAATTTTTGAAGATATTGGGCTTTCGGAACGGGCTAAATCAAAGGTGACGACCTATTCGGGAGGAATGAAGAGGCGATTGAATATTGGGTGTGCCCTGCTTCATTCTCCAGAAATTGTTATTATGGATGAACCGACGGTTGGAGTGGACCCACAGTCACGTCGTCATATTTTTGAGCTGATTAGAAAGTTAAAACAAGAAGGAAAAACGATCATCTATGCAAGTCATTATATGGAGGAAATCGAAGGTCTTTGTGATTATGTTGCTTTTATTGATAGAGGTAAGGTTGTGGAGCAAGGAAGTATTGAAGAATTATTAACTCGTTATGCCGGCTCAGGTGTTTTTATAAAAGGAGAACTGCCTGATGATTTCCTTGATAACGAAGAGGTCTTTCAAAAAGATGGTGGCTTTGTGATAAAGACGGAGAAACCGTTAGAGAAGCTGGCTTTTTTAGCTAAAAAATGTGAGATCGAAGGTGTAGAACCAAACCAATTATCATTAATGCAGCCAAGGCTAGAGGATGTCTTTTTTTCATTAACGGGGACAGAATTAAGAGATAAATCGGCATAAGGAGAGGGTTTTATGTGGGCAGTTGCACAAATGGAGGCTAAAAAGCAATTCCAAGATAAGTCATTGGTATTTTGGACGTTGATTTTACCGTTTATTTTTATTGTTGGATTTATGTTTATTTTTGGAAATAATGCACCAGACCGAGAACAGGTCGTAAATCAAATTATTACGGGATTTAGTGTGTTTTTTCCGATTTTTATCATTATTTCAATTGTAATTAGTTTTGTAAAAGATCGTGAAAAGGGCTTAGTGGCAAGGCTTGCAAGTACACCGTTATCAGTCCCAGGTTACTTTGTAGGGAAGTTGCTTCCTTTTGTGGTCATCGTCTTTTTGCAAGTGGTTGTCTTATCTCTTATAGGAATCTTTATATACGGTTTAACGATTGCACAGCCATTCCTATATTTTTTGATTGCTCTTTGTCTCGCTTTTATGGTGACTTCGTGGGGAATTGGCATTTCTGTTTTTTCAAAAACAGAAAACACGGGTTTAGTGATTACGCAAATTATTGCATTTGCAGCAGCGATTCTTGGTGGTCTATGGATGCCGTTTGAGATTCTACCTGAAGCGGTTCAAACAGTAGGAAAGTTCCTCCCACAATATTGGACGCATCAGTCGTTGATCTCAGCGGTTACGGTTGGGCCAAGTTCAGTGAGCTTAGGAATGACCTTTCTGTTGATATTTATTTATACAATCATTGGGATGACAGTGGCGTTGGCTGGTTATAAACGCTTTTTGAGTCAGTCAAAGAATTAAATTAATTAAAGTATTAAAAACGGTTCAGGTCAATTAAACTTGGACCGCTTTTCTGATTTTTGTATGGAAAGTGGTGAAATAGATGAGGAGTGTTTTACATAATCAAGTAGTCAGCACCCTTTTTTATCTTTGTGTTTCGTTCGTTATTTTGGTTAAACTTGCGGTTTTTCTTTTCATATTTGGGATCTCTCGACAGGAAAACCATTTTTGGGTGTAGCCAAATAGGACAATCTTCGTCATCATTTTAGGGTGATAGACAGGACGCCCGCCTGCGGAAAACGTGCCTCCCATCTCGGGAGCGGTGTCTTCCCTCTCACTTTTATATATTCAAAAAGGGGCTGAACCCTCAAAGGTCATTTTCATAACCTTTGGGACAGCTCCTTATTTGACGCTTACATTTACAAAAAAACAAGGGTGAATAAATCTGCCCTTGCTTTTGAACGTTATTTTTCAGCTAATTTAAAGTGGTTTGTAAAAAAATCAATCGTTTCAGAGCGAATGACTTTCCACAGGAGGAGGAGACCGATTAAGTTTGGAATCATCATTAAGGCGTTGGCCATATCAGCAAATGCCCAGACGGTTCCAAGATTAGCAATTGTACCGATCCCACAAGCAGCGATATAGACGATTCGATAGGCCTCAATTCCGCGTGTGCCTACAAGATATTCAAAGCACTTTTCCCCATAGACATACCAACCGACGATAGTTGTTGCCCCAAAGAGTATAATTGAAATCGAGACGATATATTCTCCAACAATTCCAAGTACGGAACCAAAGGCGGCACTAGTTAAGGCACCTGCTTCTAAAGAGGGATCATGGGTAATACCAGATATTAATCCTCCTGAGGCATCCCAAAACCCTGTTAAGATTAAGGTTAAGCCAGTCAGTGTACAAACGACAATGGTAACGATAAATGTACCGGTCATGGAAACTAACGCTTGCTTAACAGGGTGATCGGCTTTTGCAACACCTGCAATCAAGGCGGCGGTACCAAGACCTGCTTCATTAGAAAATATTCCGCGAGCTACTCCATTTTGAATCGCTTGTCCAACCGTTATCCCAATAAAACCACCTGTTGCGGCAACGGGATTAAAGGCATAATGGAATATTAATCCAAATGACGGAATAATTTGGTCATAGTTTAAGATTAAAATTAAAAGGGCTCCAAGCATATAAAAAACGGCCATTAGAGGAACAAAAAAACTTGAAACAGCACTGATCCTTTGGATTCCTCCATAAATGATCATACTAACAAAAATAATTAGGATAATCCCTGTAACCCAATTTGGAACATTAAAGCTATTATTAGCGACATCCGCGACCGAGTTTGATTGAACGCTATTGCCAATCCCTAAGGCGGCGAAAGCTCCAAATAATGCAAAGGCTATGGCTAACCATTTCCATTTTGGACCAATCCCTTTTTCAATATAATACATCGGTCCACTGGAAAACTCACCGTTACGGTTTTTAATTCGGTATTTCATCGCAAGTAGGGCTTCCGCATATTTGGTTGCCATCCCGAGTAGACCGACGATCCACATCCAAAAAATCGCACCAGGACCACCAAGGGTAACCCCAGTAGCAACTCCGGCAATATTTCCGATTCCGATTGTTGCTGATAAAGTCGTCATTAAGGTTTTAAAATTACTTACATCACCTTCACCAGAATTTTCGTTATTTCCTTCCTTACTAAAAGCGAGCTTAAATGCGTAGATGAGATGACGAAATTGAATTCCTTTTAAGATAAAGGTTAAAAATATCCCTGTACCAAATAACAAAATTAAACTCGGTGGACCCCATAAGACGGAATTAATCCGGTTTAACAACTCTAATAACAAAAAATCACTCCTCTGACGTTGTTTGTTCTATTTTGCGAAAGAGAACTGAAGATTATGCGAAACAGCCGATAATATTTATCGCTTCTTTTTTTTAGGTATCGATTTAACTCTGAGGAAGGGCTATTTGAATTTAGGAGCAAATGCCGTTTTAACGGTCATAAAAAGTGGTGGGATAGCAAAAACTAGGGGGAGATATAAAGAGTGACTGAAAATTTTGGAGTGTTGATATTTAATCACAAAAAAAATCACTTCTCTTACGCTAGTGTATCTATTTTGCGTAAGAGAAGTGATGTGTAAACGACACAGTCGATAATATTTTAATATAGTTTCTTTTTTAAGATTTCGCTGATTTATAATGGTTGTCAAAGAAATCATTCGTTTCCGATCTAATGACTTTCCATAATAACAGAAGAGCAATCAGGTTTGGAATCATCATTAGGGCATTGGCCATATCAGCAAAAGCCCAAACGGTTTGTAGGCTGACGACAGTACCAAGTCCACACGCTGCAATATAGATAATTCGATACGCTGCGATCCCTTTTGGACCTGTTAAATACTCGATACATTTTTCACCATAAACATACCAGCCAACAATCGTTGTTGAGCCAAACAAAATTATGGAGAGCGCGACGATGTATTCTCCAATAACCCCTAAGGCAGAACCGAAAGCTGCTGCTGTTAAAGCACCTGCTTCAAGTGACGGATCATGCATAACTCCAGATATTAGACCACCTGTTTGGTCCCAATAGCCGGTAATGATTAAAGTCAAACCAGTTAATGTACATACAACAATCGTTACGATAAATGTACCTGTCATCGCCACAAGAGCTTGTTTAACAGGGTGATCAGCTTTGGCACTACCTGCAATTAAAGCAGCGGTACCAAGACCAGCTTCGTTCGAGAATATACCACGAGCTACACCATTTCGAATCGCTTCAGCAACAATTATTCCAGCAAATCCACCTGTTGCTGCAACAGGATTAAAGGCATGATGGAAAATTAATTGGAAGGATGGAATGATTAAGTTGTAGTTAAGAACAATAATTAAAATCGCTCCGAGCATATAGAAGATTGCCATAATCGGAATAAATACACCTGATACGGTACTAATACGTTGAATACCACCGTAAATGAGATAAGATACAAAGATAATTAAAATGACACCTGTTAGCCAATGTGGAACTCCGAAACTACTACTCGCTACATCGGCTACCGAATTGGACTGAACACTATTCCCAATACCAAGAGCAGCAAAGGCACCAAAGAAAGCAAAGGCAATGGCAAGCAACTTAAATTTTGGTCCAAGACCTTTTTCAATGTAATACATCGGACCACTAGAATATTCACCATTACTATTTTTGACACGATACTTCATAGCCAGCAAGGCTTCGGCATATTTCGTCGCCATTCCAAGTAAACCAACGACCCACATCCAGAAGATCGCACCTGGTCCCCCTAGTGTGACAGCGGTTGCAACGCCGGCAATATTACCAATTCCGATCGTTGCTGCAAGCGTTGTCATTAAGGCTTTGAAATTACTAATGTCTCCGTCTCCAGAGTCGGAATTATTTCCTTCTTTAGAAAAAGCTAATTTAAACGCATATTTTAATCGGCTGAATTGAATTCCTTTCAAGAGGAAGGTTAAAAATAGACCAGTTCCGAATAATAAAATTAAACTCGGAGGACCCCATAATACTGCATTTATCGAATCCAGTATATCTAAAATGTTCATGCAATACTCACTCCTTGAATCTTTAATTCTGTTTTCTGTTCTCTGTTTTTTCAACTGTGCTATATTAGGGTAACATGTGTTTCGTTTATAATTTAATTATCAGAATAAAATGATTTTTACTTACATTTATAATAAATAATTCAAAAAATTTCCGTAAAAAGGGGGATTCGAAATTGAGTGAGTATAAACATCATCCTTTTAACCGACCTTTTGATTCACTAGAAGACTTTGTCGATGTCATTAGCGAACGTTTAAAATGTCCTGTTACATTAGAGGATTCAAACCATCAACTTCTTGCCTATAGTTCACACGATGATCGAACAGATGAAGCAAGAATTTCAACGATTATAGGACGTAGAGTTCCTGAAAGAGTGATTAATAAATTTTGGAAGGAGGGGGTCATTCCTAAGCTAAATCAAAGTGATGAGCCTCTTGTTATTCCGCAAATTAACGATATTGGCCTTGGCAACCGTGTCGCTGTATCGATTAGAAAAGAGAAGGAAGTTTTAGGTTATATTTGGGTATTAGAGGTGGGGCGCTCGTTAACAAAAGAAGACTTATCTGATTTAAAAATAGCTGCAAGCAAAGCGAAGAGCCAACTACTTCAGCTTAAGATTCAAAAGAAAAAGAAGGAAAAAAACCATCAAGAGCTTTTGTGGCAAATGATTACAGGTGATGCGAATGACCATCGGTTGATTAAAGAACAATTAATGAAAATTGGCTTTCATTCAAACAACCCTCTCACTGTACTCGTTTTTTCATTTACAGAAATGAATCAAGATTTAACCAAAAAGCTCATTTATGTCGCCAAAACAACACAAAAGATTAATTTACTTATCCAAACCTTTGATGAAAACCAACTTATTATCTTAATTTCTCCTTCCAGTCATGAAGATTTAAAGGATGTGAAGGAGTTTATTCAAACATTCAAGACTCAGGTGAAGGAACGGTTTGCAATTAGTGATGTCATTTCAGGTTGTGGATACGCTTATGATGATTATCAATTTGTCAAAAGTAGTTATGAAGAAGCATTAAAGGTTGTCCAATTAAAGCAAGTTTATGAGGAAGAATTAGGGCAGGCTGAGTTTTATCATGAGCTTGGCATTTTCAAGTACATCGATTTGTTAAAAAAACAAAAGGCGATTCAACGTATTCCTATTAATCCAATTATTGAACGTTTAAAACAGTATGATGCTGAAAATAAAACCAACTTATTAGAGTCATTAGAAGTGACCTTGGATAAGGACAGCAATGTCAATGAGGCAGCAAAAGAGCTACATTGCCACGTTAATACCCTCAATTATCGACTGAAAAGGATCCAAGAGATAACGCAAGTGTCATTAAAAGACTCCGTGCAAAAACATGGCCTTTATTTAGATTTAAAAATGCTTCAACAAAAATAAGGGTTCGATTATTCGTTTGTGAAATTTCACAAATAAACGCTTACATTTTTAATATCTCACACAATGCATTTTTTACATCATCATCCTATACTGAGGGGGTAACAATAATAAGCCCTTTTTAGGAGGATGACATATATGATTATTGGAATTCCAAAAGAGATTAAAAATAATGAAAACCGTGTAGCAATTACTCCAGCTGGTGTTGTATCACTGAAAAATGCTGGGCACGAAGTATTAGTTGAACAAAACGCTGGACTTGGTAGTGGTTTTGAAGATGCCGTTTATTTAGAAGCTGGAGCAACAATCATCCCAGAAGCAAAAGATGTTTGGACAAAATCTGAAATGATTATGAAAGTAAAAGAGCCATTAAGCTCTGAATACGGATATTTCCGTAAAGGTCTTATTTTATTCACTTACTTACACCTTGCAGCTGAGCCAGAACTAGCTAAAGCTTTAGTTGAAAGTGGCGTAATTGCGATTGCTTATGAAACAGTTGAATTGAACCGTACATTGCCATTATTAACTCCAATGAGTGAAGTGGCTGGCCGTATGTCTGCTCAAATTGGTGCTCAATTCCTTGAGAAACCAGAAGGCGGAAAAGGAATCTTACTTTCTGGAATCCCAGGAGTAAAACGCGGAAAAGTAACCGTTATCGGTGGCGGTGTAGTAGGTACAAACGCAGCGAAAATCGCAGTAGGTCTAGGTGCAGATGTAACAATGATCGACTTAAGTGCGGATCGTCTTCGTCAATTAGATGACCTATTCGGTAATAGCATTAAAACATTAATGTCTAACCCAATGAACATTGCAGATGCTGTCAAAGAATCTGATTTAGTTATTGGTGCGGTATTAATTCCAGGAGCAAAAGCCCCTAAATTAGTAACAGAAGAAATGATTCAATCAATGTCAGCTGGTTCTGTTGTTGTTGACGTTGCGATTGACCAAGGTGGTATTTTCGAAACAGTTGATCGCATTACAACTCACGATAACCCAACATATGAAAAGCACGGCGTTGTTCACTATGCAGTTGCGAACATGCCAGGAGCAGTTCCACGTACATCAACATTAGGATTAACAAACGTAACAATTCCTTATGCTTTACAAATTGCTAATAAAGGCGTTGAAAAAGCGGTTGCTGAAAACCCAGCATTAGCATTAGGTGTCAACGTAGCAAACGGTGATGTAACATACCCAGCCGTAGCACGTGACCTCGGTTACGAATTAGTAACAGTACAAGATGCATTAAGCAAAGTTGCAGCTGTTTAATTAGCGGAAATTAAAATAAAATAGATTTTGCCCCCTCTAAGATTGTTTGGAGGGGGTTTTTCGGTGCGGATCGTCTTCAGGAAGCTAGAATGATTGCTTTTGTGGAAGTGGAATGGTGGCTTTTGGAATCAAAGGGGCTGAATGATTGCGTTAGCGGGAGTGAAGTGAAGACAAAGGGAATCATAGGAGGTCAATGATTCCCTTAGCAGGTCTGAATTGTTATCTTCGGCAATCATAAGCCTCCCAAAAAAATCAAACGGCGTGCTCTGTCTATTCATTAAAATTTCAGCTACAATAACAACTAATATAGAAAGGACGTGACTGTATGCAATCAATTTTAATCGTTGATGATGATAAGCATTTACGCCAGATGGTGAGCCAATACTTAGAAGAGAATGGTTACCGTACTGGACAGGCAGAAAACGGTGAAGTTGCCTTGCACCTTTTAGAACAGAAAACATATCAATTAGTCGTTATAGATGTGATGATGCCGATAATGGATGGTTATGAATTAGTTAAACAGTTGCGACATCATCAAAACATACCAGTCATTATGCTAACGGCCAAAAGCCAACTTCATGATAAAGAAAAGGGTTTTGCTCTAGGTACAGATGATTATTTGGTAAAGCCATTTGAATTGAAGGAGCTCTTATTTAGAATAAAAGCCTTGCTTAGACGTAGCCGACAGGAATCTGAACTCATTATTCAAATCGGTGCGGTTACAATCAATAAGGTAAGCTATGAGGTAGAGGTTCATGGTCAAACTTTTATGTTGCCTTTGAAAGAATTTGAACTGTTATATGTTCTAGCTGCCAATAAAAATCGTGTCTTAACACGTGATCAGCTGATTGAAAAAGTATGGGGCCATGATTTCAGTGGAAACGAACGGACGATTGATGTACATATTAAAAGATTGCGTGAGCGTTTTACAAAAATGACTACCGAAATAACTTTAAAAACGATCCGTGGAGTTGGCTATTCTCTTGAGGTGATAGAAGAGTGAGATCCTTATATTCTTCTTTTGTTTTTTTACTTTGGTCATTATGCTTATTAGTGGATTGTTGGCATTTTTTCTTTCAAATGTTTATTATCAGCACTTTTTAAAGGAACAAAATGATCAGAAATACACTGAAATTGCTTTAGAAGTGGCCGATTATCTAAGTGAGCAAAGCGAATTACACCAATCACTAGATTTTTTGGCAGCGACCGGTTATCAGCTACGTTTATTTAACCTTGAAGGGCAGTCTTGGCAATTTGGGCAACCATTTCGTGATGAAACAATGGAAGAAGCAAAAATAAAGCTTGTTTTAAATGGTGAGATTTTTCATGGGATTGCTCATTTTCCGAGTGAAACATTTGTAACTGGTTTTTTTGCGAATGAACTAAGAAATAGCATTGGGGTGCCTGTTGAACACGAAGGGGAGCAATATGCCTTATTTTTAAGACCGGATATTAAATTACATTTTAGTGAAATGCATTACTTATTTGCATGGCTATTAGGTTTTACGATTGTCTTTAGTTTGATTTTGGAAATGACATTAGCTCACTATTTAATTAGACCGCTTTCAAAGTTAAATCAGGCCACTAAAGCAGTACAAAAAGGTGAGTTTGATGTGAAGTTAGATTTTAAAAGGCAGGATGAAATTGGTGAGCTTGCCACAAGTTTTCAAGATATGACCAAACAATTAGCTGAGGCAGAGGATATGAGAAATGAGTTTATCTCCTCTATTTCACATGATATTCAATCTCCCCTTTCTAATATAAATGGCTATACTTCCTTATTGGAAAATAAAGCACTCTCGACAGAAGAAAAGAGTCAACATTTGCAAGTTATTCGTTCTGAGACGGAAAGATTATCAAGTTTGACCAGTCAATTGCTCGTATTATCATCGTTAAACCAAATGGAGCAACCGCGACATAAGGAAAATTTTTCACTATCAGAGCAAGTCAAATCGGTTATAAAAGGGTATCAATGGAAATTATCGGAGAAGGAGATTTTGCTTCAATATCATTTATCAGAAGTTGAATTTACTGGGGACCGAGCGATGTGTATGAGTGTTTGGGATAATTTAATGAGTAATGCGATTAAGTACAACCATCAAGGAGGAGAAATTCGCATTGAGTTAAAAGCGGAAGAGCATCATGTATTGCTAACCATTGAAGACACTGGGATCGGGTTAACTGAGCTCGAGAAGGAAAGAATGTTTGAACGTTTTTATCGGGCTGATCCTTCAAGAACGATGGAAATTGAAGGGGCCGGTTTAGGATTAGCGATTGTGAAAAAGGTGGTTGATTTACACAGTGGTGAACTAAAGGTTCATTCCAAACAAGGAAAAGGGACAAGCATTACGGTTATACTGCCTATCATTTGAAAAAATCAGCTGTAATTTAAAAAGTTGTAACGCTTTATTCATCTTCCGTTCATATTTCTTCTATAAAGTATACTTAGTAAGAAGAATGAAGAGGGCTCAAAAGTCACTACTCCTGTCATTTTTACTAAATCTATCTACTTTTATGTGTTAAAGCGTTTTGATAAAAGAAGGCAGAAGATTGTCGCGGACACTTAAATAATTGAAGGAGGCAACAAATTTATGAATCATGCAAAAATCTTATTAGTACTTTCAGCTATTTTTGGAATCATTGGGGTATTCCTTGGTGCCCATATGTCAGGTGCGGGCTCATATGCGTTTAGACCGATCCATGCACACGTCTCATTAGTAGGCTGGCTTACTTTATTTTCTTGGAGTATTTATTACAAAGTTTATCAACCGAAAAGAAAAAGCTTAGCGAATTGGCAAACGATTATGGCGATTATCGGTTCCGTCGGCTTAACGTCAGGTATGTGGCTATATACGTTAAACCCATTTAACCTCCCACAAGGATTTACTCTTGGCTTTTATATTGGTGGCGGAATTGCCCTCGTTTTTGCCTTTATCCTCTTTTTATTACTCGTAATCTTTGATGGTGGAGAGAAAGAAACGAAATAAATCTTCTTACCTTTAATATGAGAAAACTCATTTGAGGTAGTTTGCCGTTAAAATGGACCAGTGCACTTATATATGAGCACACTGGTCTTTTTTTGATTCATTATTACGGCTCCCTGATTTTAAATCCGTATCTATGAAGCTCCTTTTAAAAATAAGGTGGCAAACCTTTCGAACATCTTTGCCTGTTTCTTTAGGTTAAGATGTTGGATGAAAATATCTAACCCTCCAAAAGTGGCGGCAGCGAGCTCACTTAAAGTATCTAAATCCTCTATATTCCACTAGTTGTTTTTATTTCCATATTCAAACATATTGCGATAATAGAGGGTGTAATTAAAAATAGTAGAAAATTTAAAATGTAAGGGTTATCATGATGATAGATTAGCGGAATATTCTTTTATATGTGTATAACACCAAAACCTATTGAGAACAAAAATCAATAGGATTTTTTGTTATGTAAAAATTTAATAATCTTGAGAGGTTGCTTGCTTTTCTATTTATAATTTTGTATATTTAAAACTATAACGTTACAGTTTGATAGAATTAAAGAATTTTCCCTATTATTTCTTTAGTTTTTCGATGGAAAAAGGTTTTTTTTGAAAACTAAAACGTTATGCTTTGGAAGTGATTTTTTAAAAATGTTTTTTTGAAAATTCTCACTTGTTTAAATGTCTTTTTATTATATTTGGAGGTGAATCCCTCAATTAGAGGGAGCTAATTGGACATCATTACATTAATAAACCTTATAATGCTTGTTGTGTTACTAGCATTAACGGCTTTTTTTGTTGGCTCAGAATTTGCGGTTGTGAAAATTCGTATGTCGAGAATTGAGCAGTTAATTGATGAAGGGAATAAAAAAGCTCAAGTAGCAAAAATCGTAGCATCTGATCTTGATTATTATTTATCAGCGTGTCAGCTAGGTATTACGGTTACTGCCCTAGGTTTAGGGGCATTAGGAAAGCCTGCTGTGGAAAGTTTAATGTATCCAATCTTTAACTTTTTGAACGTATCGGATACCACGTCATCGATTGCCTCTTATGCGATTGCGTTTTTTCTTGTTACGTATCTACACGTTGTAGTTGGTGAGATGGCTCCTAAAACATTGGCCATTCAGTTTTCTGAAAGAATGACTTTATTGCTTGCAGGTCCACTTTATTGGTTTGGAAAAATAATGTATCCATTTATTTTCGCTTTAAATGGTGCATCGCGAGTTTTGTTACGTTCTTTTGGGGTAAAACCTATTGGACATGATCAAGCGTATACAGAAGAAGAGCTGAAAATTATTATGGTTCAAAGCTTTCAAGGTGGAGCGATTAACCAAATAGAATTAGAGTATATGGAAAACGTGTTCTCGTTTGATGAGCGTGTGGCAAAGGATATTATGGTGCCTAGAACAGACCTCATTGCTATTCAGAAAGAAATGACGAAAGAAGAAGTTATTGAGGTATTAGATAAATACAATTATACGAGATATCCTGTTATTGAAGATGGCGACAAAGATAAAATTATTGGTGGCGTGAATGCTAAAAAAATGCTGAATCATATTGTTACAGGTAGAGAGAGTAATCTTAATGAATATGTTCGAAATCTACCTTTTATTTTAGAAACAACAAGAATTCAAGACGTACTTTTAAGGTTACAGAAGGAAAAGGTTCATATGGCTGTTGTCATGGATGAATATGGTGGAACATCAGGGATATTAACAATGGAAGATGTGTTAGAGGAGCTTGTTGGTGAAATTCGTGATGAGTTTGATGAAGATGAAGTCGCAGATATTTATGAGAAAAGTGACGGCAAGTATTTAGTAAACGGGCGTGTGCTCTTAATAGAGCTTGAGGACAGATTTGCTTTAGAGTTTGGTGATAGTGAAGATATTGATACAATTGGTGGTTGGATCCAATCGCAAAAGATTGAACTCGTTCAGCAAGGTGAGGAATTTCAGCAGGGCGAACATTTATGGGTTGTGACTGAGATGGATAACCATCAAATTAAACAGCTTGCTTTTTATCCTCATGTTAAAAAAAATTAATCTTCATATAAACACATGTAATAACCTTGGAGGTGAATCCCTCAGACGGGGGAACTAATTGGACGGAATTGTACTAATAAATTTATTTTTTGTGGTGGTTTTTATACTACTTACCGCCTTCTTTGTTGGTGGAGAGTTTGCCATTTTAAAAGTGAGGATGTCAAGAATTGATCAATTGATTTTAGAAGGTAATAAAAAAGCTATTATGGCAAAAAAAGTTGCCCATGATCTTGATTATTATTTATCTGCCTGTCAGCTAGGAATTACTATCACTGCTCTTGTTTTAGGAGCGTTAGGTGAACCGACTGTGCAGAGGATATTACAACCGCTATTTGAAAGGTTTGAAGTGCCAGCTGCTATAGCGACTCTTCTTTCTTATGGAATTGCCCTTGCTCTTGTATCTTTTTTACATGTTGTAATTGGAGAGCTTGCACCGAAGACTTTAGCGATTCAGTTTCCAGAAAAGATGACCTTATTATTAGCCCCACCGCTTTATTGGTTCGGAAAAATAATGAGCCCATTTATTCGTATATTAAATGGTTCTGCTCAGAAGCTTCTACGCTTATTTGGGGTGGAGCCTGCAGGGCATGAAACAGTTCACTCTGAGGAGGAATTAAAGCTGATAGTTGCCCAAAGTTTTCAAGGGGGCGAGATTAACCGAACAGAGCTTGCTTATTTAGAAAACATTTTTGCCTTTGATGAAAGAATATTACAAGAGATTATGATTCCACGGGTGGAAATGATCACTCTTAACAAAAATATGAGTCTTGAAGAAATGATTAATGTACTTGATGAATATGATTACACTCGTTTTCCTGTTATATTAAGTGAACAGAATCAAGAAGACTTTATTGGTTTTATTAATACAAAAGAAATGCTCACGAGTATTGCGGCTGGAAGAATGGGAAGGATAAACGACTTTATTCATGAAATTCCATCTTTTAAGGAAAGTACTTTTATAAAAGATGTGTTCTTAAAAATGCAGCAGAATCGAACCCATATAGCACTTGTCACCGATAACGTTGGAACAATTATTGGCTTAGTGACAATGGAAGATATTTTAACTGAAATTGTCGGGGAGATTGGTGATAATTATAAGGATGACCAAGCCTTTGCTAGATGAGATCTGTAGATAAAAAGACTTTTTAAAGTTAGAACTCATATGAATAATTGAGGAGAGGTTACAACTCGTTGTACGTAATTGTCGAAAAGAAAAAGAATAAATGATCAGCGGATCGACTGCCAATAGAGTATTCCGAATTATTTTATCATTTCCCGACAGAAGACTCCCTCTTCAATCGTGTGAAGGGAGAAGCCCAACGATAAGGGGGAGATGAATGGCGGTTGGCGGTAGCCAAAGAGATTCTTGTTAGGATATAATAAGAACATACATTCCTATCTGAGGTGAAAACAATGCTCATCAACAAAGCATACAAATTCCGTCTCTATCCAAGCAAAGAACAAGAAACCCTG
>NZ_ALPT02000013.1 GCF_000292245.2 Alkalihalobacillus alcalophilus ATCC 27647 = CGMCC 1.3604 | reverse complement strand
TTTTATTCCGCTCGGAGGATGCCCAAGAAGGCTTAAGTGCTTTTATTGAAAAACGTCCAGCTGACTGGTCTGGGAAATAAGTGCCATCAAATGTTGTGAAAAGGTGAATCTAAGGTAAAAACGATTGTTTTTACCTTGATTTTCCTGAATTTAAACGGGTAGAGACGTATCATTTTTTCAACTGGAGGGAAATAAATGATCGATTCACATGCATTAAATTTTGTTGGGGTTAAGGAGCACTATAATGCAACAAACCGTTTTATTGAGGAGAATGTTCAAAAAGGTTTAGGGGAAAAAGTCGCGATTTATTCTGATGATAAAAGCCTTACGTACAACGAACTCTTAACGAGTGTTAATCAAATTGGTGACGCTTTCAAAAAAATTCATGTTGAGAGTGAAAATCGAGTTCTGTTATTAGCTTACGATTCAGCCGAGTTTATTGTTACTTTTTACGGAGCAATGAAAATCGGTGCAGTACCGATTCCGGTGAATACGATGTTGCCTGCACAGGATTATGAATATTTATTAAATGATAGTCGGGCGAAGGTTCTCGTCGTAGAGTCAGAGGTTTGGCAAAACATGAAAGGAAATAAAGAGCGATTTATTTATTTAAAACATGTGATTGTCATCGATGCAAAAGGGACAGAAGCTCATGAAGAACTTGATTTTTATCAGTTTCTAAATACAGGTTCCAAGGAATGTCAAACTTATCAGAGTGCGGCAGAAGATCCAGGGTTTTGGCTTTATAGTTCCGGGAGTACAGGCAAACCAAAAGGAGTCATCCATCAACAAAAAAATATGGAGGCGGCTTTAGAAAATTATGCGAAAAACATATTAAACATGACAGAGGATGATATAACGTTCTCGGCTTCTAAATTATTTTTTGCTTATGGGTTAGGGAATGGGATGTATTTTCCATTAGGAGTTGGGGGAACAACGGTTTTGATGAGTGAGAGACCGAAACCAGATAAGATTTTTGAACAAATCGAAAAAGCGAAGCCGACTATTTTTTTTGGTGTCCCTACCTTATATGGAGCAATGTTGAACTATGTCGAGCAAACAGGGATCGTCCCTGATTTGTCGTCTATTCGAGTCTGTGTCTCAGCGGGGGAAGCTTTGCCAGCTTCTTTCTACAATAAATGGAAAGAGGTTTTTCAGCTAGATATTTTAGATGGTATTGGCTCAACTGAGGCATTGCATATTTTTTTATCTAACCGGATCGGTGATATTCAACCTGGGAGCACCGGAAAAATAGTGCCAGGTTACGAAGCGAAAATTTTGAATGACCAATCGATCGAGTTAGGACCGAATGAGGTTGGTGATCTTGTTATTAAAGGGGAAAGCTTAACAGGGGGATATTGGTGTAACAGAAAAGAAAATCAGCGCAAGTTTTATGGTGAATGGATGCACACAGGGGATAAGTATTATCTAGATGAAAACGGTTATTTTTGGTATTCAGGACGATCGGATGACATGCTAAAGGTAGGGGGAATCTGGGTTTCACCTATTGAAATTGAAAACATCCTTTTTCAACATCCAAAAGTTCTAGAAGTAGCGGTTGTTGGGAAAGAGACCGTGAATCAACTCGTGTATCCTAAAGCGTATATCGTTTTAAAATCTGGGATTGAAGGAACGGAAATGTTAAAAGATGAATTAAGACTATATGTAAAGGAGCATTTAGCCCCTTATAAATACCCACGAGAAATTGAGTTTATTGATGATTTACCAAAAACAGCATCAGGAAAGATCCAACGCTTCCGCTTAAGATTATAATTATATGAAATCCGTGGAGATGTCTCTCTATGGATTTCTTTTATTTTCAGATCATTATATTTTTTATCCTTAACAAGAGGGAGGAAAAGGTTTTGTGAAGCGGTTTTTTATTCAAAAGGAACATCAATATTCTTATAATACAAAAGAATTTGTCGATTTATTGAATAAAATCCTCCACAAATAATTCTAATAATGCTAAAATGAATATGGTTCTAATCAATCGTCAGTAAAATGGTTGAATAGGAAACAATTTATGTTACCGATAGGAGGCTGGAGAGAATGAATATCCATGAATATCAAGGAAAAGAACTCCTTCGTCAATATGGAGTAGCAGTTCCAAATGGTAAAGTGGCATTTTCTGTAGACGAAGCAGTAGAAGCTGCCAAAGAGTTAGGTACGCAAGTAAATGTAGTAAAAGCTCAAATCCATGCAGGTGGACGTGGTAAAGCAGGTGGCGTTAAGGTTGCCAAAAACCTTGATGAAGTTCGTACATACGCTAATGAGATTTTAGGAAAGACATTAGTTACTCATCAAACGGGCCCTGAAGGTAAAGAAGTAAAGCGCTTACTTATTGAAGAAGGCTGCGATATTAAGAAAGAATATTATGTAGGACTTGTATTAGATCGTGCTACATCCCGTATCGTTTTAATGGCTTCTGAAGAAGGTGGAACAGAAATTGAGGAAGTGGCAGAAGCGACTCCTGAAAAAATCTTCAAAGAGATCATTGATCCAGCGGTAGGGTTACAAGGATATCAAGCAAGAAGAATTGCTTTTAATATTAATATTCCGAAAGAATTAGTTGGACAAGCGGTTAAGTTCATGATGGGCTTATATAAAGCATTTGTTGATAACGATGCTTCGATTGCTGAAATTAACCCACTTGTCACAACTGGAGATGGAAAGGTAATGGCACTAGATGCAAAGTTAAACTTTGATTCTAATGCTCTTTACCGTCAAAAAGAAGTTCTTGCTTTCCGTGATTTAGAGGAAGAAGATGAAAAAGAAATCGAAGCTTCTAAATACGATTTAAGCTATATCGCATTAGATGGAAACATCGGTTGTATGGTTAATGGTGCTGGACTTGCGATGGCAACGATGGACATTATTAAACATTATAATGGCGACCCGGCTAACTTCCTTGATGTTGGGGGCGGTGCGACAGCTGAGAAGGTAACAGAAGCTTTCAAAATTATCTTATCTGATGACAAAGTTAAAGGAATTTTCGTTAACATCTTTGGTGGTATCATGAAGTGTGACATCATTGCAGAAGGTGTTGTAGCAGCAACGAAACAAGTTGGTTTAGAGATTCCTTTAGTTGTACGTTTAGAAGGAACAAACGTTGATTTAGGTAAGAAAATTTTAAGTGAATCAGGTTTAAACATTACAGCTGCTGATTCAATGGCTGATGGCGCACAAAAAATCGTATCTCTAGTTAAATAGAAAGGCGGGACGAAAGAAATGAGTATCCTTATAAACAAAGATACAAAGGTTATTGTTCAAGGGATTACAGGTAAAACAGGTTTATTCCATACACAACAAGCTGTTGAGTACGGTACAAATATCGTTGGTGGAGTAACGCCTGGTAAAGGTGGAACGGAAGTAGAGGGAATCCCGGTATTTAATACGGTTTCTGAAGCGGTTGCAGCAACGGGTGCGAATGCGTCAGTTATTTATGTACCACCTGCATTTGCAGCAGATTCTATTATGGAAGCGGTTGACGCTGAATTAGATTTAGCGATTTGTATTACAGAGGGAATCCCTGTAATGGACATGGTTTCTGTTAAACGTTATATGGAAGGGAAGAAAACTCGTTTAATCGGACCTAACTGCCCAGGTGTTATCACGCCTGAGGAGTGCAAAATTGGGATCATGCCTGGTTATATTCACAAAAAAGGTCATGTCGGAGTTGTTTCTCGTTCTGGTACGCTTACGTATGAGGCGGTACATCAATTATCAACAGAAGGCATTGGTCAATCAAGTGCCGTTGGTATCGGTGGAGACCCAGTAAATGGAACGAACTTTATCGATGTTTTAAACCTATTTAATGAAGATCCAGACACATATGCGGTCATCATGATTGGTGAAATTGGTGGAACAGCTGAAGAAGAAGCAGCTGAATGGATTAAAGAGAACATGACAAAACCTGTTGTTGGTTTCATCGGTGGTCAAACAGCCCCTCCAGGGAAACGTATGGGCCACGCTGGTGCGATTATTTCAGGTGGTAAGGGTACAGCATCTGAAAAGATCAAAACGCTTGAGAGTTGCGGTGTGAAGGTTGCTGAAACTCCTTCTGTTATGGGAGAGACTTTGATTTCTGTTCTAAAAGAAAAAGGTCTTTACGAAAAGTGCATTACACATGAGGTAACGAAATAAGCTTTTTTATTCGAAATAAGAGCGGCTTAAAATGCTAATCTTAGTCATACTCAAATGGAAGCTATCCGGTAAGGTTAATAAAACCTTGTGTGGATAGCTTTTTTTATGCGAACAAAATGGAGGAGGCTCGGCTTAAAATAGAAAAGTGCCAGGAAGAAACCGAAATAGCTCGCCTTTCTGTACAATAATCTCCACTTCTAGATGTTGCTCAGCACGAAATAAGCAGGAATTTCATTCGTTATGTCGAAAAAAGTAATGATTGAAACTCCATTTGTTGTATAACAGTGGCTTTATTTAACGGTTCTACTATCGCTTTATCCTCTCTATTTCCTTCTGCTAAATCTTCATTTTTCTCCGTGTCATTTAATTTTTGAAAGGTTGTGAAAGATTGTCACAAATTCGTCAAAAAATCATTCATCTACATTTTTGTCGAGGAGTATCGAGCACAAAATGTATTAAAATTTTAGAAAAGGATCCTCAATTGGAGCAATTACCTACCTTAAGTGTCCACGACCTCCAGCACATCTATCGCTTCTCCCCAAAACAAGCTGCTCATTTTTATGAAGATTATCATCGTTTTGCTCCAGAACAGGTTGCGGAATTTTTGGCAAAACATCAAATCGAAGCGATTACGTTGATAGATGAAGACTATCCCTTATTATTAAAAGAAATATATGATCCGCCACTTGTCTTATATACAATTGGAAAAAAGGAGCTATTAAAAAAGAAAATGATAGCAGCTGTTGGGACGAGGCAACCAACAGCTTTAGGGAAAAGGAGTATTGCTCTGTTATTGCCCCCACTTATTGAACAAAACTGGACGATTATTAGTGGATTGGCAAAAGGGATTGATGCAATAGCCCACCAAGCTACGATAAGGGCTGGAGGGACAACGATTGCCGTTTTAGGTTCTGGATTCTTTCACCCTTACCCAAAAGAAAATCTGTCATTATATGAATATATTAAAAAAGAACAACTTGTTATAAGTGAGTATCCTCCTTATTGTCCGCCGACAAAGTGGCAGTTTCCAGCGAGGAATCGAATCATAAGTGGCCTTTCCTATGGGGTCATTGTGGTTGAAGCAAAGGAAAAAAGTGGTTCTTTAATTACAGCTGATCAGGCTTTAGAGCAAGGGAGGGAAGTATTTGCTGTACCTGGCCCTATCTATGAATCCCAATCATTAGGAACAAATTATTTAATTCAGCAGGGAGCCAAACTTGCTCTTAATGCAAACGATATTTTAAATGAATTGCCATCTGTCGATATTTGACGAGTTTCTACTATATAAATAGTGTCTAAGATAGTGAAGAAAGGATAAAAAGTGGATTTAAAACAGGAAAATACAAAAGTACAGTTTGACAAAATAAGAAAGTCTGTTTAATAATGAGGAAGATTTACATTTTATCTTCGAGAGAGGGAGTTGCAATATGGCCGATTATTTAGTAATCGTAGAATCTCCCGCCAAAGCAAAGACCATTGGAAAGTATTTAGGAAAAAAATACATTGTGAAAGCTTCAATGGGTCATGTAAGAGACTTACCTAAAAGTCAAATGGGAGTAGATGTGAAAGAAGACTTCGAACCACGTTATATAACAATTCGAGGTAAAGGACCCGTATTAAAAGAATTAAAGACCGCAGCAAAAAAAGTGAAAAAAATTTATTTAGCGGCTGACCCCGATCGTGAAGGGGAAGCGATCGCATGGCATTTAGCTCATAGTTTGGGGATAGACCCAAATTCAGATTGTCGTGTCGTCTTTAATGAAATTACTAAACAAGCGATTAAAGATGCGTTTAAAACCCCAAGAAAAATAAATATGGATTTAGTTGATGCTCAGCAAGCACGTCGGATTTTGGATCGATTAGTTGGTTATAATATTAGTCCACTTCTATGGAAAAAAGTGAAAAAAGGATTAAGTGCTGGCCGTGTCCAATCGGTTGCCGTCAAAATGATCATCGAGCGTGAAAAAGAAATCCAAGAGTTTAAACCGGAAGAATATTGGAGCATTGAAGGTCAATTCAAAATGGATGATGAAACATTTGATGCGAAGTTTTATGGTGTCGATGGAAAGAAAAAAAGTTTAGCCTCTGAAGAAGAAGTGCAAACTGTCTTAAAGAAAATCAAAGGGAAAGAATTTGATATTTCTTCTGTTAGTAAGAAGGAGCGAAAGCGTAACCCGGTTGCCCCATTTACGACATCTTCTCTTCAGCAGGAAGCAGCAAGAAAGTTAAACTTTCGAGCAAGAAAGACAATGATGATTGCTCAACAGCTATATGAAGGAATTGACCTAGGAAAAGAAGGAACGGTCGGGTTAATTACGTATATGCGTACCGATTCTACAAGAATTTCGGAAACGGCTCAAACGGAATCAAAAGAATTTATTGAAAAAAACTATGGGAAAGAATTTTTACGACAAGGGAAAAGGGTCGATAAAAAGGGTTCTAATGCTCAAGATGCCCATGAAGCGATTCGTCCAACATCCGTATTTTATGAGCCAAAAGATGTAAAGGCGTATTTATCTAGAGATCAATTACGACTATATAAATTAATTTGGGAACGCCTTGTGGCAAGTGAAATGGCTCCAGCAGTTATGGATACGATGAGCGTTGATCTAACGAATCAAGGAGTTATCTTTCGAGCGACAGGTTCCAAGTTGAAATTTCCTGGTTTTATGAAAGTGTATATTGAAGGAAATGATGACGGTAAAAAAGAAGAAGATCGATTATTACCGGACTTAGAGGAAGGTGGAGTCGTTTCTAAAGAAGACATTGAACCTCATCAACATTTCACCCAGCCGCCGCCTCGATATACGGAAGCAAGGCTTGTAAAAACGATGGAGGAGCTAGGGATCGGTCGCCCGTCTACATATGCCCCAACATTGGATACGATTCAGCGTAGAGGATATGTAGCCTTAGAGGAGAAGCGATTCATTCCGACTGAGCTTGGAGAAATTGTACTGCATTTAATCGTTGAATTTTTCCCGGAAATTTTAGATGTAGAATTTACAGCTAAGATGGAGACTGATTTAGATTCGATTGAAGAAGGGAATCATCGCTGGGTTCAAATTATTGATGATTTTTATCAAGGGTTTGAAAAACGACTTCTCGTTGCTGAAGAGGAAATGAAGGAAGTTGAAATTAAGGATGAACCAGCTGGAGAAACTTGCGAAAAATGTGGTCATGACATGGTGTACAAAATGGGGCGTTATGGAAAATTTATGGCTTGCTCCAACTTCCCAGACTGTCGTAATACAAAGGCGATAGTGAAGGAGATTGGGGTTACTTGTCCAACTTGTCATGAAGGACAAATTGTCGAACGGAAAAGCAAAAAGAAACGAATGTTTTATGGATGTAATCGATATCCGGAATGCGAATTTATTTCTTGGGATAAGCCAATCAGTCGTCCTTGTCCAAAATGTCAGCAGCTACTCGTTGAGAAGAAGTCGAAAAAGGGTGTACAAGTACAGTGTACATCTTGTGATTATAAAGAAGAATCAAATTAATAATAGTTTTTTGTTGAATGTTGTAGAAAAAAGTATTATGATATGTTTGGCAATCAAGTCAGTTGTACGTACTTTTTTAAAAGCCTTCACCTTTAGTAGGGTGAAGGCGTTTGTATGCTTACAATTGTTTTTAATAGGATAAACTGAGGATAGATAAGCTTTTTAGTAAAGGAATTTAATTTTTACATAGAGAGTCCAAATAAAGTAATGCTTTTGAGTTGAAAACAAAGTACATGGAAATGGTCAAAAAAAATCTTAATTCATAAAATGTTCACAATTGTTTTAAGTGGGAGGAAATATGATGCAAACGAAACATGTTAATGTGATAGGTGCTGGGTTAGCAGGGAGTGAAGCGGCGTGGCAATTAGCTAAAAGAGGCGTTCAAGTCTCGTTATATGAAATGCGTCCTGTCAGACAAACGGCTGCACACCATACAGATAAATTTGCTGAGCTTGTGTGTAGTAACTCACTCCGTTCAAATGCCCTTACGAATGCAGTCGGTGTTTTAAAAGAAGAGATGAGAGCGCTTGATTCGGTTATTATTGCGGCGGCAGATTCAGCGGCAGTGCCAGCAGGAGGAGCGTTAGCTGTTGATCGTCATGATTTTGCAGCACTTGTAACGGAGAAGGTGAAAAATCACCCGAATGTAACGGTTATAAATGAAGAGGTTAATGGAATTCCTGAAGGACCAACAATTATCGCAACAGGGCCGTTGACTTCAGAAAGCCTTTCCAAAGAACTTCTTCAGTTAACAGGTGAAGAGTACTTATATTTTTATGATGCGGCTGCACCGATTATCGAAGCTGATTCAATAAATAGGGATAAAGTGTATTTAAAATCTCGTTATGATAAAGGGGAGGCAGCCTATTTAAACTGTCCGATGACGGAAGAAGAGTTTGATCGTTTTTATGAGGCGCTCACTTCAGCTGAAACAGTCCCGTTAAAGGAGTTTGAAAAGGAAATCTTTTTTGAAGGGTGTATGCCAATTGAAGTAATGGCTTCAAGAGGGAAAAAGACGATGCTATTTGGTCCCATGAAACCTGTAGGATTAGAAGATCCTAAAACAGGGAAAAGACCTTATGCGGTTGTTCAATTACGACAAGATAATTCATCAGGTACTCTTTACAATCTCGTTGGCTTTCAAACTCATTTAAAGTGGGGGCCACAAAAAGAAGTTCTTCGCTTAATTCCTGGTTTAGAGGAAGCAGAAATTGTTCGTTATGGTGTCATGCATCGTAACACATTTATTAATTCACCGAACTTACTCAAACCAACGTATCAATACAAAGAGCGTGATGATTTATTTTTCGCTGGTCAAATTACTGGAGTAGAAGGATACGTAGAGTCTGCGGCAGCTGGATTAGTTGCAGGGATTAACGCCTCGCGTTTGGTAGACGGTCAAGAAATGTTGGAGTTCCCTGATAAGACTGTTATAGGAAGTATGGCTCAATATATTACCCAAGCGAACTCGAAGAACTTCCAGCCTATGAATGCAAACTTTGGTTTATTGCCTCCTTTTGAAGAAAGGATCCGTAATAAAAAAGAGCGTTATGAAAAGCTGGCTACACGAGCATTGGCAGAGATTCAGAATTTTGTGAAAAAAGTGTAAACATAATTGTCACTGTTATGAATTCATGTTAGAATTTGATAAGCTTTGTGAGGTGATGAAATGGAACCTGAACAGAGAAACAAAAATCAAGAGCTTTTTTTTCAATATATGAAAATTGAAAAAAATGTCTCTGGTCATACGATGACAAATTATCAAATTGATTTGAATGATTTTAATCACTTTATGTTTGTACAAGAGATTTCATCAGAAAAAGAAGTCACCCGTGAACATGTTCGTCGTTACTTAACATATCTTTTTGAGAAGAAATATGAACGTAAAACGGTGTCAAGACGAATTTCGGCTTTGCGTTCTTACTTTCGTTTTTTAGAAAGAGAAGAAATTCTTTCTGAAAATGTTTTTAATATGACGACATTGCCTAAACAAACTAAGAGGTTACCTCACTTTTTGTACGAGCAAGAAATGATTCAATTATTTAACTCGTTACAAGGTGAGGAGCCATTACTTCAAAGAGATAAAGCGATTATTGAATTATTGTATGCAACAGGGATGCGGGTTAGCGAATGCCAGCAGTTGCAGCTTTCTGATATTGATTTTATGATTGGTACGGTATTTGTTCATGGAAAAGGAAACAAGGAGCGTTATGTTCCTGTTGGCGAGTTTGCTTGTGAGGCATTGAACACATATATCGAAGACGGTCGTGCAAAGCTATTAGCAAAATCGGTGAATCGTGAAACGAACAATCATTTGTTTTTAAATTATAAAGGTGGACCACTTTCAACTCGTTCATTTCGAACTTTGTTAACAAAGAGAGTAAAAGAGGCAGCCCTTACATCACATGTGAGCCCACATCATTTAAGACACTCCTTTGCTACCCATTTACTTAACAATGGAGCAGACTTAAGAGTTGTGCAAGAGCTTTTAGGACATGAGAGTTTGTCCACTACTCAAATTTATACACATGTAACAAAAGAACGCCTCCGGGATGTATACATGCAAAATCACCCACGAGCATAAATTGTTTCAAAGCCGTGTATGCTTATTAGAATAAGGGTATGATACTGAATTATTTTGAGAAAAGAGCTAAAGGGAGGGTCGAAAATGGGCAATTTTCATGCAACGACGATTTTTGCGGTTCGACATGAAGGCAAATGTGCGATGTCAGGCGATGGCCAGGTTACGATGGGAAATGCTGTTGTGATGAAACATACCGCCAAAAAAGTACGGCGTCTTTATTCCAATCAAGTCATTGCTGGGTTTGCTGGTTCTGTCGCTGATGCCTTCACTTTGTATGAAAAGTTTGAAAGCCGTTTAGAAGAGTATAATGGTAATTTACAAAGAGCAGCGGTTGAACTAGCAAAAGAATGGCGAAGTGATAAAATGTTGCGACAATTAGAAGCGATGTTAATTGTTATGAATAAGGAGCATTTATTACTTGTGTCTGGAACAGGTGAAGTGATTGAACCTGATGATGGGATTTTAGCGATTGGTTCAGGTGGAAACTATGCGTTGGCAGCTGGAAGAGCATTAAAAAAACACGCTCCGCAATTAAGTGCCAAAGAAATTGCCAAAGCGGCCTTAGAAACAGCAGGAGAGCTTTGTGTTTATACAAATGATCAAATCGTGATTGAAGAATTGTAATAAAGATTAATCTATTATTACCAATATGACCAGCACTGAGCGAAAGTGAGGAGCGATAAAAGATGAGTACTTCTTTAACACCACGTCAGATTGTTGAGCGTTTAAATCAATTTATTGTCGGTCAAGAGTCAGCCAAAAAATCAGTCGCTGTTGCCTTAAGGAATCGTCATCGGCGTAGTTTATTAGATGATAAGCTTCGTGATGAGGTAACGCCCAAAAATATCTTAATGATTGGACCAACCGGTGTTGGTAAAACAGAGATTGCCCGTCGTTTAGCTAAATTAGTCGGAGCTCCTTTTATTAAAGTTGAGGCAACTAAATTTACAGAAGTTGGCTATGTTGGTCGTGACGTCGAATCAATGGTCCGTGATTTAGTTGAAACGAGTGTTCGAATGGTTAAGCAAGAAAAAATGGAATCGGTCAAAAGACAAGCTGAAAATCAAGCCAATCAAAGGCTTGTTCAATTACTTGTGCCCGAAGCGAAAAAGCAGTCCAATTATAAGAATCCATTCGAAATGATTTTCGGTCAACAAAATGAAACCGATCAAACCGAGGCACCAATAGAAGAAGAACATGGAATTGCTCAAAAAAGAAAACAAATGGCTCACCAGCTTGCATTAGGTGAATTGGAAGATTATCTCGTTACGATTGATGTTGAAGAGCAACAGCAAGGTTTTATGGATATGTTTCAAGGAGCAGGTATGGAGCAGATGGGCATGAATATGCAAGAGATGTTAGGTGGAATGATGCCTAAAAAGCGGAAAAAACGTCGCTTGCCTGTAAGTGAAGCAAGAAAAGTGTTAACTGAAGAAGAGGCCCAAAAGTTAATTGACATGGATGAAGTGACCCATGATGCCGTAACAAAAGCAGAACAACTAGGGATTATCTTTATCGATGAAATTGATAAGGTAGCTGGTAAAGGCAATCAACAATCGGCTGATGTTTCTCGTGAAGGGGTACAAAGAGATATTCTTCCGATTGTAGAAGGTTCAACGATTGTTACGAAATATGGCTCTGTTAAAACTGACCATATTCTCTTTATTGCGGCTGGGGCGTTCCATGTCGCAAAACCATCTGATTTAATCCCGGAGCTTCAAGGGCGTTTTCCAATCCGGGTTGAATTAGAAAATTTAACTATTCAGGACTTTGTCCGTATTTTGGTTGAGCCAAATAATGCTTTACTTAAACAATATATAGCTCTTTTAGAAACAGAAGGTATAAAAGTTCGCTTTTCGGACGAAGCTGTTCATAAGATTGCGACAATTGCCACAGAGGTCAATCGTGATACGGAAAATATCGGAGCCAGACGTTTGCATACTTTATTAGAAAGATTGCTTGAAGATTTGTCATTCGAGGCACCTGATATTAATTTAGAAGAAATTTTAATTACCCCTGAATATGTAGAAGAAAAATTAGCATCCATTGCTAAAAATCGAGATTTAAGTCAATTTATTTTATAAGAAGTAGAAATTAGGAGGATATTTTAATGAGTTTATTATCAAGAACAAGAAAAATTAATGAGATGTTACAAAAAACAGGTGGGCAACACGTCAATTTCCGTGAAATGGCCGAAACATTACGTGATGCTATTAGTGCGAACGTATTCGTTGTTAGCCGTCGTGGTAAATTATTAGGCTTTGCGATTAGTCAAGAGATTGAAAACGAAAGAATGCAAAAAATGTTTGAAGATCGCCAATTTCCAGAAGAGTATACAACTGGTCTATTTAAAGTAGAAGAAACAACAGCTAATCTTGATATTGAAAGTGATTACACAGCGTTCCCTGTTGAAAATAAAGAATTATTCCAATCAGGGCTTACGACAATTGTTCCTATTATCGGTGGAGGACAGCGTTTAGGTACACTTGTTTTATCAAGACTAGGCGATTCGTTTAATGATGATGATTTAATTTTAGCTGAGTATGGGGCAACTGTAGTAGGAATGGAAATTCTACATGAGAAAACACAAGAAATCGAAGAGGAAGCAAGAAGTAAGGCGGTTGTTCAAATGGCGATTAGTTCACTTTCTTACAGTGAGCTAGAAGCTGTTGAACATATCTTCAACGAACTTGATGGAAAAGAAGGTTTACTTGTAGCGAGTAAAATTGCGGATCGTGTCGGAATTACTCGTTCAGTTATCGTAAATGCTCTTCGTAAACTAGAAAGTGCTGGTGTTATTGAATCTCGTTCATTAGGTATGAAGGGAACATATATTAAAGTTTTAAATGACAAATTTTTATTTGAACTAGACAAATTAAAAACTAAATAAGTATAAATTTTACAGGACTACTGGCTATCGTCAGTAGTCCTGTTTTTGGTTTGAGGGGGAAAAAATACTCAGGTGACTTTATGAGAAAAATATGACTTTTCGGCAAAATATGAAAGAATATTTAGAATTTACTAAGATTAATCATCGAATATGACGCTTTTATGACGAGTTTATTAATGGTTAAAAAGTCTCGAAAAAGTCATGATATAATAAAAAAGTTCTATAAGTAATGACAAATTAACTAGGTTTGAGCAAGAAGGACTATCTTTTCAGGTAGTCCGTTTTTACTAAAAGTCCAAATAGGTAAAACGGTGTTAGACATTTGTCCTGATGTTTATTACAATTTTCATAGAGAGTAGTATGTGGGATTTTGTAGAATTATAGGAATATAAGAAGAAACGTGTTAAGTGTTTAGAGGATTGAGGTGAAAAAAGTGAATTTATTTTCGGGAACTACTTTCCGAATGTTAGAGCAAGGATTAAATGGTGCTCAAATGCAGCATAAAGCGATTTCGCAAAATATCGCTAATGTTGATACACCGAATTATAAGGCACAGCGAGTATCATTTGAGCAATTATTAAATCAGGAACTTACACGTTCAAATTTGGAAGCACACCGAACAAATGAAAAACATGTTGAGTTTAAAAGTTCAAGTTTTTCTAGTCCTATTCTTACAAAGGGGAATAGTTCCTATAACCATAATGGCGGCAATGTTGATATTGATTTGGAAATGTCAGAGTTAGCGAAAAATCAAATTTATTATAATGGTTTAATTGACCGGATCAATGGGAATTTTTCAAACTTAAAAATGGTCATTAGAGGAGGCAGCTAAATTAAATGACAATCTTTAATAGTATGAATATTAGTGCATCAGCCTTAACAGCACAACGTCTACGAATGGATGTTGTCTCGGCAAATATGGCCAATGCGGAAACAACTCGAGGTCAGTATGTTAATGGCGAATGGCAGCCTTATCGACGAAAGATGGTTTCATTAGCTCCACAATCTGGAAATCAAAACCCCTTTTCAGCTCAATTATCTAGAGCGATGAATTCAAGTGGTACTATAGGTCAAGGTGTAAAAGCAACGGCATTGGTTGATGATATGTCTCCATTTAAGCTGATTTATCAACCAGAACATCCAGATGCGAATGAAGAAGGGTATGTTTCGTTGCCAAATGTCGATCCGCTTCGAGAAATGGTCGATTTAATGAGTGCATCTAGGTCATATGAAGCGAATGTGACGACAATGAACGCTTCAAAGAATATGCTGATGAAAGCTTTAGAGATCGGAAAAGGCTAATTGAATAAATAGGATGTGAAGATTATGGAAATAAATAACATGCAATCCTCGTTTGTTCTGAAAACAAATGACTTGCATAGTCAAAAGGTTCTAAAAACACCTGCTCAGGCAGAAGCGTCGTTTAAAGCAGCCTTTAAAGATGCCTTAAACAATGTCAATCAATTGCAGCAAGAGTCAGGACAAAAAACACAGCAACTTGTAACAGGTCAAATTGATGATTTACATGAGGTCATGATCGCTGGCCAAAAAGCATCTGTCACCCTTCAAGCTACTGTAGAAGTGCGTAATAAAGTCATTGAAGCTTATCAAGAAATTATGAGAATGCAAGTTTAATAGAAAAATGAAGATAGTCAAAATTCTCTACTGCTTTTGATTGTAGGAGGAGCCATGAAAGAGAAATTATTAACATATAAAGATAAAATAACAAGTTACTGGGCAGAGAAAACAGAAACACATAAGCGTTTTTTTGTCATTGGTCTAATTGGATTTATTATATTTATCAGTCTTTTAGTTTTCTTTACGACCAGAACGACATTTGTTCCTTTATATAGCAATTTAAGTGTTCAAGAAACAGGTCAAATAAAAGCAACATTGGATTCACGTGGCGTATCTTCAAAGGTGAGTGATAATGGTACGACGATCATGGTGCCTGAACCAATCGTTGACAATTTAAAAGTGGAACTTGCTGCTGAGGGTATTCCGAACAGTGGAAATATTGATTATACATCAATCCAAGATCAAATGGGTTTTGGAATGACGGATAATGAGTTTAAAGTGATCGAACGGGCGGCGATCCAAACTGAGCTAGAAAATTTGATCAGTTCGATTGACGGGATTCAAAATGCGAATGTCATGATCACATTACCCGAAGATAGTGTTTGGTTAAACACTGAAAAACAAAGTGCCACTGCTGCAATTATCTTAAATGTAGCACCAGGCTACTCGTTAGATGAAAATCGAGTACGGGCTCTTTATCATTTAGTATCAAGGAGTGTTCCGAATCTTCCTATAGAAAATATCGGCATATCCGATCAAATGTTTAATAGTTATTTTTACGAAGATGAAAATAGTTCTTCAGTCCTAGCGGCTTTCGAGCAACAACGAAAAATTCAAAAAGATATTGAACTAGATATTACGCAAAGCTTACAACAAATGCTTGGAACGATTGTTGGCCGCGATAAAGTGCTCGTATCAGTCACGACAGATATTGATTTTACACAAGAGAATCGAATGGAGCAATTAGTGACACCGGTCAATGAGGAAACGATAGAAGGTATTGTCGTCAGTGTTGAACGTGTAGAAGAAGCTTATAGTGGCTCTGGTACTAATGTTGGAGGGATTGCCGGAACAGGTGATGAAATTCCGAATTACGAAGGTGTAGACGGAGCCGGTGAATCTGAATGGGAACGAACAGAAGAACGAATCAATACGGAAGTGAATCGGGTAAATCGTGAAATTGTTGAAAGCCCTTATCAAATTCGTGACATCGGCATTCAAGTAATGGTTGAACCACCAGAAGGAATGGAGCAGCTACCGATTCAACAAATTAATGATATTGAACAAATTTTAGCGACGGTTGTACGAACATCGCTTCCAACGGTTGGTGAAGAGGAAATGAGCGATGCGATGATTAGTGAACGTATTTTTGTCTCTTCTCAGCCGTTTCAAGGGAAGTTGGTATTTGAAGAGGTCCCTAACATGGCTGTTCCAACTTGGTTATATGTAGCAGGAACGATTGTACTTATTGTTATTATCGCTTTAATTCTTTTATTACTAAAAGGAAGAAAGAAGGAAGAAGTAGTAGAGGAAGAAGAAAAGCTTATTTCTTATGACATAGAAGAATTATTAGATGAAGACATTAGTGAACATGAAACCAAACGTAGACAACTCGAAAAAATGGCTAAAGAAAAACCAGAAGACTTTTCGAAATTATTACGAACTTGGCTCTCGGAAGACTAGGAGGGTATGACCTTGGCAAGAGCAAAAAAGGGTTTAACTGGAAAACAAAAAGCTGCGGTCCTCTTAATCTCCTTAGGACCTGATGTGGCAGCTAATGTTTATAAACATTTAAGAGAAGATGAAATTGAACAATTGACATTAGAAATTTCTAATGTTCGTAAAGTGGAAGGTGAATTAAAGGAAGAGGTTTTGGAACAATTCCATTCTTTAGTATTGGCTCAGGATTATATTGCTCAAGGTGGAATTGGTTATGCCAAAAGCATATTAGAGAAAGCTCTTGGTGAACAGGTAGCAATGGATATCATTAATCGATTAACCTCAACTTTACAAGTTCGTCCATTTGACTTTGCCAGAAAAGCAGAACCTGCTCAAATTTTGAACTTTATTCAAAATGAACACCCACAAACAATTGCTCTTATTTTATCTTATTTAGAAAGTGAGCAAGCTGGACAAATATTGT
The DNA here is from genome assembly GCF_000292245.2 of Alkalihalobacillus alcalophilus ATCC 27647 = CGMCC 1.3604. Classification (GTDB taxonomy): domain Bacteria; phylum Bacillota; class Bacilli; order Bacillales; family Bacillaceae_D; genus Alkalihalobacillus; species Alkalihalobacillus alcalophilus. The sequence continues at coordinate 51,255 of NZ_ALPT02000013.1, read as the reverse complement.
CTGAATTATCTCATGAGGTGCAAGCAGATGTAGCTAAACGTATTGCCTTAATGGATCGAACGTCACCAGAAATCATTAATGAAGTCGAATTGATTTTGGAGCAAAAACTATCCGCGACCGTTACACAAGATTATACGGATGCGGGTGGAATTGAGTCTGTTGTCGATGTACTTAATAGTGTCGATCGAAGTACAGAACGGACGATTTTAGATGCATTAGAAATTCAAGATCCTGAGCTTGCTGAAGAAATCAAAAAACGTATGTTTATTTTCGAAGACATTGTGACCCTGGATAATCGTTCGATTCAACGAGTGATTCGAGATGTTGAAAATGATGACTTACAACTTGCTTTAAAAGTAGCGAGTGATGAAGTGAAAGATGTTGTCCTTAGTAATATGTCAAATCGAATGGCTGAAGCCTTTAAAGAAGAAATGGAATACATGGGTCCAGTTCGCTTGCGAGATGTGGAGGAAGCTCAATCACGTATTGTTACGATTATTCGTCGCTTAGAAGAAGCGGGTGAAATTGTTATAGCTCGTGGTGGAGGAGATGATATCGTTGTCTAATGTCATAAAGTCACCTCAGACGAGTGGAACGGAAGGAAAACAGATCTCGATTTTACCCCTTGAGCAATTTATTCCTGTCTTAAATGAAGGGAAGACGGAATTGCGTGTAAACGAACAACAAAAGAAACAAGAAATCGAATCTTTGCTCCAACAAGCAGAAGATGAGGCGAAACGATTAAAAGAACAAGCTCAATTAGAAATCGAACAAATGCAACAGCAACTAAATAATTTGCGCCAAAAGCAACTAGAAGAAATCGAACTCCTTAAAGAAGAGGCAATTCAATCAGGTTATCAAAGTGGCTTTGAACAAGGAAAAGAAGAAGCTTTTCGGCAGTATGAGCAAAAATTAACGGAAGCTTCTCATATTGTGGAAGTGGCCAAGCATGATTATGAGCAAATGCTTTCAGAAGCAGAACCACAAATGATTGATATCGCCCATCTTTTGGCAAATCGAGTTTTAGGAGAAAGATTTGAAGTAAATGCGGAACATTGGAATCAAATGTTAGAACAAGTGATGCGAGAAGTAAGAGAGCATGAAGAAGTGAAATTATATGTGACTCCAGCTTGGTATGAGCATACGGTTAAACAAAAAGAGGAATTAAAACAACTTTTAAGTCGAACAGAAAATTTATTTATTTACCCTGATCTCAATTTGCCGACGAATGGCTGTGTAGTTGAAACTCGTTTAGGAAGAATGGAAGCGACCCTTGATCGGCAGCTACTAGAGTTGAAAAATCAATTGCAAGAAATGTTAGAGGGGTTACATAAATGAAGAAGCTTATTGCTGACAAAATAATGGAATTATCTCCTTATAAGTGGTATGGAAAAGTAACGAGAGTCGTCGGACTAACGATTGAGGCCAAAGGTCCTCAAGCATCAGTCGGTGAACTGTGTTATATCCTTGTTGGTAAAAAGTTTAATAAAAAAGTGAAGGCTGAAGTTGTTGGTTTTCGTGACGAAAATGTATTATTAATGCCTTTAAATTCAACATCAGAAATTTCACCAGGTTGTCTTGTCGAGGCAACAGGAAAACCATTACAAGTAAAAGTCGGCTATTCTTTAATTGGGAAAGTGATTGACGGTTGTGGCGAATTATTAGACGGAATGTCACTTCCTAAAGGGCTCGCGTCTTTCCCGACTGAAAGTGCTCCTCCTAATCCGTTGTTACGACCACGAATCACAGAAACAATGAGTTTAGGTGTCCGGGCCATTGATACATTTCTAACAGTCGGCAAAGGGCAACGTGTGGGGATCTTTGCCGGAAGTGGTGTCGGAAAAAGTACACTAATGGCGATGATTGCTAAAAAATCAGCTGCTGATGTTAATGTTATTGCTCTCATTGGTGAACGTGGACGTGAAGTCAAGGATTTTATAGAACGTGATTTAGGTGAGGATGGACTGAAAAATACGGTTATGGTTGTCGCGACCTCTGATCAACCGGCATTAATGCGGATTAAAGGGGCGATGACAGCAACTGCGATTGCTGAATATTTTCGAGAGCAAGGTTTAAATGTCAACTTAATGATGGATTCGGTCACAAGATTTGCTATGGCCCAACGTGAGATTGGACTTGCTATTGGTGAGCCTCCAACAACGAAGGGATACACACCAAGTGTATTTGCGATGTTACCAAAATTATTGGAGCGTTCTGGAACGAGTGTAGCAGGAAGTATTACCGCTTTTTATACAGTATTAGTTGATGGTGATGACATGAATGAACCGATCGCAGATGCTGTTCGTGGTATTTTAGATGGTCATTTTGTTTTAGAAAGACAGCTTGCCAATAAAGGGCATTATCCAGCGATCAATGTTTTAAAAAGCATTAGTCGGGTCATGGATGATATTGTCAGTACGGAACATAAACAGATTGCTAAAAAGGTTAGAGGGGTTCTTTCTACTTATTTAGAAGCCGAGGATTTAATTCAAATTGGTGCTTATAAGAGAGGGTCATCACCAGATATCGATCAAGCAGTCGCTCTTTATCCGGATATTATCCGATTTTTGCAACAAACGACTGAAGAAAATGTTTCATTAACAGATTCGGTCGAACGATTAGTTCAACAGTTTGGTAAAGAGGTGTTGTAAAATGGCCTTCCACTTTTCTTTGCAAAAAGTAATGGAATTAAAGGAAAGAGAAAAAAAAGAAGGGCAATCGATTTATTCAAAAGCAGTCGATGATTTTGAGCAGAAGGCAACGATTTTATATAACTTATTAAAGTCAAAAGAAAGTTTAGAAGATAATGCTCGCAATCAAATTCAAACAGGAATTACGATTGGTGATATTCAGCAGCAGCAATCTCAATTTTTGCGTTTGCAAGAAGAGATTAACAAACAACAAATTAAAACTCAAATCGCTCGAAATAATATGCAAAAAAAACAGCAAGAGCTAGTAGAACGAACGATCGAACATAAAAAATACCAAAAAATGAAAGAAATCAAACAAACAGCGTATGAACAAGAACAAACCCATTTAGAGAACGTTTTAATGGATGAAATGTCGGTTTTGATGTATTCCAAAAGGTAAAACAGGGTGATGGCGAATGAAAGAAACGAAAAAGCAACGAAAAGGAACATGGTTTTTAATGGTATTTATCATTCCTGCAGCCGTATTGTTAACCGTCGCTATCGTCTTAATGACGGTCGTAGAACACCCGACAATTGATCGGATGAAGGATATGGCTCGTTCATTACCGGTTATTTCACAGTTAACCGCAAATGAAGCTGAAGCTGAAATGAATGCTCAAATCGAGCAATTGCAACTCCAATTAAACGAACAACAACAGCAACTAGCTGTTCTTAATCAATCAATAGAAGAAAAGGACATATTGATTACAGAGCTTGAACAAGAGAATGGACAGTTACAGGAAGAAATAGAAATGACAGAACCATTACAAACAGCTGAACAGGCCACTTCAGTCAATTCTGTCAATGAAATTGGTCACATTTATGAAAACATGTCAGCGAAGAATGCCGCTCGGATCATTGCAGAGCTTTCAATTGACGACACAATGGCTCATCTCATGCAAATCTCACCTGAACAGCGAGGGAATATTATTGCTCGCTTAGAGAGTGAAAGGGCAGCAGAAATAATGAAAAGACTTGCCGATAATTAATTTTTTCTGTTCTTTTTAATCGAAAGGAGGTGAGACAGTGCAGAACGTTGTAAATCTAGCTCCTACTAATCAAAACTCAATGTTTCAGCTTCTTGAAAAGCAAGGGGAAAAAGGAACTTCATCACCATTTGCAGAGCTGTTAAATAAAACATTACAACCGACAACTCAATTAGTGGATTCTACCGAGCTATTAACTGTTGCTAGCCAAACCTTTTTAGAGTGGTTAAAAGAGGAGCCAGTTAATGAAAAAGAGCTTTCACTTGAACAAATGGTTCGTATTTTTAGTGGAAATGAAAGTTTAGAGCAGACGGTTGAACTAGAAGAACAGCTGACAAATTGGCTCCTTCATTTATTTTCATTAGCAAACGAACCAATCACAGAACAAGACATAAATGAGCCTCTAGTAAATGAATCCGAACGGGATGGTTCATTATTACTTGATTTTATCGAGCTTTTTCCAGAAGAAATTCTGCTTGCTTTTTTACAGTCAAACCAAGAAGTGAATGATAAACGTCCACCTTTGGTTCAATTGGTTGCTTCTTTTGGTCAATTTGAGGCTAAAGATTGGTCAATGCTTGAAAAAAAACTAACACAATTGTCACTAGAAAGTGGTTCAAATGAAAGATTAGAGCGTGCACTTATGTTTATTCAGCAGTCAACAGCTAACAGAGAGTCAACAGATGTTAAACAAGTGCTGACTTACATAAAAGAACACTTGTTGCAAACTAAACAAGAAAACAGGACTTTTTCTCAAACGAGTATGGAGAAGCAAAAGGGTGAACAGCTAACTTTAATTCAACGTTTAAATCAATCCCATCATACGATTGTCGATATGCCTCAATTAAATCGAGGAGAAGCGAGTCCGGACCATAAAATCTCAGACATGCCTTTTTCTCAAACAATGTCACACGCACAACAAGCAACGATTCGACTTGGTGTGAATCAAGAGCCAGAAGTGATGCAAAAGCAATTTTTGAAGCAACTAGAACAAATATTTCAACGACAATTGTTATCGAGTACGACAAATGGAGCAGCTAACACCATTCAAGTGAGACTTTATCCTGAACATTTAGGGAGATTAGACATTCAAATTGTTCAACAGGAAGGAAGTTTAGTCGCGAAAATTACCGCTCAAACGGGGAGTGCCAGAGAGTTAATTGAATCCCAAATTAACCAATTGCGTCAGTCCTTACAGCAGCAGCAACTTCAAGTGGATCGAATTGAAGTAACGGAAGAAAAGGAACGGTTTGAACGAGAAAATGGACAATCATCACAGCAGAAAGAACAAGAAAAAGAGAAGCCTATGTTTGAAAATGAAGAGGATGAAGCTAGTTTTTATGAATGGTTAGAATCTTATTCGTTTGATGAACAAGTGTAAAGTAGGGGAGGGATAAGATGACGACGATTAACAATAATTTATGGCTCTCAAGTATTCAAAATCAACCGACACAATCAAGTGGCTCTAATATGCTTGGGAAGGATGACTTTTTGAAACTTTTGATTACCCAAATGCAAAACCAAGACCCAACAAACCCAATGGATGATCGTGAATTCATTTCACAAATGGCCCAGTTTTCAAGTCTTGAGCAAATGACGAATCTCAATCAATCCATGCAATATATGGTTGATATGCAAATTACGCAAAGTTTAGTCACTCATAGTCAGCTAATTGGTAAAAACGTGCAATGGATGCAGCTCATTGATAATGAAAATGGTGTCGGCCATGATGTTCAATATTTAGAAAATGCTGTGAAGTCGGTCAAAATTGAAACAGATGGAAGTTTGCGTTTGTTATTAGACAATAATACATGGATTAGCAATTTCCAATTAGTACAGGTTGAACCTGTTTCAACTCCACCTGAAGAATCTGGTTCAAATGATGGTAATGATGACAAGGAGAACGAGGTGGAATAAAAAGGATGGATAAGACAATATTAGCTTCCTTACAAACGGTCCATCCACATTCGCTTTCGCAAAAGAACTTAGCTAAGCGCTCCACTTCAGGAGAGTTTAGGAGCTTTTTAGAAAAAGAACTTGAATCAACTTCACCATTAAAAGTAAGTAAACATGCTGAAGGCCGCATGCTTGAACGGGGCATTTCCATTAATGAAATGACATGGCAAAAGATAAGCGATAAAGTACAACAAGCTAAAAAAATGGGGATCAATGACTCACTTGTTTTAACGAATGAGGCGGCTTTAATTATTAGTGCTAAAAATGAAACAGTTATTACGGCTTTAAAAAGGGAAGAAGCAACTGAGCAAATCTTCTCTAACATAAATGGAACAATTGTAATAGATGATAGACGTTAAATGAACGAAGAAGCTGGACCTACTATGAGGAAGCTTTATAGCTGTTGAATGAGCGATACAGCTAATCAAATAAAAAGGAAGTGTCAATATGTTACGTTCAATGTATTCTGGGATTTCTGGAATGAAAAACTCGCAAATTAAATTAGATACGATTGGTAATAATATCGCAAATGTCAATACGTTCGGTTTTAAAAAAGGAAGAACGACATTTTCTGATATGGTCTCTCAAGAATTATCAGGAGCAACAGCACCGGTTGCTGGGGGTCGTGGTGGGGTTAATGCGACACAAGTTGGGCTTGGTATGCAGCTTGCCTCGATTGATACGATTCATACGCAAGGAAGTTTACAAAATACAAGTCGTGCTCTAGATTTAGGGATTTCCGGAGATGGTTATTTCGTTGTGACAGATGGGGATGCGGAGTATTACACAAGAGCAGGTAACTTTTACTTAGATGCTGCTGGAAATTTAGTGAATTCAAGTGGGCTTCAGGTACTAGGTGAAGACCGTGCCCCAATTAATTTTATCGACATTGCGGGTGATCTAGATAATATTAAGAGTTTCTCGATTGGAGCAGATGGTTCGATTAATATTATTAATGCGGAAGGGGAATTGATTGAAACTGATGTCCAAATAGGTTTGGCAAAATTCCCGAATGCTGAAGGTTTAGCCAAAGCAGGTGAAAACTTATTTGTGACGACCCCTAACTCGGGTGTTGCGGCTGAGTTAACGACGCCAGGTGCGAATGGTACGGGTACGTTAGTGGCAGGGACACTCGAAATGTCCAATGTTGATTTATCCGAAGAATTTACCGAAATGATTGTCGCTCAACGTGGATTCCAAGCCAATACAAGAATTATTACAACTTCTGATGATATTTTACAGGAATTAATTAATTTAAAACGTTAATGGAGACATGAGTAAATGGAGAAGGAGCAAGGGCTAGATTCAATTCTAGCCCATAACAATACGATGATTGAATTGATTCGCCTAAATGGAAAGCCTTTTTTATTAAATGTATTACAAATTGAGCAAATTGAAACTTTTCCAGATACGACGATTACACTACTAAGTGGAAAAAAAATTATCGTAAAAGACGATTTTTACGATGTTCAGAAACGAATCAATCAACTTTATCAATCCATTGGTCTAGTTGGTCTTCATAAAGAAATGGAGAACCGAGAATGAAAAAGAACAAAATTCTTACGATCGTTATGATTATACTGATTGCTTTAACATTGGTTGGAGTTATAGCGATAGTTGTTGTGAATCAATTCAATCAACCAGCGATAGCATCAGATGAAGCATCAATTGAACAAATTATTAGTGTATCTTATGAAACCGAACAAATTGTCACGAATTTAAAATCAAATGATTTTATCCGTGTTAGCTTCTTTATTCAATTAGATTCAGACGATTCATTAAAGGAACTTGAAAAAAGAGATTTTCAAGTAAATCATTTGATTTTACACACATTATCTGAAAAAACGGCAAGTGAACTAGAAGGTAGAGAAGGTATGGAAGAGCTCGAAAAAGAGCTAAAAACAGAGATTAATCAATTGTTAAGTGTTGGTGAGGTTGTTCGTGTTTATACAACGAGTTGGGTTATCCAATAACGAAGAACTAAACGAACTTTGTTTGGATGGATTGCGAGGTGAATGTCATGGCTGATGTATTGTCACAAGGAGAAATTGATGCCTTATTATCGGCAATTTCGACAGGTGAGATGGATGCAGATGAATTAAAAAAAGAAGAGTCAGAGAAAAGAATTAGAGTATATGATTTTAAACGGGCCTTACGATTTTCAAAGGATCAGATTCGTAGTATTACGAGAATCCATGAGAACTTCGCTAGATTGCTAACAACGTTTTTCTCCGCCCAATTGAGGACTTATGTACAAATTTCAGTAACCTCTGTGGATCAGCTTCCGTACGAGGAATTTGTCCGTTCCATTCCGAAGATGACGATCTTAAATGTTTTTCAACCGAAGCCATTGGATGGGCGTTTTATAATGGAGATTAATCCTCAGATTGCTTATGCAATGCTTGACCGCTTGTTAGGTGGTAAAGGTGTTAGTGTGAATAAAGTTGAAAATTTGACTGAAATAGAAACAAAAATAATGTCACAGTTGTTTCAGCGAACATTAGATAATTTTCAAGATGCTTGGACTTCGATTGTTGAACTCGAACCAGAAATGGAGGACCTAGAAGTAAACCCTCAATTTTTACAAATGGTTTCACCGAATGAGACGGTCGTAGTTATTTCCTTATCAACAACGATTGCGGAAACATCAGGGATGATAAATCTTTGTTTACCCCATGTCGTCTTAGAAGAGGTGCTACCAAAACTATCTCTACATTATTGGATGCAAGAAAAGAAAAAAGAGCGAGAACCAAGTGAATTTATGAATCTTGAATCTAATGTAAGAAAAGCTCCTTTGCTTGTTCAAGCAGAATTAGGACGCTCGAATATTACGATTGAAGAATTTCTCCAATTAGATTATGGTGATGTGATTGAATTAGATCGATTGATTACAGAACCGTTAACTGTTTATGTTGGTGGAGAAGCAAAATTTTATGCTCAACCAGGTAAAGTAAAAAAACAAATGGCTGTTCAAGTAACCGAACAGATTGAGGAGGCACTAAATGATGAGTGATGACATGCTTTCCCAAGAAGAAATTAACGCACTTTTAAATGGCATGACAGATGATAAAAACAATGATGATTTCAATCAATCTTCTTCATTATATGTATCGGATTATTTATCAGATCTTGAAGAGGATGCTCTTGGAGAAATAGGGAATATCTCTTTTGGCAGTGCAGCGACAGCACTTTCAACTCTTTTAAATCAAAAAGTTGACATTACAACTCCAAAAGTGAGTTTAATCGAACGGAAGAATTTAAATGAAGAATTTCCAAAACCGCATGTGGCAGTCCACGTTCAGTATACGGAAGGTTTTGAAGGAATGAATCTATTAGTGATTCATACAAATGATGCAGCAATTATTGCTGATTTAATGTTAGGCGGGGAAGGAAAGCCCTCAACTTCTGATCTAACGGAGATGCATTTAAGTGCGGTTCAGGAATCGATGAATCAAATGATGGGTTCTGCCTCAACTTCCATGTCAACGATCTTTAATAAAAAGGTCGATATTTCACCACCAAGTATCGATTTAATGGATGTTAAACAAGGTGTTGGAGTGGAGCAATTACCTGATGAACAAACGCTAGTGAAGATTTCCTTTCGTTTAAAGGTTGGGGATTTAATTGATTCAAACATCATGCAATTAGTAACGGTATCGTTTGCGAAAAAAATGATTGAGGAATTAATGAATCCAAGTGTTCATCTAAAGGAGGAGAAAAAGGAGTTGTTTGATGAGCCGATTAATCGAGTGGAATCAAAAAATACTATCGATAATGAATCTTCATATCGTACAAAGGAAGAGTGGAATCAGCCCATTTCTAAACGTGAGCAGCAACATCTCGGAACAAAAATACAAAATCGAGAAGTCGATGTTCAACCGGCTGTCTTTACCGATTTTGGACAACCTGCCTTACCAGATTCAGAGTCTCATAATTTAAATATGCTACTCGATATTCCGCTTCAAGTAACGGTTGAATTAGGAAGAACAAAAAAATCAATTAAAGATATATTAGGGTTTACACAAGGTTCTATCATTGAATTAGACAAGCTAGCAGGTGAACCAGTTGATATTTTAGTCAATCAAAAACTTGTCGCAAAAGGTGAGGTTGTTGTCATTGATGAGAATTTTGGTGTTCGGGTGACCGATATTATTAGTCAAGAACAACGTGTGAAAAATTTGACATAAGCAAGCAATAGAAAGGATGACGAAAATGAAAAAGAATATCTTAATCGTGGATGATGCCGCTTTTATGAGAATGATGATTAAAGATATCTTAACAAAAGGTGGATACAACATCGTCGGAGAAGCAGCAGATGGTGTGCAAGCTGTTGAAAAATTTAAAGAGCTAAAACCGGATCTTGTGACAATGGATATTACAATGCCAGAAAAAGATGGAATTGCCGCTTTAAAAGAAATTAAGGAACTTGATGCAAGTGCTAAAGTTATTATGTGTTCCGCGATGGGACAACAATCGATGGTTATTGACGCGATTCAAGCGGGAGCTAAAGATTTTATCGTGAAACCATTTCAATCTGATCGCGTTCTTGAAGCCATCCAGAAAACGTTTGGTTAATCGAAAATGAGGAGTGCACATCATTGTGATTCGTAAAATTGTAAAAGGCTGCTTATTCGTGTTATTGGCCTTAGCCCTCTTTCCTTCGTTTACGTTTGCCGAAGCGGAGGAAGTGAACCTTAAAGTCACGGAGGCACTAGAAAAAAGGCAACAAACGCCAGATGATGAACAACAAGTACGAAATCAAGACACAGAGGAAGCGGCTGAGCCGCTAGAGCAAACTCCATATGAAGTAACAGAAAACGAAGAACCTTTAGTCGGGTTTGCCGATCAAAATTTATTTGCTTCTTTTTTTAAATTGTTTCTTGCCTTTGGATTTATCGTCTTTATTATCTATTTTGGATTACGCTTTATTAATAAACGAACACAAAACTTCCGCTCCAGTCACTATTTACAAAATATGAGTGGTGTGTCGTTAGGTGCTAACCGTTCGATCCAGTTAGTCCGAGTAGGTGACAAATTGTTAATTGTTGGAGTAGGTGAGTCGATCCAGCTGTTAAAAGAGATTGAAGATCAAGGGGAAATCGAGAAAATTATTTCGCAGCATGAACAACAATTAAACAAGATAACCGACGTTCCTGTTGAGAAAGGGTTTAATTGGTTAAAAGAAACGATGTTTGGAGAAAGAGCTCTCCATTCTAAAAAGTTGTCAAACAACCGTGAGCATGATGACTTTAAGCAAGTCTTAGACAGCCAATTAACGGAAGTCTCAAGTTCACAAAAAAAGTTATATGATTCATTGAAGGAGCGAGGCCGTAATGATTGATCTGATTGTGACACCCAATTTGATAACTGTACCTGGCATTGAGCCTGATTTTTTCTCAGACGAGCCAGCGAGTGTCGCAACGACAATTCAGCTTTTGCTTGTTTTAACGGTCTTATCGTTAGCTCCGGCAATCTTGATTATGATGACTGCCTTTACTCGTATTGTGATCGTCCTATCTTTTGTAAGACAGGGACTTGCGACACAGTCAATGCCACCTAATCAGGTTTTAATTGGCCTCGCCTTGTTTATTACGTTTTTTATAATGGCTCCGGTTTTATCTGAAGTAAATGATCGAGCCTTAACGCCGTTTTTAAATAATGAAATGACGCAAGATGAAGCATTAGCAGAAGCGGCTATACCAATGAAGGAATTTATGGCGAAACATACAAGAGAGAAGGATTTAGCTTTGTTTATGGGCTACGCTGGATTAGATCAGCCTGAATCATTAGATGATATCCCACTCACCTCTTTAATCCCAGCTTTTGCGATAAGCGAATTAAAAACGGCCTTTCAAATTGGCTTTTTAATCTTTGTACCGTTTTTAGTCATTGATATGATCGTTGCAAGTGTTTTAATGTCGATGGGAATGATGATGTTGCCCCCTGTCATGATTGCTTTGCCATTTAAAATCCTTTTGTTTGTATTAGTAGATGGCTGGTATTTAATTGTTGAATCATTATTATTAAGCTTTCGGTAAAAGGAAGGTGCTCTCATGAGCCAAGAATTTATTATAGGTTTAGCTGAAAATGGCGTATGGGTCGTCTTGCTTGTTTCCGGCCCCCTTTTACTAGTTGCCTTAGGTTTAGGGTTATTCGTCAGTATTTTTCAAGCTACTACGCAAATTCAAGAACAAACATTAGCGTTTATTCCGAAAATTGTTGGTGTATTATTTGCCTTAATTATTTTTGGACCTTGGATGCTTTCACTGTTAACAGATTTTGCTCAAGATATTTTTAGTAATTTGTATCGGTTTATAGGTTAATGATGGAATGGATCAATGAAATACCTGGATTTTTGTTAGTCTTTATGAGGGTGCTGGCTTTTGTTGCGATATTGCCGATATACGGACATCGTACGATACCTGTAACACATAAGATTGGCTTATCGGCCTTTTTGGCCTGGGTGATGATTTTTACGATTGATAATCCTGTTGTTGAGATTAATGGCACTTATTTTCTTTTAATTATAAAGGAAGTATTGGTTGGTTTAATGGTCGGCTTAATTGCGATGATCATGATGTATGCAATTCAAGTCGCTGGTGGTTTTATTGATATGAATATGGGTTTTTTAATTGCGAACGTCGTTGACCCCCAAACAGGGGCCCAGAGTCCATTAGTTGGGAGTTATTTATATACATTTGCGCTTCTATTTTTGTTGCTTATAAACGGGCATCATTTAATGTTAGATGGCGTTTTTTATAGTTATCAGTTTATTCCACTTGATCAAGTATTTTTACCGTTTGGTGATGAAGCGATTGTTTATTTTGTTGCCGAAAGTTTTGCGAAGATGTTTATGATTGCTTTTCAAATGGCTTTACCAATTGTGGGCTCGCTCTTTTTAGTCGATGTTGCTTTAGGGATGGTATCTAGAACGGTTCCACAAATGAATGTCTTTGTTGTAGGGATGCCTTTAAAGATTCTTGTTGGTTTACTTTTATTAACGGTTTTTATGGGTGTTTTCTTTATGGGAGTACAAGCACTAATGAATGAAATTATTGTCACGATGAGAACTCTGATGCAAATGCTAGGAGGGGGATAAGGTTGTTCTATGTAAAAATAAACCTTCAATATTTTGCGGAAGAGAAGACAGAAAAAGCTACCCCAAAAAAACGTCAAGACTCTAGAAGAAAAGGTCAAGTGGCCAAAAGTACGGATGTAAATACGGCTTTTATTCTGCTTGCTGTGTTTCTTTTCCTTTGGTTATTTGGTGGCAGTATGCTTGGGCAAGCTATGTATGATTTCTTTAGGCAAAATTTCCAAACGTATTTGTTAATGGACCTCACAGCTAAAAATTTAGAGGTTATGTTCTTAGAGATCATTTTTCAAGTGGCGGTTGTTTTATTACCGATTATGTTAATGGCACTCGTTGCGGGCGTTTTTGCTAGCTTTATTCAAGTAGGAGTAATGTTTACGACAGAGCCCTTAAAGTTCAATTTAACTAAAATTGATCCAATAAAAGGAGCAAAGCGTATCTTTTCAGTACGTGCCTTAGTGGAATTAAGTAAATCTTTATTGAAAATTGGTTTTGTTGGCCTTATCGTTTTTTTGATGATTTGGTTTAACCTAGATGAAGTGATGTTATTGTCACAAAAATCGGTTGATAATGGCTTTTATTTAATCGCCAATTTAACCGCTCAGATGGGAATGGCGGTTGCTGTGCTTTTATTGCTTTTGTCGGTTCCTGATTATTTGTATCAACGTTACGATACAGAAAAACAAATGCGAATGTCGAAAAAGGATATTAAGGATGAGCATAAAAATATGGAAGGCGATCCGAGAATTAAGTCTAAACGAAAGCAGAAGCAGATGGAAATGGCGATGCAAAGAATGATGCAAGAAGTACCAAAAGCAGACGTTGTTATTACAAACCCAACGCATTTTGCTGTTGCGTTAAAATATGATGAAACCATTTCCGATGCGCCGATTGTCGTCGCTAAAGGGGTCGATTATGTTGCTCAAAAAATCAAGAGCATTGCGAGTGATCATGAAGTCACTTTAGTTGAAAATAAACCATTAGCAAGAGCTTTGTATAGCCAAGCTGAAATTGGGGACCAAGTTCCTGAAGATTTATTTAAAGCCATTGCCGAAGTATTAGCCTATGTTTATCGCTTAAAAAATAAACAGGTTGGAAAGTAGGGAGACGTGTTTTGAAACTAAAAGAATTATCTGTACTAATTGGTGTTATTTTTATTGTCATTATGTTAATTATTCCGCTCCCAACAGGGCTTATTGACTTTTTAATTATTTTAAATATTTCTCTCTCCCTTATCATTATTTTAGTAGCGATGAGTACTAAGGACTCTTTGCAGTTCTCGATTTTTCCGACCTTGCTATTACTTGTTACTTTGTTTCGAATCGGCTTAAGTGTCTCGACGATTCGTTCGATTTTATCAAAGGCGGATGCCGGAAATGTTATTGATACGTTCGGGAATTATGTTGTTGGTGGAAATACCCTCGTTGGGTTTGTTGTATTTATGGTTTTAGTTTTGATTCAATTTATTGTTATTACAAAAGGGGCCGAAAGGGTTTCGGAAGTAGGAGCTCGTTTCACTTTAGATGCGATGCCAGGAAAACAAATGAGTATCGATGCAGATTTAAATGCGGGTCTTATTTCCGACCAAGAGGCTAAAGCTCGTCGTGAACGTATTGAGAAAGAAGCGGATTTTTACGGGGCGATGGATGGTGCGAGTAAATTTGTGAAAGGGGATGCCATTGCTAGTATCGTGATCGTTTTTATCTCGATGATTTTTGGTTTAATTATTGGGATGATGCAAATGGGCATGGATCTTGGTACAGCCGCTCAAACGTATACGGTTCTAACGATTGGTGATGGGCTTGTTACACAAATTCCTGCCTTACTAATCTCTACTGCGACCGGTATAATTGTGACGCGTGCGGCATCTAGCGGTTCTTTAGGCGATGATATTACTTCTCAACTTTTTGCTTATCCCAAAATGCTCTATGTTGCGGCTATCACGATCTTTTTATTGGGAGTTATTACACCAATTGATAAATTTATTACCTTTACAGTCGCTGCAATGATTGCAGGTGGTGCTTTTCAATTAACGCGAATAGAGAAGAAAACACTTCATGAAGAAACAGCTGCGGCAGATGAAGCAGAGCCAGAAGAGGATATAAAATCACCAGAAAGTGTGGTGAGTTTGTTACAAATAGAACCGATTGAATTTGAATTTGGTTATGGTCTAATTCCTTTAGCTGATACGAATCAAGGGGGGGATATGTTAGATCGGGTCGTAATGATACGCCGTCAGCTTGCTCTAGAGCTTGGAATGGTTGTTCCTGTCATACGAATTCGCGATAATATCCAACTCCAACCAAATGAATATGTCATCAAAATCAAAGGAAATGAAATCTCCAAAGGGGAGCTATTACTTGATCACTATATGGCGATGAGCCCAGGTGTTGATGATGAATCGATTGTTGGGATTGAAACGATTGAGCCCGCTTTTGGTTTACCGGCTATTTGGATTAGTGAAGAAATGAAGGAGCAGGCTGAATTATCAGGCTATACGGTTGTTGATCCTCCTTCGGTCGTTTCAACTCATTTGACGGAAATTATTAAACGTCATGCTTTTGAATTGTTAGGACGTCAAGAAACAAAGCAACTAGTTGATCATTTAAAAGAGTCATATCCAGCCCTTGTTGAGGAAATTACTCCAAATCATTTATCAATTGGTGAAATTCAAAAAGTATTAAAGAACTTACTGAAAGAAAATATATCGATTCGAAATTTACCTGTTATCTTTGAAACATTAGCTGACTATGGTCCAATGACAAAAGATATGGGCTTAATTACTGAATATGTAAGGCAGTCATTATCAAGGCAGATTACGAAACAAATGACGACCCCAGGTGAACCATTATATGTAATAACTTTAAGTGGTGTCGTAGAGAAGAAAATAGCCGATGCGATTCAGCAAACCGAGCATGGCAATTTTGTCTCAATGGATCCGAATGATTCTCAAATGATTCTACAAGCAGCGGCAGAAGAAACAGAAAGGCTTTCACAAATGGGACAGATGCCAGTTATCTTATGTTCACCAGCTGTTCGTATGTATGTAAGACAGTTATTTGAACGGTATTTACCGCAAATTCCGGTTCTTTCTTATAATGAATTAGAAGCAAATGTTGAAGTACAAAGTGTAGGAGTGGTGAACCCGTCATGAAAGTAAAAAAATACATGGTCACATCAATGGCCGAAGCAAGGGCCCAAATACAAGCGGAATTAGGGCATGATGCGGTTATCTTACATTCGAAAGAAGTTGAGACAGGCGGGTTTTTAGGTTTTTTACAAAAAAGAAACTAGAAGTTATTGCTGCCATTGACCCGAAACCACCACAAAAAAAGAAACGCTCTATAGAGGCACCAGTAGTGAAACAAGAAGCCACACAAGCAATTGTCTCGGTAAAGAAAGAAACTACAAGTGCCATTAGCGAGGAGATTAGTGTGCTAAAAGAAATGATTGAGCAGATGTCCTCAGGTTATCAAGCGAATGAATATCCGGCTGGAATCGATGAGCTGTCTAAAGAGCTCGGTGGACATGGTGTGACAGATGCAATTCGCTACAGACTTATGAAAAAGCTGATGGAACAATTTGTGTTGACAGATGAGCAGCCGTCCTCCATGTCTAAAAATGAAACGTGGAGAGAGCAATTAAAAGAGCTCTTACTAAATGAATTACAGCCATATCCAATTAAAGCGATATCATTCGATAAACAAGTTCTCCAGCTTGTTGGACCGACCGGTGTTGGGAAAACGACAACGATCGCTAAATTAGCGGCGGAAGCAACCTTAAAGAAACAATTAAAAGTGGCCTTGATTACGACTGATACGTATCGAATTGCTGCTGTTGAACAATTAAAAACATATGCGAAAATATTAGAACTGCCTTTAGAAGTTGCTTATACGGTAGACGATTTACAAAAAGCAAAAGAAAAATTTAAAGAGTATGATCTAATTATGATCGATTCGGCTGGCCGAAATTTCACGGATAAAGCTTATGTAGAAGAATTATCAAAGGTTATCGACTTTCAAGCTGAAGCTACAACTTGTCTTGTTCTTTCATTAACTTCTAAATATGAAGACATGAAAAAAATCATTGAGCAGTTTTCGTTAGTTCAAATGGAACAAGTTATTTTTACGAAATTAGATGAAACAGCCTCTCTTGGAGCGTTATTGAATATTCCACTTGAGAAAAAGCTTGGCATTGCTTATATAAGCAATGGTCAAAATGTGCCAGATGATTTATTTACTCCAACGGCTTCATTTATCGTTGAACAAGTATTAAGAGGTTCCAAGCATGACTGATCAAGCCGAAAAATTAAGAATGATGGTCCAACAATCTCAAATGTCACATGCAAAAGTGATAGCTGTTATAAGTGGAAAAGGTGGTGTTGGGAAGTCGAATGTATCCTTAAATTTTGCTCTTTCGCTCATTCAGCAACAATTAAAAGTAACCGTGATTGATTTAGATATCGGAATGGGTAATTTAGAAATTTTACTTGGGAAGCCGGCTAAATATAGCATTGTTGATATGTTAGAGAGAGATTTATTAATTTCGGATATTAAAGAAGCAGGACCAGGTCACCTAAACTTTATAGCAGGCGGAACGGGACTATCAGAACTAGTGAAATTAAATGAAATAAAGCTACAGAAATTCAGTGAACAGTTAACAGAGTTAAGCTTAACAAATGATTATATTATATTGGATTTAGGAGCGGGATTGACCGAAGAGACTTTTGGGTTTATTTTAGCAGCTGATGAAGTGTTTGTTGTGACAACGCCAGAGCCCACTGCTGTCACTGATGCGTATTCGATGATTAAATATTTGACAGCAAAAGACGAACAGAAACCACTTTATCTCTTAGTTAATAAAGTAGATTCTGACAAAGAAGGGAAACAAACGGCCTTTAACTTGCAGCAAGTAGCGAAACGATTTCTCAACAAAGAAATTGAAATGCTTGGCTACTTACCAAATGATCCACAGGTGAGTAAAGCCGTTAAAGCGCAAACTCCCTTTATCATATATGATCAAAAGTCAAAGGTTAGTAAATCACTAAAAAAAATTGTCGCTACTTATTTGGGGAGAGGTAAATCAACCGTAAAATCGGTTGGATTTGTCCAAAAAATTCAATCGTGGTTTATCGCAAAATAAAAAGACATGTAGGAAGTGGTGCAATTGAATCGGAAAATTAACGTTCTAGTCGTTGATGATTCCGCTTTTATGAGAAGGCTCATTAGCGAAATGTTAAATACGGATCCGCAAATAAACGTAATTGGTACAGCTAGAAATGGACATGAGGCTCTTTCAAAAAGAGAACAATTGAAACCAGATGTGATGACACTTGATGTGGAAATGCCTGTTATGAACGGGCTTGAAACATTAAAGCAGATCATGAGAACGAACCCTTGTCCGATTATTATGTTAAGTAGTACAACGAGTGAAGGTGCCGAAAATACGTTGCTTGCGGTGGAGTATGGGGCCGTCGATTTTGTTGCCAAAACATCTGGACCTATTTCATTAGATTTAAAAAAGATTGAAGCTGAACTTAGAGAGAAAGTAAAGTGTGCGGCAAAGGTAAGGAACTTAAGAGCACCCGCTATTGATGTGCCAAAAGTAAGACCCAAACAAGTCACCTATTCTTTGGGCAGTGAACTTGTAAAAAAATTAGTATTAATTGGAACATCAACAGGTGGACCAAAGGCCTTAAAGCAAGTACTTCCAGCTCTTCCAAAAGACTATCCGTACCCAATTCTTGTTGTCCAGCATATGCCGGCAGGATTTACAAAATCTTTAGCAAACCGTTTAAATTCTTTATCAGAGATCGAGGTTAAAGAAGCAGAACCAGGAGAGAAACTACAGGGTGGGGTCGCTTATATAGCTCCAGGTGACTCCCATTTAGAAGTAAAAAGAATAAATGGAGAGTTATGTGCTCATTTAACTAAAGAAGACCCGATTCGAGGGTTAAGGCCAGCTGTTGATTGTTTGTTTCATTCGGTCGCGAAAATAGATGAATTACAAGTTCTAGCGATTATTTTAACGGGGATGGGAGCAGATGGTACAGACGGACTTTATGGATTGAAAAAGCGTCATTCTGTTTATGCCTTAGCAGAGTCAGAAAAAACATGTGTTGTGTTTGGAATGCCGAAAGTCGCTATTAAATCGAAGCTTATTGATAAAGTCATAGATTTAGAGTGTATGTCAGATGAAATTATTCATTTTGTTAGAAGAAAAGGAGTTTAAAAGATGACCTTTTTAGATTCGTTACGTTCTCATCATTTTGATATTTTAAAAGAAGTTGGAAATATAGGTGCTGCACATGCTGCCACCGCATTATCAAAACTAATCGACACAAAAATTGAAATGAATGTTCCTGCTGCACGCCTTGTCTCCTTTCAAGATTTACCGGAAACAGTAGGTGGTGCGGAGACAGAAGTCGTGGCGATCTTTTTGAGGTTTGGCGGAGATGCATCTGGAAGTATGTTCTTTTTAACGAGTATATTAGATGCTGAGAGATTTGTGACAAAGCTTATTCACAAACCTTTTCATTTAATAGGTGAAAGTGAAATTGAAGAAATCGGCATTTCTGCCTTACATGAATTAGGGAATATCCTTGCTGGCTCTTATTTATCTGCCTTTTCTGATTTTACGAACCTTAGTTTGCTGCCAACAGTCCCGCAAGTGAGTGTCGATATGGCAGGAGCAATTTTACATCACGGGGTCTTGACGATATCAGAGGTTGCCGATTATGCGATTTTAATAGAAACCGATATGATCGATGTGAAAAATAAACAACAGCCAATTAATGGTCAATTTTTCTTTATTCCGGATCCATTGTCTTTTGAAGTGATTTTTCGTTCATTAGGAGTGTCCATTCATGAATAATGTAACGAAAGTCGGAATGGCCGACTATAACACTGTTGAACCACCAAAGACGATTCGTACATTAGGTCTTGGTTCCTGCGTAGGGATTGTCTTATATGATGAACGGACACTTGTAGCTGGTATGGCCCATATCATGCTTCCAGATTCGACACAAGCTACTAGTCATTCGCAAAATCGAGCCAAATATGCCGATACAGCCATTAGTGATTTAATTGAACAAATGGTTCAGCTTGGAGCCAAGGTAAATCGATTGTACGCGAAAATTGCTGGTGGTGCGCAAATGTTTACTTTTAGCCAAGGGGTCGACATGATGCGAATTGGCCCTAGAAATGTCGAAGCTGTTAAAAGAACTCTTGCTGAATATAAGATACCGATAAAAGCAGAAGATGTTGGGGGAAAAAGCGGGAGAACGATTGAATTTAACCCAACAACAAAAAAATTACAAATTCGAACCGTGCACGCGGGAACAAAAGAAATTTAAACGGATAATGATACGAAGGAGAGAGATAAATGGCTCAATTAATCATAGAGGACGATAAAAGACTATGGGAACAATGGTTAAAAAATAAAGACCGAGATGCCTGTGACGACCTTGTCAGATTATACTTGCCGCTCGTTCAGTATCATGTTCAACGAATTGCCGTCGGATTACCTAAAAATGTTAACCGCGATGATTTATATAGCCATGGCCATTTTGGTTTGTTTGATGCTTTAGAGAAATTTAATCCTGAACGGGATTTAAAGTTTGATACGTATGCTTCCTTTCGCATTCGTGGAGCTATTTTAGATGGTTTGCGAAAAGCGGATTGGTTACCACGATCGATGCGTGAAAAGGTAAAAAAGGTAGAGGCAACAACCGAAAAGTTAGAACAACTATATGGTCGGAATGTGACAGCAGAAGAAGTAGCAACCCATTTAGAGATGTCTGTTGATGAAGTGACGCAAATATTAATGGAGCAATTTACAGCTAATATGTTATCAATTGATGAATTTACACAGGAGCAAGATAAATCAGATACATTTATGTCGACGATCGTTGATGAGAAGACCCTAACTCCAGAACAAACATTAATGGATGACTTTAAGAAAAAAGAATTAATTCGATTGATTAAAAAATTAACTGAGAAAGAACAATTAGTTATCAGTTTGTTTTATTATGAGGGGCTTACGTTAACCGAAATTGGTCAAATTATGGAATTATCGACATCAAGAATATCACAAATTCATTCCAAAGCCATTTTTAGATTAAAACAAGCCTTTAAAAGACAGCAGCATGATCAATAGAGCTATTGATAAGAAATTTTCGGATTCATCTATTGTTTAATAATGGGATTTTTAGAAATGTCTCGAATATTCGGTAGGAGGAGTTGATGTCATTGCACGCTTTGGAACCTTATTTTTCAGTTAAAGTTAATCCAAATAAAATGGAAGCCTATCTCCATCAGAAAGAACCAATTGGCAAAAGTGAAACGGTAAATAAGGAAAATTTGAATGATTTTTTGTTAAAAAAAAGAGTTCAATTCGGAATAGATAAGCAAGTGATCGAATACGTCATTGAAAATCAAATGAACGATTTTGAACCTCAATTAATTGCAAAAGGTCAAGAACCGACAGATGGAAAAGATGCCTACTTGTCTTTATTTTTAAACCCGAAAAAAGAACAATCGGTAGAAACTAATCAAGATATGCATACGGTTGATCTAAAAGACGTTCTTGAAATTCCTGCCGTTGAAGCCGGGGCCAAATTAGCCCAGAAAATTGCCGCTACAAAAGGCACCGATGGGATAAATGTTTATGGGGATAAAGTCCAAGCGAAACGAGGAAAGGATTTTCAGCTCAGAACAGGTAAGAATACGAGGCTTGAAGAGAACACTCAAACCCTTTTTTCGATCGTAGATGGACAAGTTTCTTTTACGAAAAAAACGGTTCATGTTTATCCGGTTTATGAGGTGAAAGGCGATGTGGGAACTAAAACGGGTAATATTCACTTTATTGGAAACGTCCACATTCGTGGAAGTGTCCCTACGGGGTTTAAAATTACTGCAGGTGGAGATATTAGGATTTCTGGCACGATAGAAGGAGCCGAACTAGTTGCGGGCGGTTCGATTTATGTCGGGGCTGGTATTGTTGGCCAGAAAAAAAGTCAAATCAAAGCTAAAGGTTCGCTCCACACGACTTTTATTAATGAAGGAAATATTGAAGTTGAGGATTCGATTTATGTTACTCAATCGATTTTACATAGTTATTGTTACGCCTTTTCGGAAATTGTTTGTATAAAAGGAAAAGGGAACATCGTGGGGGGAAGTACATCAGCTGGATTTAAGATCCATGCAAATGAATTTGGAAATGCGATGCATACCAAAACAGAGCTTTATGTTGGTCCATCTGAAAAGGCTGTGAAGCAACAAAAAGAAATGGAATTGTTTATAAAAGAAACGAATGAAAATATTAATAAATCTTCCAAATTGCTTAAAATGCTAGTGGAAAAAGAAAAAAGATCTGGTGCATTGCAAGGGAAAGAAAAGCTACATAAACTTAAGGTTTTACATTTTTTAAAAGAGTCTATGACAAAACGTGACCAGCAAGAGGAAAATTTGTTAGAATTAAAAGAAAATATTCAAGGTCAAATTTTTGGGTATATAAAATGTGAGAAAATGATTTATCCTAATGTAAATGTCCATTTTGGCAAATATCGTCGTAAGTTATCATCATCCTACCCTAAAACGCAAATTGCTTTAATGGAAAATGAGATTACGATCTCGATGTTAAAATGAGGAGGAGTGACACATGAGCCTTCGTCCGGTCGAAATGCAAGGTTCGTATCCGCATTCACAAAAAACAGGAAAAATCCAAGAACAAATGCAACAGCGTTTTCAAACACGGCAAGATTTGCTAGCCCAGGAGCAAGCAGAACTACTGCGACAAAAAAGAAAGATGATTACGCAGTCTGAAGAAACGACCAATTCGAAAATTAGGGATGAACAAAAAGGTCAAAAGGAGCAAAATGAAAGATCTGACCAACAAAGGAAAAAAAGAGAAGACCAACAAGAAAGAAAAGAGCAATCGAACCATCCCTATAAAGGGAAGTTTATTGACTTTTCGGGCTGAGAGGAAGTACGATGGCATTTTTAGTAGCGGTTAGTTTTATCATTCATATTGTAGTTGTCTTTATTCTAGTATCACTCAAAAACAGAATCGCTCATTTAGAGCAAGAGAACGAAAAGTTGAATCATTTAAAAGTCGAGATTCAAGATTCATTGATTTTGCATACGAGCCAAATAAAAAAGGATAATGAAGCCCTTATCCAAAGCTTAAGCAATCATACCGTAACATCAGAAGAGCAAAAATCAAAACGTTCAAATGTAGAATTAGCTGAGTCAGCACAATCAGGGGCCGTACAACATAAAAGCATCGAACAGGAACCTTTAAAAGAAAGCCCTAAAAAGAGTTCTTTTAAAGCTGAATTAAATAAGGCAGAAGCAAGCAGCTATTCTGATTATGAACCTCCTGTTGATACAACGAGTGAAGGTGTCGTATTTGAGCAATCGTTAACAGTGAAGGTTTTAACTTTATCCAAGCAAGGGCTCTCTGTAGAAGAGATTGCCAAACAATTAAAAGTTGGTAAAGGGGAAGTTCAACTTATTTTGAATTTTTATCGCTAATCGATAACATTTACTTGCAAGGGAACGTTCGTTATGGTATATTAATTGACGGTGTTAATCACACACGCATGCTGATTTGAACATTGGTGCTGTTTTAACAGTTTTGTTCAAATATGAAGGATGCGGAGGAAAATAAAAAACCAATCATAAGGAGGTGTTTGATGTGGCAGTGATTTCCATGAAACAATTACTAGAAGCTGGGGTACACTTCGGTCACCAAACTCGTCGTTGGAACCCAAAAATGGATCGCTACATCTTCACGGAGCGTAACGGTATTTACATTATCGATTTACAAAAAACAGTTAAGAAAGTTGACGAAGCGTATAACTTTGTTCGTAACTTAGCTGCTGACGGAGGAAAAATCCTTTTCGTTGGAACAAAAAAACAAGCACAAGATTCAGTGAAAGAAGAAGCTGAACGTTGTGGTATGTACTTCATCAACCAACGTTGGTTAGGTGGTACATTAACAAACTTCGAAACGATTCAAAAGCGTATTACGCGTTTGAAAAAACTTGAGAAAATGCAAGAAGATGGTACATTTGATGTACTTCCTAAAAAAGAAGTTATCTTATTAAACAAAGAAATGGATCGTCTTGAGAAATTCTTAGGTGGAATTAAAGACATGCCAGGAGTTCCTGATGCATTGTTTGTTATTGACCCACGTAAAGAACGTATTGCAATTGCGGAAGCTCACAAATTGAACATTCCAATTGTTGCGATTGTAGATACAAACTGTGATCCAGATGAAATTGATTATGTAATCCCAGGTAACGATGATGCAATTCGTGCCGTTAAACTTCTAACTGCAAAAATGGCTGATGCTGTGATTGAAGCAACAACTGCTGAAGAAGCGGAAGAAGTTGAAGTAGAAGAAACAACGACTGCTTAATTTTATTTGCTTTGATTAAAGGGTGGTAAAGGGGGTTACCCTTTTCCGCCCTTTTTTTAAAAGGAATCGATAGCAGAGAGTAAGAACGATGAGATTTCTACAGGGATATAGTGATTGTATGCTTTTGCATGAGCGATATGCTATATTTTCCTGAAAATGAGAATTACATATGGGGAAAGCGGCTATAAATGTTTGAACCATAATAATGTTGAACATACTTAAGTTTGAGGAGGCGTATTTGAATGGCAATTACAGCTAGCATGGTTAAAGAATTGCGTGAAAAAACAGGCGCAGGAATGATGGATTGTAAAAAAGCATTAACAGAAGTTGATGGTGATATGGATAAAGCGATTGACCTTTTACGTGAAAAAGGAATTGCAAAAGCAGCTAAAAAAGCAGATCGTATCGCAGCAGAAGGTTTAACATTTGTTAAATCTGAAGGAAATAAAGCGGTTCTTATTGAAGTAAACTCTGAAACAGACTTTGTTGCAAAAAACGAAGCGTTCCAAACATTAGTTAAGGAACTAGCAGAGCATGTATTAGAACAAAATCCTGCAGATGCGGCTGAAGCATTAACTCAAGCTTTCAAAGGTGATGGTCCTTCTTTAGAAGAATATATCAACTCAGCTGTTGCAAAAATCGGAGAAAAAATTACGCTACGTCGTTTCACTATCGTAGAAAAAACAGATGCAGATGCATTTGGTGAGTACTTACACATGGGTGGACGTATTGGTGTATTAACGGTTCTTAATGGAACAACTGACAGTGCCCTTGCAAAAGATATTGCGATGCATGTGGCAGCAATCAACCCAACTTACGTAGATCGTACAGCTGTATCTGAAGAAACAGTTAACCACGAGCGTGAAATTTTAAAACAACAAGCACTTAACGAAGGTAAACCAGAAAAAATCGTTGAAAAAATGGTTGAAGGTCGTTTAAGCAAGTTCTTTGAACAAGTATGTTTAGTTGACCAACCTTTCGTTAAAGACGGTGACCAAAAAGTTGGCAAGTTCCTTCAAAATAAAGGAGCTACTGTTCAATCTTTCATCCGTTATGAAGTAGGAGAAGGTCTTGAGAAAAGAGAAGAGAACTTCGCTGATGAAGTTATGTCTCAAGTAAAGAAATAATTCAAGATAAGGGGCACATTAGCTAGTGTCCCTTTTTTTCAAGGTAATTAAAGATTTTTAGTACGAATTATTTCGCACTTTTACACTTTTCTATTCGTTATTTTTATGGAGGTCATCATGCAAAAATTTAATCGAGTTGTTTTAAAATTAAGTGGTGAAGCATTGGCAGGAGAACAAGGGTATGGAATTGATCCAACTGTTATTCAATCGATCGCTTCACAAATTAAGGAAATTGTAGAGTTAGATGTGGAAGTGGCTGTTGTTGTTGGAGGCGGCAATATCTGGCGTGGAATGGCGGGAAGTGCAAAAGGGATGGACCGAGCAACCGCTGATTATATGGGGATGCTTGCAACGGTTATGAATTCCTTGGCCTTACAAGATAGTCTTGAAGATATCGAGGTAGAATCCCGTGTGCAAACATCGATCGAAATGCGTCAAGTAGCTGAACCTTATATCCGTCGAAAAGCGATTCGTCATTTAGAAAAGAAACGTGTCGTTATTTTTGCGGCAGGAACAGGGAATCCTTATTTCTCTACAGATACAACAGCTGCCTTGCGTGCGGCTGAAATCGAAGCAGAAGTGATTTTGATGGCTAAAAATAAAGTAGATGGTGTTTATAGTGCTGACCCATCGGTTGATGAAAACGCGAAAAAATATTCATCATTAACATATATGGATGTATTAAAAGAAGGGTTGGCTGTTATGGACTCAACCGCTTCATCATTATGTATGGATAATAATATACCATTAGTTGTCTTCTCCATTATGGAAGAAGGAAATATTAAACGAGCTGTACTTGGTGAAGAAATTGGTACAGTAGTTAGGGGGAAATAAGATGTCACAAGAAATTCTAAAAAATGCTGAAGGCCGTATGACAAAAGCGATTGATGCTTTAAATCGTGAACTTGCTAAATTACGTGCAGGACGTGCAAATCCAGCCTTATTAGATCGGGTTACTGTTGAATATTACGGTGCGGAAACACCACTTAATCAATTAGCGACGATTTCAGTACCAGAAGCTCGTTTGCTTGTCATCCAACCATTTGATAAGTCATCTATTAATGATGTTGAAAGAGCGATTATGAAAGCTGATTTAGGTTTAACACCTTCTAATGATGGAACAATTATTCGTATTCAAATTCCTGCATTAACAGAAGAGCGTCGTAAAGAGCTTGTGAAACTTGTCAAACGCTCAGCTGAAGAAGCGAAGGTCGCTGTTCGTAACGTTCGTCGTGATGCTAATGATGAACTGAAAAAATCTCAAAAAGATGGCGATATGACTGAAGATGATTTACGCCGTGAGACAGATGAGGTTCAAAAGCTAACAGATAAAACGATTGAAAAAGTGGACGCTGTTGCAGCAAACAAAGAAAAAGAAATTATGGAAGTCTAAGCAAATTAGTTGTAAACTAGATGAAGAATAAAGACCCTCTTTTTAGGGGGTTTTTTACACTTTTTCTCATAGAACGATTTGGAAAGAAGCGAGGCAGTGATCCAGCTGCGCGTAGATGGAGGGCAGACGGATGCTTGATAGATTTTCTAAATGGAGAGCAAAGGAAAAGAATTCAAGTGAAGCAGCGGCTCAGCTTGAACACGTTAACATTCCAGAGCATGTCGCGATCATCATGGATGGAAATGGAAGATGGGCGAAGAAAAAGGGACTTCCTCGCGTTGCTGGGCATCGTGAAGGGATGAAAGTTGTTAATAAAATTGTACGTAAAGCCAATGATGTAGGGGTAAAAGTCTTAACGCTATATGCATTTTCAACAGAAAATTGGAAAAGGCCCAAAACAGAAGTGGATTTTTTATTACGATTACCCGAACGATATTTAAATAGTGAGCTCCCCACATTAAAAAAAGAAAATGTGCGGGTGCGTTTAATGGGAAGTCTTGATAATTTACCGGACTATACATTACGTGCAGTCAGGCAAGCGGTTGAGGAAACAAAAGATAACACCGGACTAATCCTTAACTTCGCACTAAATTATGGTAGCCGCTTTGAAATGCTTGAAGCAATTAAACAAATTAGTGAAGAAGTTAAAGCAGGAAAGCTAGAATCAACTGATATAAATGAAGAATTAATGCAAAACTATTTAATGACCGCGCAATTATCAGATCCCGACTTATTAATTAGGACAAGCGGAGAAATTCGCTTAAGTAATTTTATGCTTTGGCAAGCAGCTTATAGTGAATTATGGTTTACAGATGTTTTATGGCCAGATTTTAATGAACATCACTTTACAGAAGCGATTGCCGTCTATCAAAAAAGAGCAAGGCGCTACGGGGGCGTGTAAATAAAGGAGGCGGCAATACTTATGAAACAGAGAATCATTACAGGAGTTATTGGTGGAGCTTTATTTATTAGTTTAGTTATTGCAGGAGGCTGGCTTTTTTCAACGTTTATTTTTATCGTTGCATCTGTTGCAATGACAGAGCTTTTAAAAATGAAGAAAATTTCACCATTCTCTGTAATGGGATTAATTAGCTTAGGTTCGATGTGGCTGTTGCTCATTCCATCCACATGGTTTGATACAGTCGTAACGATTCAATTTACTAAAATTGAAACCTTTGTTTTTTAATTTTATTTTTGCTTATGTTAACAGTTCTTTCGAAAAATAAATTCACTTTTGATGAAGTTGGGTTTGTCGTATTATCTTCGGTTTATGTTGGTTTTGGTTTTCATTATTTATTAATGACAAGAGAAATCGCCGATATTGGTATGTGGTTAGTCTTTTTTGTTCTTATTATTATTTGGACAACCGATTCAGGAGCTTATTTTATTGGCCGGGCATTTGGAAAGCATAAGTTATGGCCAGATATTAGTCCAAAGAAGACAGTAGAAGGAGCAATTGGTGGGATTATAAGTGCGGTTGTGTTAGGAACTATTTTTTATTGGTTCTTCCCGATCTTTGATCACTACTTTATTGCCCTATTTGTTATGTTAGTTGCCTCCACGTTTGGACAATTAGGGGATCTGGTGGAATCTGCTTTAAAACGACATTACTCGGTCAAAGATTCAGGAACGGTATTACCTGGACATGGTGGAATTTTAGACCGCTTTGATAGTTTAATTTATGTAATGCCGATTTTACATCTTCTCCAATTAATCTAAATATAAAATGTGATATTTTGAACTGAGGGTGAATAATGGTGAAGAAGATAGGACTACTTGGCTCAACGGGTTCGATCGGGACGCAAACATTAGATGTCATTCGTGAGCATCCAGAACAGTTTTTATTAATTTCGATGTCTGTTGGTCAAAATATTGATTTAGCTAAAAAGCAAATACAAGAATTTAAGCCAAAACTTGTTTCAGTTTTATCGGACAATGATAAGGAAAAGTTGAAATTAGAATTTGGTGATAAAGTAGAGGTCGTTTCAGGTCATGAAGGGTTAGTTGAAGTGGCCGTACATGAAGACGTTGATGTACTAGTCAATGCTGTAATTGGAAGTGTCGGATTAAAACCAACGCTTGCAGCCATTGAAGAAAAAAAACAAATCGCGATTGCGAATAAAGAAACATTAGTAACAGCAGGCCATCTCGTCACAGAAGCGGCTAATCGAAATGGGGTAACTCTTTTACCAGTTGATAGTGAGCATTCTGCTATTTTTCAAGCGTTAAATGGGGAACGAACAATGGATATTGAACGACTCATTTTAACAGCTTCAGGTGGAAGTTTTCGTGATTTAACGCGGGACGCTTTAAAGAATGTGACGGTTGAACAAGCGTTGAATCACCCGAATTGGTCAATGGGAGCAAAGATTACGATCGATTCAGCGACGATGATGAATAAAGGCCTAGAAGTCATCGAAGCCCACTGGCTTTTTAACATACCATATGAACAAATTGATGTCCTTTTACATAAAGAAAGCATTATTCACTCAATGGTGGAGTTTCATGATAAGAGTGTGATGGCTCAATTAGGAACTCCCGACATGCGTGTTCCAATTCAATACGCGTTAACCTATCCCAAAAGACTTGAAAGATTAAATGGAGACAGGTTAAACTTATGGGATATAGGCACATTGAATTTTGCCAAATTAGATTTTGAACGTTATCGCTCAATCGCTTACGCTTATGAAGCGGGAAAGAAAGGTGGCTCTTTTCCAACCGTATTAAATGCTGCGAATGAGGAAGCTGTTGCAGCCTTTTTAAATAAAAGGATAAGCTTTTTAGAGATAGAACGTTTAATTGAACAAGCATTGGAATATCATGTAGGAATAAAGCAACCAACTCTTGAGGAGATTATTGAAATTGATCAACAATCAAGAGACTTTATCCACTCTAAAATTGATTAAGGAAAGGTGGAGAACGAGTAATTGGAAACGTTACTTTCTTTTATATTAGTTTTTGGTTTACTTGTATTTATTCATGAATGGGGACATCTGTATTTTGCCAAAAGAGCAGGTATTCTGTGCCGTGAGTTTGCGATTGGATTTGGTCCTAAAATCTTCTCTTTTGAACGAAATGAAACAGTTTATACGATTCGTATGCTGCCACTTGGTGGGTATGTACGAATGGCAGGTGAGGAGCCCGAAACGATTGAAATCAAGCCGGGCTATGATATTGGACTTGTTTTGAATGAACAAAACAAAGTTAAAGAGATTATTATTAATAACAAATCCAAACATCCTGAAGCAACGGTTGTTCAAGTGGAAAGAATTGATTTGGAGCATGATTTAGTTATTGAAGCTTTTAATGAGCTTGAAGAGAAAGTAACGTTTGAAGTTGATGAAAAAGCAAAGATTATTCACGATGAGATCCCAACACAAATTGCTCCTTGGAACCGCCAATTCGGCTCGAAGTCAGTCGGAAAACGAGCGTTAACGATTTTTGCTGGACCGATGATGAACTTTCTCTTAGCCTTTGTGTTATTTTCTGTAGTTGCTTTAATGCAAGGAATGCCAGTTGATGAAGCGAGAATTGGAACATTAACTGAGGATGGAGTTGCGAGGGAAGCAGGCCTTTTAAAAGGGGATGAAGTTCAGTCTATTGATGGTACACCTGTCCATACTTGGACTGAGATGACGTCTGTTATTCAAGCAAATCCTAACCAAGAAATCGACTTTGTGATTAGTCGTGATGGAGAAACACAGACGATCGCAGTAACACCACAAGTTCGTGAAAGTCTTGAGGGAGAGCCTGAAGGAGTAGTTGGGATTCATCAGCCAACAGAGTTTTCTATTGTAGGAGCCTTACAATACGGTGTAACCCAAACTTATACAGTTGCAACAATGATATTTGAAGTTCTTGGCCTCATTGTTACAGGGGAATTTTCGATGGATTATATCGCAGGGCCTATTGGAATTTATGACTATACAGGTCAGGCAGCCGCTCTTGGGATTTTTGTATTAATGAATTGGTCAGCTGCGTTAAGTGTTAACTTAGGGATTATTAACCTTTTACCGATTCCAGCCATGGACGGAGGAAGACTTGTCTTTTTAGGACTAGAAGCTCTAAGAGGAAAGCCGATTGACCCGCAAAAAGAAGGAATGGTTCATTTTATCGGTTTTGCTTTATTGTTTTTACTCGTCATTGTCGTAACATGGAATGATATTAATCGCTTATTTATGTAATACTTCTAAAGCATAATTTAGCTATACATTAAGATAAAGTTTACGGTTAGAAAGGACTTTGTTTATGAAACAATCATCATTTTTATTGCCAACTTTAAGGGATGTTCCATCTGATGCCGAAGTTAAAAGCCATCAATTAATGCTTCGAGCTGGAATGATGAAACAAATTGCAGCTGGGGTATATGCTTATTTACCTTTAGCAAAGCGGGTTATTCAAAAGGTAGAAAATGTCGTTCGAGAAGAAATGAATAAAACAGGAGCACAAGAGTTAACAATGCCTACTCTACACCCTTCAGAACTTTGGCAAGAAACAGGGCGTTGGGACAAAATGGGTGGAGAACTCATTCGTCTACAAGACCGTCATAATCGTGACTTTGCTCTTGGTCCAACACATGAAGAAGTAATTACATCAATTGTACGAGACTATATTCAGTCTTATAAAAAACTTCCGATTAATCTTTACCAAATTCAAACGAAATTTCGTGATGAAAGAAGACCACGTTTCGGGTTATTAAGAGGCCGAGAATTTATTATGAAAGATGCTTACTCTTTCCATACAACGAGTGAGTCGTTAGATGAAGAGTATCAAGCGATGTATGACGCTTATTCCAATGTTTTTTCGAGAGTGGGTCTAAGTTTTCGACCAGTAATTGCCGATTCTGGGGCAATGGGTGGAAAAGATACACATGAGTTTATGGCCCTTGCTGATGTCGGTGAAGATACGATCGCCTACTCGGATTCTTCTGATTATGCAGCCAACATTGAAATGGCTGCAGTTAAAGTGGAAGAGCCTTCAAGTGTAGCTGAAATGGTTGAGCTTGTGAAGGTTCAGACAGGGGAAGCGAAAACCATTGAAGCCGTAGTAAGTGAATTAAAAGTGGAAACAAAATCGGTTATAAAATCATTGCTTGTTAAAGTGGATGATGAAATGGTTTTAGTGCTCATTCGTGGCGATCACGAATTAAATGAAGTTAAATTAAAGCATGCTTTAGAAGCAAAAGATATACGTTTTGCATCAGATGCCGAAGTTGAACAAGTAATGGGTGTAGCAGCTGGGAATATTGGGCCAGTTGGTACAAACGTAAAAGTTGTTGCGGATTATGCAGTAAAAGCAATGGCAAACAGTGTTTGTGGAGCAAATGAAAAAGAAGCTCATTATACTGGGGTTAATGCAGGCCGTGATTATCAAGTTAGCCAATATGCTGATCTTCGTTTTATTCAAGAAGGAGAGCCTTCACCAGACGGTAAGGGAACGATTCAATTTGCTCAAGGAATTGAAGTTGGCCAAGTCTTTAAACTAGGAACCTTTTATTCTGAAAGTATGGGAGCAAGTGTACTTGATGAAAATGGTAAATCAAAACCGATCTTAATGGGTTGTTATGGTATTGGTGTATCTCGTACGGTTGCTGCTATTATTGAACAACACCATGATGAGAATGGAATCATTTGGCCATATGAAGTGGCACCATTCCAAATTCATTTACTCGCGATGAACAGTAAAAATGCGCAGCAAAAAGAATTAGCTGATCATTTGTACACTTTACTCCAAAGCAAAGGCTATGAAGTATTATACGATGATCGTCCTGAAAGAGCCGGAGTCAAATTTAAAGACTCTGACTTAATCGGTTTACCGATCCGAATTGCGGTAGGAAAACGTGCATCTGAAGGAATCGTCGAGTTAAAAATGAGAAAATCAGGTGAAATGGTCGAAGTAGCTATTCCGGAGATTGAAGAACTGATTTCCAATAAAGTATTAGAATTAAAAGGTTAGGCTTAAACCGATTTATTATACAGAAGTGAAGGGTATCTCACGAGCATGAGGTACCCTCTCTTTTCTAAAAGCCGCTTACTAAGCATTGGAGGCTCCCGACTCACCCGCGGAACGCGTAGGGCATGCAGCGAGCGGAGTATACCAATTTAATGATCGGATAGTTTTTGGGTGTCCACATTGGAGTTGTGGGGGCGCAAATCAAATAATAACAACCAATACCTTAAGACCCTTATGAAATGGAAGAAGGGAGAAGAATGATGGTACAAGCAGATGGACAAATAAGAAAAGAACGATTTCAATTGTTATTGCAACAAATTCAATTGCCTGAGCAGTTAGTTGAAATGTATTTAAAAGATGGACAAATTCAAAAACTATCGATTTATCGTGAACAAAAAAAATGGCATTTTCTTTTTCATATCCCTTCATTAATACCTGCAAATGTGTATCAAATTCTTGCGGGACGATTAGTCGATACGTTTCAAAATATTGCTACCGTTTCATTTTCCATTCAATATGACCAAGTCGAGTTAGCCGATAAAGAGTGGAGTGGTTATTGGCCACTCATTGTTGAGAGGCTACAAAATATTTCAAACGGCTTAAGAGAGCTTTTACAAAATCAAACACCAAAATTTGATGGAAAACGATTAGTCATCACCGTCAGAAACGAAACAGAGGCCGTTGCTTTAAAAAGGAAATTAAATGATCCTCTACGTGATACATTAGAGCAACTTTCGCTACCTCAAGTGACAATTGATGCTCATATTAATGAATCCAAAAAAGAATTTGAACGCTTTATTGAACAAAGAGAACAAGAAGATCACTCTAAAGTTGTCGAGGCGATCCTTGAGAAGAAAAAACAAGAAAAAGAAACAGAAAATCAGCTTAAAGGACAAGCACTTACACTTGGATATCCGATTAAAGATGAACCGATCCCACTTGAGTCAATTATGGATGAAGAGCGTCGTGTAACCGTTCAAGGGTATGTCTTTGCCGCTGAAACACGTGAACTGCGTAGTGGGCGCACATTACTTACTTTTAAAATAACCGATTATACGGATTCCATTTTAATTAAAATTTTCTCACGCGATAAAGAAGATATTCCGTTATTACAATCGGTTAAAAAAGGGATGTGGCTCAAAGTTCGTGGTGGCATTCAAATGGATACGTTCGTTCGCGATTTAGTTATGATCGCCAATGATATTAACGAAGTGAGTCCGATTGAAAGAGTCGACCAAGGGGAAGATGGCCAAAAACGAGTGGAGTTACATGTCCATACGACGATGAGTCAAATGGATGGAATCGTCTCAGCAGGTCGTTATGTAGAGCAAGCAGCAAAATGGGGTCATAAGGCGATCGCGATTACCGATCATGGCGTTGTTCAATCTTTTCCAGAAGCTTATTCATCGGGAAAAAAGAACGGGGTTAAAATTCTCTACGGATTAGAAGCAAACCTTGTTGATGACGGAGTACCGATTGCTTATAACGAACATGATTTAGAGTTGTATGATGCTGAATATGTCGTGTTTGACGTTGAAACGACGGGTTTATCGGCTGTTTACAATACAATTATTGAGCTAGCCGCCGTTAAAGTGAAAAATGGCGAGATTATTGATCGATTTGAATCATTTGCTGATCCACATGAACCGTTAACGAATACGATCATTGAATTAACAGGAATTACGGATGACATGGTCAAAGGAGCACCAGAAATAGAGGATGTTCTAAAGAAGTTTAAAGCATGGGTTGGAGAGGCGGTACTCGTCGCTCATAACGCCAGCTTTGATATGGGCTTCTTAAATGTCGGTTACCAAAAAAGTGGACTTCCGGAAGCAACTAATCCGGTCATCGATACACTTGAACTTGGACGATTCCTATACCCAGAGTTAAAAAATCACCGCTTAAATACGTTATGTAAAAAATTCGATATTGAACTTGTGAGTCATCACCGTGCGATTTATGATGCGGAAGCGACAGGATATCTTTTATGGAAAATGGTTCGTGATGCCGTTGAGAAAGAGATTGTTAAACATAACCAACTTAATGAGCATATGGGGCAAGGGAATTTTCATCGTCAACGTCCTTCTCATTGTATTATTTTAGCAGAAACGCAAGAAGGCTTAAAAAATCTCTATCAGCTCGTTACTATGTCCCATGTCAACTATTATTTCCGAACGCCTAGAATTCCTCGTTCCCAATTGCAGAAGCTGAGAAAAGGTTTACTAATCGGATCAGCTTGTGATAAAGGTGAGGTTTTTGAAGGGATGATGCAAAAATCTCCAGATGAGGTTGAAGAGATTGCAGCATTTTATGATTATTTAGAAGTACAGCCTCTTGGAAACTATCGGCATTTAATTGAGAGAGAACTTGTCAAAAATGAATCATCGTTACGTGAAATCATACAGAACATCGTAAAGCTCGGGGAGAAATTAAATAAACCTGTTGTGGCCACAGGAAATGTTCATTATTTAGATGAAGAGGATTATATTTATCGTAAAATTTTAATCGCTTCACAAGGTGGAGCCAATCCGCTTAATAAACAAACTTTGCCGCAGGTTCACTTCCGAACAACTGATGAAATGATTCAAGAATTTCAATTTTTAGGAAATGATATTGCCAAAAAAATTGTGATTGAAACACCTAATCAATTGGCAGAGCAAATCGAAGAGATTCATCCGATTCCCGATGAATTATATACACCTAAAATTGAAGGGGCGGATGATGAAGTTAGACAAATGAGTTATGATCGAGCGAGAATGATTTATGGGGAAGAGTTGCCGGAAATCGTTGAAGCACGGATTGAAAAGGAATTAAAAAGTATTATCGGTCATGGATTTGCCGTCATTTATTTAATTTCACATAAGCTCGTTAAAAAATCATTAATTGATGGCTATCTTGTAGGTTCTCGTGGTTCAGTCGGTTCCTCCTTTGTTGCGACGATGACGGAAATAACAGAGGTTAATCCACTACCACCACATTATGTCTGTCCAAATTGTCATCATTCTTACTTTTTTAATGATGGGTCAGTAGGTTCTGGATATGATTTACCTGATAAAGATTGCCCTGAGTGCGGGACGGCCTATGTCAAAGATGGACAAGATATCCCATTTGAAACATTTTTAGGTTTTAAGGGGGATAAAGTACCGGATATTGATTTGAACTTCTCGGGGGAGTACCAGCCAAGGGCTCATCATTATACAAAAGAGCTTTTTGGTGAAGAGTATGTTTATCGTGCCGGGACCATTGGTACGGTCGCTGAAAAAACCGCTTACGGCTATGTAAAGGGGTATCAAGGTGATCATGATCTCCATATGCGCGGTGCTGAAATTGATCGCTTGGTTTCAGGTTGTACAGGGGTGAAAAGAACAACTGGGCAACACCCTGGTGGAATTATCGTAGTTCCGGATTATATGGATATTCATGATTTTTGCCCGATCCAATTCCCAGCTGACGATCAAAAGGCAGAATGGAAAACAACTCATTTTGATTTCCATTCGATTCATGATAATTTATTAAAGCTTGATATTCTCGGACACGATGATCCGACCGTTATTCGAATGCTTCAAGATTTAAGTGGCATCGATCCTAAAACGATCCCAACAGATGATCCTGAAGTTATGAAGATTTTTAGCGGTCCAGAAGTGTTAGGGGTAACAGAAGAGCAAATTTTATGTAAAACGGGAACACTCGGAATTCCAGAGTTTGGTACACGGTTTGTCCGACAAATGTTAGAAGAAACGAAACCTAGTACGTTTTCAGAGCTCGTGCAGATTTCAGGGCTTTCACATGGGACAGATGTTTGGTTAAATAATGCCAATGAGCTTATATATAATGGAACATGTGAATTGAAAGATGTAATTGGTTGTCGTGATGATATTATGGTTTATTTAATTTATAAAGGGCTTGAACCTTCTTTGGCTTTTAAAATTATGGAATCCGTCCGTAAAGGGAAAGGCCTTCAACCTGAGTGGATTGAAGCAATGAAAGAAAATAATGTCCCAGATTGGTATATTGGTTCGTGTTTGAAGATTAAATATATGTTCCCGAAAGCCCATGCCGCGGCCTACGTGTTAATGGCTGTTCGGATTGCTTATTTTAAAGTTCATCATCCAATTTTATACTATGCATCTTATTTTACCGTTCGTGCCGATGATTTTGATTTGGATACGATGATTAAAGGTGCAGCCGCAATCAAAGCAAAAATTGAGGAAATTAATCAAAAAGGTTTGGATGCCGCTCCAAAAGAAAAAGCCGTTTTAACTGTCTTAGAACTTGCTTTAGAAATGGTCGAGCGAGGTTATTCCTTTAAAAAGGTAGAGCTTTATCGTTCAAGTGCAACTGAATTTATCGTCGATGGAAAGGAACTTTTACCACCTTTTAATGCGATGACAGGTGTTGGTACGAATGCGGCCCTTAATATTGTCAAAGCGAGACAAGAGCGAGAGTTTTTATCAAAAGAAGATTTGCAACAACGAAGTAAGTTAACAAAAACTGTTTTAGAGAGTTTAGACGATCATGGTTGTTTAGAAGGCTTACCTGATTCTAATCAGTTGTCTTTATTCTAAGAGGTACTAGTCGTGTCAAGTTGCAAAGCGATAAGGATTATGATATTCTGATAATGGTAATACTTAGAATAACGGTCCGAGAAAGAGTGGGGAAACCCACTCTTTCGTTGTTGGTTGGGGCAATTTTTAAGTATTAAAGAACCAAACGTTAGAATAGGTAGGGTTTCTATTACGGAGGAAGTTATGTTTTAGCGTTACGCAACCCACCTTTTGAGCTATGAATGTTGACTGTGATTTAGAAGGAGGGTTTGATGTGAGTAACAAAGTAACAGATGTTGTTGCTGAACTTGTAAGTCCTATTTTAGAAGACTTAAATTTAGAGTTAGTTGAAGTGGAGTTTAAAAAAGAAGGACCAAATTGGTTTTTGCGTGTGTTTATAGATTCTGAAACAGGTGTTGATTTAGAGGATTGCAGTGCTGTAAGCGAAAAATTAAGTGAAGTTCTAGACGAAAAGGATCCGATTGAACAAGCTTACTTTTTGGAAGTGTCTTCCCCCGGAGCTGAACGTCCACTAAAAACAAAACAGGATCTTGAAAAAGCTATTGGTAAATACATTCACGTTTCAACTTATGAAATGCTTGATGGCCAAAAAGTTTTTGAAGGTGATTTGCTTTCATTTGATGGGGGAACCCTATTGCTTGAAATGAAAATTAAAACACGTAAAAAAGAAATTGAAATTCCTTATGAAAAAGTAGCAAAAGTTAGGCTAGCAATCAAATTATAATGACAAGATGAAAAATGAAGAACGTCTTTTTCGAAAAGAAATTTTAAGAAGAAGTTAGAGTCTGATTATTTGAAAGGGGGAAATGAAATCCATGAATAGTGAATTTATGGATGCATTAACAACATTAGAAAAAGAAAAGGGGATTAGCAAGGAAGTTATTATTGAAGCGATTGAAGCAGCATTAATTTCCGGTTATAAGCGAAACTTCAATTCTGCACAAAATGTTCGTGTTGATGTTGACCGTGATAATGGGCGTATCCGCGTATTTGCGAGAAAAACTGTCGTTGAGGAAGTTTTTGATGCAAGATTAGAAATCGCTTTAGATGAAGCGAAGAAAATTCATCCAAGTTATGAAGTGGATGACATTGTTGAAATTGAAGTAACCCCAAAAGACTTTGGGCGCATCGCAGCTCAAACAGCTAAACAAGTTGTTACACAACGTGTTCGAGAAGCGGAACGTGGCATTATTTATGCTGACTTTATCGATCGTGAAGAAGACATTATGACAGGAATTGTTCAACGACAAGACCACCGTTTTATTTATGTCGACTTAGGAAAAGTAGAGGCTTTATTACCGGTGAATGAACAGATGCCAAATGAAACCTATGCTCATAATGATCGAATAAAAGCGTATATTACAAAAGTAGAAAAAACGACAAAAGGTCCACAAATTTTAATCTCTAGAACACACCCTGGTCTTCTTAAACGTTTATTTGAACTTGAAGTACCAGAGATTTATGATGGGACAGTTGAGATTAAATCTGTTTCTCGTGAAGCTGGTGATCGTTCTAAAATTGCAGTTCATGCAGATAATCCAGAAGTAGACCCAGTAGGAGCCTGTGTTGGACCAAAAGGTGGACGTGTTCAAACGATTGTCAACGAATTAAAAGGGGAAAAAATTGATATCGTTCGCTGGTCAGAAGATCCAGTTGAGTATGTAGCCAATGCTTTAAGCCCTTCAAAAGTCGTGCAAGTGAATGTCAATGAAGAAGAGAAGATGACCCAAGTCATCGTCCCTGATTATCAACTTTCATTAGCGATCGGTAAACGAGGCCAAAACGCTAGACTTGCGGCTAAGTTAACAGGTTGGAAAATTGATATTAAGAGTGAGTCAGAAGCAAAAGAATTAGGCTTATTATCGGAAACAGACTTGCTTGAAAACGATGATTTAATCAGCGAAGAATCTTATGATGAAGAAGCAGCTTATTCTGTTGATTCAGATTCCAAACTTGATTAAAAATAAGGGAGATGGGGCCAAATGAAAAAGCGTAAAGTTCCACTTCGTAAATGTGTTGTCACGAATGAAATGAAACCAAAACAAGAGTTAATCCGCGTTGTTCGCTCCCCTGAAGGAGAAGTATCAGTAGATCTTAGTGGGAAAAAGAATGGACGAGGAGCTTATCTTAGCAACAGTAAAGAATGTTTTGAAATGGCGAAAAAGAAGGATGTTCTTTCAAAGCAATTACAAGTACAAGTTAGTCCAGAAATATATGATGAACTAGAGCTTGCAAGAGAGCGTGGAAGCAAAAAATGAGCCTAAACGATTCTAAGTGGTTATCCTTATTAGGACTTGCAGCAAGAGCAAGACAAATTGTGACTGGAGAGGAGCTTGTCACAAAGGAAGTGCGGGCACAGTCAGTGCAACTTGTACTTCTTTCTCAAGATGCCTCAGAAAATACAAAGAAAAAAATTTTGGACAAATGTAGTCATTATAATGTAACGGTCCGTCTCGTAGCGGATCGCGAAACTCTCGGTCGTGCCATCGGTAAGGCTGAAAGAGTCGTCATCGGGATTAAGGATAGCGGTTTTGCCAAAAAAATGACTGCATTCATTGACCAATGAATGTGGAGGACGTGTATGAAAAAAATGAGAATCTACGAATATGCAAAAGAAAAGAATGTATCAAGCAAAGAAGTGATTGATAAGTTAAAGTCATTAAATATGGATGTAACAAATCATATGTCTGTTATTGATGATAAGATGGTCGCTTTATTAGATGGGGATTCTAAGCAGAAAAAACCTGCAACAGATGCATCAAAAGATAACAAAGCACAAAACCGTACGAATAAACCGAACCAATCTAATAACCAAGCACCGCAAAACAGAAATCAAAAGAACAAACCAAAGCAAGGCAAAGGTCCGCAAAATCGTTCAAACAAAGGACCAAATAAACGAAATCAAACTCAGCAAAACCATACACCACCTAAACCAAAGCCATTACCAGAAAAAATTACGTACTCTGGCTCTTTAACAGTTGGTGAGCTTGCGAAACTTCTTCATAAGGAACCATCTGAACTAATCAAGAAGTTGATGTTCTTAGGTGTGATGTCAACAATTAATCAAGAACTTGACAAAGATACGATTGAATTGATTGCTGGTGATTATGGTGTTGAAGTAGAAGAAGAGATCATCATTGATGAGATTGATTTTGAAGAGTATGTGGAAGTTGTCAATGAAGAAAATCTTGCTGAACGTCCACCAGTCGTAACGATTATGGGACACGTTGACCACGGAAAAACAACTTTACTTGATTCAATTCGTCAAACGAAGGTGACAGAGGGTGAAGCAGGTGGTATCACTCAACATATTGGTGCTTACCAAATCGAAACAGATGGTAAAAAAATCACGTTCTTAGATACTCCTGGACACGCAGCTTTTACAACAATGCGTGCTCGTGGTGCTCAAGTAACGGATATTACGATTTTAGTTGTCGCAGCTGATGATGGTGTTATGCCGCAAACAAAAGAAGCGATTAGCCATGCAAAAGCAGCCGGAGTACCAATTATTGTGGCAGTTAACAAAATCGATAAAGAAGCAGCCAATCCAGATCGAGTTATGCAAGAGTTAACGGAATTTGAACTCGTTCCAGAAGCATGGGGAGGAGACACAATTTTTGTTAATGTTTCAGCGTTATCAGGTACGGGAATTGATGAACTATTAGAAATGGTTCTTCTTGTTTCTGAAGTAGCTGAATTAAAAGCAGATCCAACACTTAAAGCAAAAGGGACTGTGATTGAAGCTGAGCTTGATAAAGGGCGTGGAGCTGTTGCGACATTGCTTGTCCAAAATGGTTCATTAAATGTTGGAGACCCAATTGTGGTCGGTAGTTCATTTGGGCGTGTTCGTGCCATGGTTAACGACCTAGGACGTCGTGTGAAACGAGTAGGTCCATCAACACCTGTTGAAATTACAGGGCTAAATGATGTACCACTAGCAGGTGATCAATTCCAAGTATTTGCTGATGAGAAAAAAGCTCGTCAAATTGGAGAGGCTCGTTCTTCTCGTCAACGTGAGGAGAATCGTTCGGAAAACTCTCGCGTTAGTTTAGATGACCTCTTTAATCAAATCCAGCAAGGTGATGTCAAAGATATTAACATCATTATTAAAGCTGATGTTCAAGGTTCTGTGGAAGCGATGAGAGGTTCACTTGAGAAGATTGATGTAGCTGGCGTAAAGGTTAATATCATTCATACTGGTGTTGGGGCGATTACAGAGTCAGACATTATTTTAGCATCTGCTTCAAATGCGATTGTCATTGGTTTTAGTGTCCGTCCTGATGTGAATGCAAAGCGTGTTGCTGAGTCAGAAAAAGTAGACATTCGTTTACACCGTGTTATTTATAATGCAATTGACGAAATTGAAGCAGCAATGAAAGGGATGCTAGATCCTGAATTTGAAGAGAAGGTCATCGGTCAAGTTGAAATCCGTACGACATTTAAAGTATCCAAAATTGGTACAATTGCTGGTTCGTATGTAACAGAAGGAAAGATTTCACGTGATTCGACTGTTCGTTTAATTCGTGATGGCGTCGTTATTTATGAAGGAGCGATTAATGCTCTGAAACGCTTTAAAGATGATGCAAAAGAAGTAGCAGCAGGTTATGAGTGTGGAATTACGCTTGAGAACTTTAATGATGTCAAAGAAGGCGACATTATTGAAGCATACATTATGGAGGAAATTGAGCGTAAATGATCATCGGCTCCGTTCGGTGTGAACTCCTCATCTATAATGTCCACTCATTAAAAGAAAAGCGCTCTGTTCTCAAAAGCGTTCAAACCCGTTTGAAACAAAGGTTTAATCTTTCTGTTGCGGAAACCGATTTTCAAGACGTTTGGCAACGGGCTGAATTGTCTATTGTCACGGTTGGAAACACAAGAACCATTTGTGAAAAGGAATTACAGCGTGCCACAGCTCTCATCGATAGTGAAGAGCGAGCAGAGCGTACGTTAACAGATTATGAATGGTTATAAGTAGAATTTAGAGATTTTCCAGAGGTGAACAACTATGAGTAATGTTCGTGCACACCGTGTTGGTGAGCAAATGAAAAAAGAATTAAGTGATATTATTATGCGTGAATTAAAGGACCCAAGAATAAGTTTTGTTACAGTAACAGGTGTTGATGTAACAGGTGACTTGCAACAAGCAAAAGTCTACATTACAGTTTTAGGTAGTGATGAGCAAAAGGAAGCAACCCTACTCGGTCTTTCAAAAGCAAAAGGCTTTATGCGAAGTGAAATTGGGAAACGAATTCGGTTACGCAAAACGCCTGAGCTCATTTTTGAATTTGATCAGTCGATTGAATACGGAAATCGAATTGAATCATTATTAAGTAAAATCAATCAAGAGCCGAAAACAGGAGAATAAATCGGAAAGGATAGGGGCCATAAGGGTTCACTATCCTTTCTTTATTAAAATTGGTTTTTAAGGTGAGTGAATATTATGAATAAAGCTGGCGTCTTATCATTATATAAACCGGCTGGCATGACGTCTCATGACTGTGTTGCGAAATTAAGAAGATTATTTCAAACAAAAAAAATTGGTCATACAGGTACTCTTGATCCGGCTGTAACCGGAGTTTTACCGATTTGTATTGGCAAAGCAACAAAAGTCGCTCAATATATGTCCGATTATGCAAAAGCATATGAAGCAGAAGTGACGATA
The DNA here is from genome assembly GCF_000292245.2 of Alkalihalobacillus alcalophilus ATCC 27647 = CGMCC 1.3604. GTDB lineage: Bacteria > Bacillota > Bacilli > Bacillales > Bacillaceae_D > Alkalihalobacillus > Alkalihalobacillus alcalophilus. Next base: position 8,404 of record NZ_ALPT02000013.1, on the reverse strand, counting down.
GGCTTTGCTACAACGACAGAGGATCAAACAGGAGAAACCGTTGAAGAAAAAGCGGTCACAAACTCGATATCTTCACAAAAGATTGACGAGGTTCTCGCCTCTTTTTTAGGAGAAATAAACCAAACACCACCGATGTATTCAGCTGTCAAAGTAAAGGGGAGACGATTGTACGATTACGCTAGAAAAGGGGAAGTAGTCGATCGCCCAAGTCGGATTGTGACAATTGAAGAAATCAATCGGCTCGGAGATGTTCAATGGAATCAGGACAAACAGACTCTTTGTTTTCGTCTTTTTGTCAAATGTTCTAAAGGTACTTATGTTCGAACGCTCGCCGTTGATATTGGGAAAAAGCTCGGATTTCCAGCCCATATGTCCAAGCTACAACGAGTGTCATCGGGTCCTTTTACTTTAGAAGATTGCCTTTCTTTTGAGGAAATTGAGCAAATGGAATCAATTGAAGAAAGATGTCAGCAATTAAAGCCGTTAGAAATAGCGATTGCCCATATTCCCAAGTATACGGTTACGGAAGAATTAGAAGCAAAAATAAAAGTAGGCTCGGTCTTACCCCAAGATAAATTTATAGATGAAAATAGATTTACGTTCTATAATAAAGAAGGTCAATGTTTAGCGATCTATCAGCAACATCCAACAAAAGCTGGGTTAATCAAACCAGAAAAAATGATTTGGACAAGTCTTGACGAATAAAAGTATAGTTTTAAGGGGGACCGAAGATGGAAACGATTTATTTAAGACACCCTATCGATCCAAAAAAAATCGAAACAAAACCTAACGTTATGGCATTAGGTTATTTTGATGGTGTACATAAAGGGCATCAAGAGGTCATTAAAGCGGCCGCGGCTATTGCCATCGAGGATCATTTACAATTAACGGTGATGACCTTCCACCCTCACCCAAAAGAAGTGCTTGGGAAATCATCAGAACCGATGAGATACCTTACTCCTTTAGAAGATAAGTTAACTTATATGGAAAAGTTAGGGGTGGAGCGAATCTATATTATTTCTTTCACCGAAGAGTTTGCCAAATTATCACCGGAACAATTTGTAGACGAGTATTTAAGCGGGTTAAATGTTAAACATGCGGTTGCGGGCTTTGATTTTACATACGGTGCGTTAGGCCGAGGGAATATGGAATCTTTACCTGGTCACGCCAAAGGTCAATTTTCACAAACGATTGTTCCTAAGCTTGAATATGGAAATTTAAAAATTAGCTCAAGCCATATTCGTGAGCTGTTAGAGCGTGGCGAGGTTGAGGAAATTCCAAACAACCTAAATCGTTATTATAAATTAAAAGGACTCGTGATTGATGGCGATAAAAGGGGGAGGAAGCTAGGGTTTCCAACAGCCAATATTCAAATGGAGAAACGATATGTTACTCCGAGAATAGGGGTTTACGGGGTACGGGTTACCCATGGACAATCTCAATACTTTGGCGTTTGTAATCTAGGTTATGCTCCAACCTTTAATAAGACACAAAAAACCGATCCGAGTATCGAAGTTCATCTCTTGCAATATGATGGCGATTTATATGGCGAGGAGTTAGAAGTGGAGTGGATTTTCAGAATTCGACCTGAAAAGAAATTTGCTGACTTTAATGACTTAGTCACTCAAATTGAAGCAGATAAACAAACAGCGATTACGTATTTTGCTGAGAATCAACTTGCATTCTAATAAAAACCCATGTATAGTAGACAATGTACGTTAAGTACTAATCCTTTTCTTGGCAATACGATTTCACCGACGATTGCTAGGGATTGGAGATTATGAAAGGGAGGTGAACAGGATGGCATTAACACAAGAGCGCAAGAATGAATTAATCGCTGAGTTTAAAGTGCATGATACGGACACTGGTTCTCCAGAGGTTCAAGTCGCTATCCTTACTGAGCAGATCAACACATTGAATGAGCATTTACGTACTCATAAAAAGGATCACCATTCACGTCGTGGTCTTTTAAAAATGGTAGGTCAACGTCGTAACTTGTTAACTTATTTACGTAACAAAGATGTAACTCGTTACCGTAATCTAGTTGATAAGCTTGGCTTACGTCGATAGTTTTTAAGTGAAAGCGGGAGGATTCCCGCTTTTTTCGCTCTTTAAGGACATTTATTGATTAAAAAGGTATGTTTTCAGGCAGAAGATTTATACATAATAGGAACTAATCCTTTTATTTTTTCGTTAAATAGGCAATAATAAGAACAGATTGATTATTTTTGTGTACGAGAGGAGTACGCGCGTAATGGAACAGGAAAGACAAGTATTTACAATGGAATGGGCCGGTCGAACGCTTTCGATTGAAACAGGCCAACTCGCTAAACAAGCAAACGGTGCCGTTCTTGTTCGTTATGGGGACACGGCTGTTTTAAGTACAGCTACAGCATCAAAGGAACCGAAAGATGTAAGCTTTTTCCCATTAACCGTTAACTACGAAGAGCGCTTATATGCAGCTGGTAAGATTCCAGGTGGTTTTATTAAAAGAGAGGGTCGTCCAAGCGAAAAGGCGATTTTAGCAAGTCGTTTAATCGATAGACCGATTCGCCCTTTATTCCCTGATGGATTTAGAAATGAAGTGCAAGTCATTAGCATCGTGATGAGTGTTGAGCAAAATTGCTCATCTGAAATGGCTGCCATGTTCGGTTCTTCATTAGCTCTTTCTATCTCAAATATCCCATTTGATGGTCCGATTGCTGGAGTGACAGTTGGTCGTGATTCTGAAGGGCAATTTATCATTAATCCTACACCTGAGCAATTAGATAATAGTGACCTTAACTTGGTCGTTGCAGGAACTAAGGATGCCATTAACATGGTTGAAGCTGGTGCAAATGAAGTACCAGAAGAAGTCATGCTTGAAGCAATTATGTTTGGTCATGATGAGATTAAACGTCTTATCGCTTTCCAAGAAGAAATCGTTCATCAAATTGGAAAAGAGAAACAAGATGTTATCTTAAAACAAATTGCTCCTGAACTTGATCAGGAAGTAAGAGAAATCGCTGAAGCAGATATGAAACAAGCTGTTCAAGTCCAAGAAAAACATGCAAGACAAGCAGCAATTGATTCCGTTATTGAAGCAACATTGGCAAAGTTTGAGGAACGTGATGATGAGAGCATTAAAATCAGCGATGTCAAAGAAATGTTACAAAAGCTTGTAAAAGAAGAAGTTCGTCGTTTAATTACCGTTGAAAAGGTAAGACCTGATGGGCGAGCTATTGATGAAATTCGTCCGCTTTCTTCACAAGTAAAATTATTACCAAGAACACATGGCTCTGGTTTGTTTACCCGTGGTCAAACACAAGCATTAAGCATTTGTACATTAGGAGCTCTTGGTGATGTTCAAATCTTAGATGGTTTAGGAATTGAAGAATCAAAACGCTTTATGCATCATTACAATTTCCCACAATTTAGTGTAGGAGAAACAGGTCCAATTCGTGGACCAGGTCGTCGAGAGATTGGACACGGGGCGTTAGGTGAACGTGCACTTGATCCAGTTATTCCAGATGAGAATACGTTCCCTTATACGATTCGACTTGTATCAGAAGTATTAGAATCAAATGGTTCAACTTCACAAGCGAGTATTTGTGCAAGTACTTTAGCAATGATGGATGCCGGTGTACCAATTAAAGCACCAGTTGCTGGGATTGCAATGGGTCTTGTGAAACAAGATGAGCATATTAGTGTGTTAACCGATATTCAAGGGATGGAAGATGCTCTTGGAGATATGGACTTTAAAGTCGCTGGAACGAAAAAGGGAGTAACCGCACTACAAATGGATATTAAGATTTCTGGTATTAACCGTGAAATTTTAGAAGAAGCCTTAGAGCAAGCCAAAAGAGGTCGAATGATTATCCTAGATAGTATGCTAGCTACAATTGCCGAATCTCGTACAGAGCTTTCGGAATTTGCTCCAAAAATTATGACAATGAAAATCAACCCTGATAAGATTCGTGATGTCATTGGACCAAGTGGAAAAATGATTAATAAAATCATTGAAGAAACAGGTGTTAAAATTGATATCGAACAAGATGGTACTGTGTATATTTCCTCTGTCGATAGTGAAATGAACAAAAAAGCACGCTCCATTATTGAAGATATTGTCCGTGAAGTTGAAATTGGTCAAACTTATCTTGGAAAAGTTAAACGTATTGAAAAATTTGGTGCTTTTGTTGAGTTATTTAAAGGGAAAGATGGACTTGTTCACATTTCTCAACTTGCAGAAGAGAGAATTAACAAAGTGGAAGATGTCGTTCAAATTGGCGATGAGATTTTAGTCCGTGTAACGGAAATCGACAATCAAGGCAGAGTTAACTTATCAAGAAAAGTGATTTTAAAAGAACAAAAAGAGCAACAAGATCAAAAATAACAATGGGGCTGGGAAATCCAGTCTCATTTTTTTCATTTTACATTAAGTACTACAAATAGCGACGTGAAAAATGAAAAAGGAAAAGCGAGAACGTCATAAAAGAAGAAATGCATACCTAATAATGAAAGATAATCTTTCTCTACATATAAAACATGTCCACTCCTTAGTTCTAACCTGTCCTTCATCTTCATAGGTTGAGAGTAAGGGGGAGTGATCGTGAAAAAGTATATTATCCACGCGATGTTTTTTATTGGCATTCTTTTTTTATCATTTTCAGTAGTTCACAACCCTTTTTCATTGAATTATATTGATTCTTTGAAAGAGGAGAGTTTAATGGTCGTGGCTCCGTCTAATTCACTGTTGCAAGAAATAGAATCGAAGGCAGAGTCATATAATGTGGCACCTATAGATGCAAGGGTTGATCGTGTATGGAAGGCGGTACCTGGTTATAATGGCTTAAAGGTTGACGTAGAAGCGTCCTATGATAAGATGAAGAAGGTAGGCCTATTTGATGAAAATCGACTCGTTTTTAATGAAATCTCTCCATCCATTCATTTAGAGAATTTAGAGCCACAGCCGATATATCGTGGTAATGAAGAGAAGCCAATGGTTTCCTTTTTAATAAATGTCGCATGGGGAAATGAATATATTCCAGAGATATTAAAAACACTAAATAAACATTCGATCAAATCAACCTTTTTTCTGGATGGCTCTTGGGTGAAAAATAATCCACAAATCGCTTTAATGATTTATGAAGAAGGACATGAAATTGGAAGCCATGCTTATTCTCACCCAGATATGAATTCATTAACCCAACAAAGGATTGATGAGGAACTACAGAAAACAAATGATGTGATTGAAGCAACATTAAATGTTACACCAAAATGGTTTGCTCCTCCTAGTGGAAGTTTTAATCAAACTGTTGTTGACCGTGCAGCTAATTTAGATATGCAGACAATCTTATGGTCGGTGGATACAATCGATTGGCGAAACCCTAACCCTAATGAAATGAGCGAAAGAGTACTCGGCAAAGTTCATAATGGAGCGATGATTTTAATGCATCCAACAGAGGCGTCGACAAAAGGTTTGGAACAAATGATCATCGGAATCAAAGAAAAGAACTATCAAATTGGAACGGTGACAGACTTAATGGATGAAAAACGATTAAATATTGGTGTAACCCTTAAACAGGACTAAGGGGGTAAAAGAGTGATCCAAAAGATAGAATTAGATAATGGGGTCAGAATTTTAGCAGAATCGATTCCACATGTGCGTTCCGTCTCAATGGGCGTATGGATTGGAACAGGTTCACGAAATGAACATAAAGAGGAAAATGGAATTTCACACTTTTTAGAGCATATGTTTTTTAAAGGGACTAAAACAAGGTCGGCAGCTCAAATTGCCGAGACATTTGATCGTATTGGTGGTCAAGTAAATGCCTTTACGTCAAAAGAGTATACTTGTTATTATGCAAAAGTGTTAGATGATCATAGCAAAATAGCGATTGATGTCTTATCGGATATGTTTTTTAATTCTTTGTTTGAAAAAACAGAGCTAGCCAAAGAAAGAAATGTTGTATTAGAAGAAATCAAAATGGTCGACGATACACCAGATGATATCGTTCATGATTTATTGAGTGAGGCAAGTTATGGCAAACACTCTTTAAGTTATCCGATTTTAGGAACGGTTGAAACACTCGAAACATTTACCGAAGAGCATCTTCGTGATTATATGGACCGCTTTTATACAGGTGATTATGTCGTTGTATCAATCGCCGGTAATATTACGGATGAAATTATTGAACAAATTAAAGAAGTTTTTTCGGCGGTTAAACCGACAACATATGAATTAAAGCGTGAGGCACCTGTCTTTATTCCTGAAAAAATAATTCGAAAAAAAGAAACCGAGCAAGCTCATTTATGTTTAGGCTATCCGGGACTAGAAATTGGGCATAAAGATGTTTACGGTCTTGTACTATTAAACAATTTGCTTGGAGGTAGTATGAGTAGTCGCCTTTTCCAAGAAATTCGTGAGCAAAGAGGATTATGTTATTCGGTTTTCTCGTATCATTCTTCCTATCAGGATAGTGGTATGTTAACGGTATATGCAGGGACGGCTCATAAGCAGCTGGATGAATTAATTGAGGCTGTTCATATGACAACGGCTAACCTTGCTGAAAAAGGGATGACGGAAAAAGAACTAGCAAATGGAAAAGAGCAATTAAAAGGAAACTTAATGCTAAGTCTTGAAAGCACAAATAGTCGTATGAGCCGTAATGGGAAAAATGAACTATTATTAAAACAACATCGTAGCTTAGATGAGATTATTCAAGAAATTAATGATGTACAGTTAGATGAAGTGAATAAGATTGCCAAACTAATTTTGACGAACAATCCATCAATTTCTCTTATTAATGCAACTGGTGAGATGCCTGAAGCTTTACAAGGATAATAATGTTTTAGTCAGTTGAACCTCCTACTTAATGTGGGAGGTCTTTTTTGTTTTTTTCTCATAAAGTAAATTAAGGACAACTAATTTAGACAACCGGGGTGAGCTTATGCGTCTAAGTGAAATGAGCAATAAAGAAATTATTGATTTTCAGCGTGGGGAGCGATTAGGCATTTTAGGTCAAACGGATTTGTTAATTGATGAAGAGACAGGAGACATTCATGCTTTTATGATTCCAACGATGAAATGGTTTGGTTTTGGGAAAAAAGAACATGAAGTGACCGTTTATTGGCAGCAAATAAAAAAAATCGGTCAAGATATGATTATTATTGATTTAGAACGAATGGAGTAATTGCGAACTCTATATTCATAAAAAATGTTCCATAATTGTAAAAGCCTATTCTTCTTTAACTTAAGGAGGAATAGGCTTTTTTCTAATTTTTGAAGTAGGCTATTGTATTCACCACCGTGAATTTATAGACATATGCTATGTTGAAGCACTTTCGTTCATCCCTAATCGCTTCATTATTCATAGAAAAAAGAGATTAGAAATTGATAGGAAAGGAGACCGATTTAAGATGCTTGAAGGAAAACATATTGTCATCATTGGCGGTGATGCACGGCAGCTTGAAATAATAAGAAAGCTTTCTCAAGTTCATGCCCGTATTTCATTAGTCGGTTTTGAACAGCTAGATGATGGCTTTATCGGTGCTTCCAAAGCAGTTATGGATGAATTAGATTGGAAAAAAGTAGATGCCCTTATTCTTCCTGTTAGTGGGACCGATCATGAGGGAGCGGTTGAAACGATCTTTTCTAATGAAAAAGTAATACTTAGCGCCAAACATTTAAACCAAACACCTAAACATTGTGTCGTATATAGTGGCATTAGCACTGACTATTTAAATGATATTATCAAAAAATCAAATCGTAAATTAATTAAACTGATGGAACGAGATGACGTTGCGATTTACAATTCGATTCCTACAGCTGAAGGGGCGATAATGATTGCAATTCAGCATACAGATATCACGCTTCATAATGCAAATGTCGTCGTTTTAGGACTCGGTCGAACAGGGATGACGATTGCTAGAACTTTTTCAGCTATTGGAGCTAAGGTAAAAGTAGCGGCTAAAGAAACTGAACTTTTAGCGAGAGTAACAGAGATGGGGTTAACCCCAATTCCAATATCTGAACTTGAAAACCAATGTTCGGATGTTGATATTTTTGTTAATACGATCCCAGCCCTTGTTTTAACAGAAAAAGTAATTGCCAAAATGCCAACTCATTCCTTGATTATTGATTTAGCCTCAAAACCGGGTGGAACCGATTTTGATTATGCTGAAAAAAGAGGAATAAGAGCTCAATTAGTCCCAGGACTTCCGGGAATTGTCGCTCCTAAAACAGCTGGGAAAATATTGGCGAATGTTTTAACTGAATTATTGTTGGAGCAGTAGGTAGGATTATTATTCTAGCTGCGTCCGTTAGAAGCTCGAGAAAAATCGGTTCGTCTTTATGAAGTCAAAGAGCGACTTCAAAAGCCGCCCAGTATTTTTTCTCGCTTCTGGTCGAACGGACTCCGCTTTA
>NZ_ALPT02000012.1 GCF_000292245.2 Alkalihalobacillus alcalophilus ATCC 27647 = CGMCC 1.3604 | reverse complement strand
GAGAACGCTCGGGCGCTGAAGAGCTCTGGCCCGTGAGGGGCAGCAGCTGCGAAGGAACAGCTTCTAAAAAAGAACCTCATGAGAGACATCATTGAAAAAGCCTCATGAATCAACCAGGAGGTGGGCGTGAGACGAATCGGTTGTCTTCGTGCAGCATCGTGAGAAACATCGAGGAAAAAGCGACGTGTCCCACTTCCCTGAAGAAGACAACCGAAGAGACAGTAGGACGTTGCCAAGCGATAAAAGCACATTCCAGTAGGAATGTGTTTTTAATTTGCATAAAAAGAAGGCTCGGGCGGTGAAGAGCTCTGGCCCGTCAGGGGCAGCAACTGCGGAGGAACAGCTTCTAAAAAAGAACCTCATGAGAGACATCATTGAAAAAGCCTCATGAATCAACCAGGAGGTGGGCGTGAGACGAATCGGTTGTCTTCGTGCGACTTCGTGAGAAACATCGAAGAAAAAGCGACATGCACGACTTCCCTGAAGAAGACAACCGAAGAGACAGTAGGACGTTGCCAAGCGATAAAGAGGCTGGGACAGAACTAGTTATGGAAAGTAGAAAACGAAGAATATCCTGTGCCCTAGCGGAGCATGATTTTCGGGAGCGGTGAGTAGTAGAACGCCATTCATCAATATCCACTAAGTTTCCAAATAAATTTTATCTTATTAGCTTATTATTCTTACTACAAAATAGAATATGGGCAAAGAGGCTAAGTCCATTTAAGTATGTAGGTCGCATGGCTTTAACTAATTACCTAATACAGTCTATAATCGGAATTTTGATTTTTGTTAGTATAGGCTTGTTTGGTGATATTAATTTAAGATTAGGAATAGCACTAAGTATTATTATTTTCTCCTTTCAGCTTATCGGTAGTTATGTATGGTTAAAATATTTTTAATACGGCCCATTAGAATGGTTATGGCGTTCCTTTATATATATATGGAAAGCTCCAGCGGTTAAAGTAGTTGTTTTTTTGTTATTTATATAGAGCAGTTAAAGAATGTTTCCAAAAACGTTAGGCTATACTAGGTGGTGTAAGTTTGTTGCACTTTTTTTGGCTGTTGCTTATAATGTACATATAGTCAAAGATAGTCAAAGTCAAAAAATGTAGATTTATGTCAATTGTTTTATAGAGGGGAGGGGTGAAGTTGAAAAATATTTCAGATATTATTGAGGGCTATTTAAAGAAAATTCTCTTAAATAGTGATGGAGATATTGTCGAAATAAAACGAAGTGAGTTGGCTCGTCAATTTCAATGTGTACCTTCCCAGATTAATTATGTGATCGGCACTCGTTTTACGATTGAAAAAGGGTATTTAGTTGAAAGTAAGCGAGGGGGCGGCGGTTATATTAGAATCATTAAAGTACGTCCTCATAACGAGATGGCTTTGTTTGATCAAATTATTCAATTAATTGGTAGAGGGATTGATCAGCAAGCAGCTGAAAATATTATTATTCGTTTGTATGAAGAGCAGGCGATTACGAAAAGAGAAAGTAACTTAATGTTAAGTGTTATGGAGAGAACGAATTTTCAGACGTCGATTCAACATAGGGATGAAATTCGGGCTAATTTATTAAGGGCGATGTTAAACACATTAAAGTATATTGATACCGAAGACTGATGTGAGGTGGTGATGAGTGGTGAAGTGCCAAGATTGTCAAGAAAGACCGGCTACGTTACATTTTACGAAGATTATTAACGGTGAAAAAACAGAATTCCATATATGTGAGCAATGTGCTCGTGAAAAAGGGGAACAATTCCCTGGAACGAATAGCTTCTCTATTCATCAATTATTATCAGGGTTATTAAATTTTGAGCAACCTGTACAAGGAAAGACAGCTCAGATTCATAATTTAACTTGTGAAAATTGCGGGATGACTTATGAGCAGTTTACAAGAATCGGTAGGTTTGGGTGTGCACATTGTTATGAAAGTTTTGAAAGCAAATTAGAGCCGATTTTAAAAAGGGTCCATAGTGGCAATAAAACACATACAGGGAAAATACCTAATCGAATTGGTGGAAGTATTCAGCTTAAACGAAAAATCAATGCATTAAAAGAGGAAATGAAAAGACATATTGAACATGAAGAGTTTGAACAGGCAGCTCAGATTCGTGATGAAATGAAAGAATTAACGGCACAATTAAATGAGCAAGAGGAGGGATGAGCTAATGTCACTCCAACGTTTTATTTCTGAAGCTATTAGTCCTTGGATGAAAGAGTCTGGAAGTGAATCCGAAATTGTGTTAAGCAGTAGAATTCGCTTAGCAAGGAACTTAAAGCAATTCAAATTTCCTTTATTAGCGTCTACAGAGGAGTCTCATGCGATTGTGAAGCATGTGGAACAGGCATTACAAGAGAAAGAAAATGAAAAAATTGGTCCTGTTGAGCTTTTATTAATGGATGAATTACGGGTAAATGAAAAGCGAGTCCTTGTAGAAAAACATTTGATTAGCCCTAATTTAGCGGAACAATCTAAGTGTGGAGCCGTATTATTAAGTGAAGATGAATCTGTAAGTATTATGTTGAATGAGGAGGATCATCTTCGAATACAATGTTTATTTCCTGGGTTTCAGCTATTAAAGGGGTTAGAAACGGCAAGTTCTATCGATGATTGGTTGGAAGGGCAATTAACTTATGCTTTTGATGAGACACATGGTTATTTAACGAGCTGCCCAACAAATGTAGGGACAGGTTTAAGAGCATCTGTGATGATGCACTTACCGGCTCTAGCGATGACCCAACAATTAAATAGAATTTTACCGGCAATTAATCAATTAGGTCTAGTTGTTAGAGGAATTTACGGGGAAGGTAGCGAAGCTTTAGGTAACCTATTTCAAGTTTCCAATCAATTGACGTTAGGAAAATCTGAAAAAGATATTGTCGAAGACCTACGCGGAGTCGTTTTACAATTGATCCATCAGGAAAAATCGGCTCGGCAATATTTGATGGAAAATTCTAAGCTTCAGCTTGAAGATCGAGTTTATCGCTCATATGGGATTTTATCTAATAGCCGGATCATAGAATCTAAAGAAGCAACCCAACGATTATCAGATGTCAGATTAGGAATTGATTTAGGGTTAATCGAAGGGATTTCAGGGAATATCCTCAATGAGTTAATGATTTTAACCCAACCCGGCTTCTTACAACAGTTTGCAGGGGATGTATTGAATGCTGATCAACGCGATGAGCGGCGAGCGGCATTAATACGCGAGCGATTATTGTTAGAGGAAAAGACAGATAATTAATGATGGAGGTGGACGTCAATGATGTTTGGACGTTTTACAGAGCGAGCACAGAAAGTATTAGCATTGGCACAAGAAGAAGCGATTCGCCTAGGTCATAATAATATTGGCACAGAGCATATTCTTCTTGGATTAATTCGTGAGGGTGAAGGGATTGCGGCAAAAGCCTTACAAGCTTTAGGGTTAGGTTCTGAAAAAATCCAAAAAGAAGTGGAGACTTTAATTGGCAAAGGTCAAGAAGGATCCAAAACGATACATTATACACCTCGTGCAAAAAAAGTAATTGAATTATCAATGGATGAAGCTCGTAAGCTTGGTCATTCCTATGTTGGCACGGAGCATATCTTATTAGGGTTAATCCGTGAAGGGGAAGGGGTAGCAGCCCGAGTTTTAAATAATTTAGGAGTAAGCTTAAACAAAGCCCGTCAGCAAGTGCTACAGCTATTAGGTAGTAACGAAGTAGGGAGCTCTTCTCAGCAAAGTGGGGCAACAAGTCATGCAAGCACCCCTACTTTAGACAGTTTGGCCCGTGATTTAACGGCGATTGCAAGAGAAGAAGCACTTGACCCCGTTATTGGTCGTAGCAAGGAAATTGAACGAGTGATTCAAGTGCTGAGCCGTCGTACAAAAAACAACCCTGTTTTAATTGGGGAGCCAGGTGTCGGTAAAACGGCGATTGCAGAAGGGTTGGCTCAATCAATTATTGCCAATGAAGTACCAGAAACGCTACGGAATAAACGAGTAATGACCCTTGATATGGGTACAGTTGTGGCGGGAACAAAATACCGTGGAGAGTTTGAAGACCGTTTGAAAAAAGTGATGGATGAAATTCGCCAAGCAGGCAATGTGATTTTATTCATTGATGAGCTTCATACATTAATTGGAGCTGGTGGTGCAGAAGGCGCGATTGATGCTTCAAATATTTTAAAACCTTCATTAGCCCGTGGGGAACTGCAATGTATTGGAGCTACGACTTTAGATGAGTATCGTAAATATATTGAAAAGGATGCGGCTCTAGAGCGTCGTTTCCAACCGATTCAAGTAAATGAGCCTACTCTTGAAGAATCGATTCAAATTTTAACAGGATTAAGAGACCGTTATGAGGCCCACCATCGTGTAACGATTACAGATGATGCGATTTCAGAGGCTGTAAAACTATCAGATCGTTATATTACAGATCGTTTTTTACCAGACAAAGCGATTGATTTAATTGATGAAGCGGCATCGAAAGTGCGCTTACGTTCTTATACAGCACCACCTAACTTAAAAGAGTTGGAGCAAAGATTAGAAGAGACTCGTAAAGAAAAAGATGCAGCAGTTCAAAGTCAGGAATTTGAGAAAGCTGCTTCATTAAGAGATTCTGAGCAACGTTTACGAGAAGAAGTCGATGAAATGAAAAATGAGTGGAAGAAAAAGCAAGGACAAGAGAATACAGAAGTGGTTGTCGATGATATCGCACAAGTTGTAGCGAGCTGGACAGGAGTACCTGTTTCCAAATTGGCAGAAGAAGAAACCGAGCGCTTACTACGAATGGAAGAAATCCTTCATGGCCGTGTGGTTGGGCAAGAAGAAGCGGTTGTTTCTATCTCAAAAGCCGTTCGCCGTGCGAGAGCGGGGCTTAAAGATCCAAAGCGTCCGATTGGTTCCTTTATTTTCTTAGGGCCTACAGGGGTCGGAAAAACCGAATTAGCCCGTGCCGTTGCTGAAACACTATTTGGTGATGAGGATTCTGTTATTCGAATTGATATGTCCGAGTATATGGAAAAGCATGCGACAAGTCGACTTGTTGGTTCTCCTCCTGGATACGTAGGTCATGAGGAAGGTGGACAATTGACCGAGAAGGTTCGTCGTAAGCCTTATTCAGTTATCTTGTTAGATGAAATTGAAAAAGCCCACCCTGAAGTATTCAACATCTTATTACAAGTACTTGAGGATGGACGTTTAACGGATTCAAAAGGCCGGACAGTTGATTTTAGAAACACAGCGATTATTATGACTTCAAACGTCGGAGCAAGTGCTTTAAAACGTAATAAGTATCTTGGCTTTGCGATTGAAAGTGAGGGTCAAGAGTATAAGGATATGAAAGATAAAGTAATGGGTGAGTTAAAACGTAGCTTCCGTCCTGAATTCTTGAACCGTATCGATGAAATTATTGTTTTCCACTCATTAGAGAAAAAACATGTACGTGAAATTACAAATTTAATGGCAGAACAGCTAAAGAAGCGTCTTTATGAGCAAGGCATTGAGCTAGAATTAACGGAAAAAGCATTAGATAAAATTACCGATATTGGCTATGATCCAGAGTACGGGGCCCGTCCATTACGTCGTGCCTTACAAAAACAAGTGGAAGATCGTCTTTCAGAAGAGCTTCTAAAAGGAACGATTTCTAAAGGGCAAAAAGCAGTAATTGATGTGAAGGATGATGCCTTATACGTTGTCACAAAAGAGGACGCAAAGGTTTAACAAGTAAATAGGTGAAGTCAACAAGTTGATTGGTTCAGTGAATAATAAGTGTGCATCAGTGAAAGAATAATAGCCCTAATGTTCACTCACCGAAAGATGTACAAAAGTTATAATAAAAGCCAGGGGCAGTCATAATCTCCTGGCTTTTTGCCATAGACTAAAAGGTGTCATACATGATATTCGTTAAAAAGTAACATCATATGTAAAAAGAGTTATATATTGAACTTTTTTATAAAGATCTTTGCTACAATAAAGGCAAGTAATTTGCAAGGAAGTAGGTTGATTCAGTGGCAAAGAAGAAAACAAAATTTGTTTGTCAAGAATGTGGATATGAATCGGCAAAATGGATGGGGAAATGTCCGGGTTGCCAAGGTTGGAATACGATGGTGGAAGAGTTTGACCAAACAGCAAAGTCTTCAAGTAGAAGCTATGTAACGTCGGCCAATCAAGGAGCGGCAAAACCACAATCGATTACCAAAGTCGAAAGTGAGAAGGAACCTAGAATTAATACGACGATGGTGGAACTAAATCGAGTTCTAGGAGGAGGGGTCGTTCCTGGTTCACTTGTTTTAGTTGGGGGAGACCCGGGTATTGGTAAGTCAACCCTTCTTTTACAGCTTTCATCAAAATTAGCCGAACAAAAACAGAGGGTTTTATATATATCGGGTGAGGAATCGGTCAAGCAAACGAAGCTTAGGGCGGACAGATTAAACCTTAGCACAGCAGAATTATATGTATTAGCAGAGACTGACATTAGTTTTATTGAAAAAGCCATTGATGAAGTGGACCCAGTCCTAGTCGTCATTGACTCGATTCAAACGGTTTATCAAGAGGAAATTGCCTCAGCACCGGGAAGTGTAGCCCAAGTTCGAGAATGTACAGCAGCTTTTATGAAAATTGCTAAAACGAGAGGCATTTCTATTTTTATTGTCGGTCATGTTACGAAACAAGGTTCAATTGCTGGCCCGAAGTTGTTAGAACATATGGTCGATTCGGTGCTCTATTTTGAGGGAGAGCGTCACCATACGTATCGAATTTTAAGAGCGGTCAAAAATCGTTTCGGTTCGACGAATGAGATGGGGATTTTTGAAATGAAGGAGCTCGGTTTAGAGGAAGTGTTAAACCCTTCTGAAATCTTTCTTGAAGAACGCTCTCAAGGAGTAGCAGGCTCAATTGTGGTTGCATCAATGGAAGGAACGCGCCCTGTCTTAGTCGAGTTACAGGCCTTAATTAGCCCAACAAGCTTTGGGAATCCAAGAAGGATGGCAACAGGAATTGATCATAATCGTGTTTCTTTATTAATGGCTGTGTTAGAAAAAAGAGTTGGGTTATTGTTACAAAATCAGGATGCCTATTTAAATGTTGCTGGTGGAGTACGATTAGATGAGCCGGCGATTGATTTAGCGGTTGCGATTAGTATTGCTTCGAGTTTCCGTAATCAAGTCACAAACCCTATGGATGTTGCTATTGGGGAGATCGGGCTAACTGGTGAGATAAGAAGGGTTTCGAGAATTGAACAACGAGTGAATGAAGCGGCAAAATTAGGTTTTAAACGGGCGATCATCCCAGAGAAAAACATTGGTGGATGGAGTGTTCCAAAAGATATCAAAGTGATTGGAGTTTCAACATTAGAAGAAGCATTGGATGCGGTGTTAGGAGGGTAATTGGAGAATGGATGAGCGCAAGAAGGGAGATTTTATTCAAGATGTCTTAAGACTTGTTGCACCAGGGACGGCGTTAAGAGCAGGAATTGATAATGTGTTAAGGGCGAACACAGGAGGTCTAATTGTTCTTGGTTATAACAATGAAATGATGAATATCGTGGATGGTGGATTTTTTATCAATTGCGATTTCTCGCCTGCTTATTTGTATGAATTAGCTAAAATGGATGGAGCCATCATCTTAAATGAGGATGGGACGAGAATTTTGTATGCCAATACACAGCTTGTTCCAAACAACGGGATTGAATCGAATGAAACAGGGATTCGTCACCGAACAGCAGAGCGTGTCGCTAAACAAACAGGTAATCTAGTGATTTCAATTTCGCAAAGACGAAATGTTATTACATTGTATCAAGGAGAAAATCGTTATTCTTTAAGAGATATTGGCGTTATTTTAACAAAAGCAAATCAAGCGGTACAGACACTTGAGAAATATAAAGTTGTTTTAGATCAAGGCATTACAAATTTAGGGGCTCTAGAATTTGAACAGCTTGTCACGTTTCAAGAAGTGATTCAAGTGATCCATCGTGTTCAAATGGTTTTGAGGATCAAACGTGAAATTATTAATTATGTGAATGAATTAGGAGATGAAGGTCGCCTTATTACGATGCAGCTAAATGAATTAGTTTCAAATATTGAAAAAGAGGCCATTTATTTACTAAAGGATTATGTAAAAGAAAAGAAAACCGATGTCTATGACACATTACGTGAATTAACTAAAGCCGAATCACCCGAGCTGCTAGACGATAATGAGATTGTCAAAACATTAGGTTATAGTCGAATGGCTAATGTGCAAGAACAGTCGGTTATGCCAAGAGGTTATCGAATTCTCCACCGGATTCCACGCTTGCCTACGCTCATTATTGAAAATTTGATCGATAAATACGGCGATTTGGCTAATATTATGTTTGCAAGTATTGATGAATTAGATGAGGTAGAAGGAATAGGGGAAGCAAGGGCTAAAATGATTAAAAATGGCTTAAATCGCATTCAAGAACAATTGTTCGTTGATCGTCATATCTAATGATAAAATGTGTGATTTCTCTATAAAAACCTTTCGACAAAACGATGTCCTTTTCAAGAGAAAATGCCGATAAAGATGGAATTTTATGTGAAATGCAGTTTGCTAGGTTTTGATTTATGAAACTTGTCTATAATAGGTACAAGGAGGTGAAAAAGAAGTGTTGAGAAGGATAATACAATTATGTTTTATATTAGTTGGTGGAACGTTAGGTTTTATCTATATCCCTGAACTTATTCAATTATTGGATTTAGGTTCTGGTTGGATGGCATCCCCATATGTAGGCGTCGTCATTGGTGCATTGCTATTATTTATAATTAGTTTATGGTTAGCTGATCATTTTGTCGGGTTTATTAAAGTTCTTGAAGAAGCGATTGTTAAAGCACCTGTAACAGACGTTCTCTTTGGTTCAATGGGGTTAATTATTGGACTTATTGTGGCATTTCTTATTCCATTAAATGCAGTGGAAATCCCGGTAATAAGTACGATACTTCCAATTTTTCTAACGCTTTTGTTAGGGTACCTAGGGTTTCAAATTGGCTTTAAAAAACGTGATGAACTTGTTCAAGTTTTTACGGTGACAAAGCAACTAGGCAAAGATAAGAAAAAAGATGATACGCAGACAGACTCTGATCTTAAAATATTGGATACAAGTGTCATTATCGATGGACGTATTGCGGATATTTGCAAAACGCGTTTTCTAGAAGGCACGTTAGTGATTCCAGGTTTTGTTTTAGAAGAATTACAACATATCGCTGATTCTTCTGATGTTTTAAAACGTAATCGAGGTCGTAGAGGTTTAGATATATTAAATAAAATTCAAAAAGAACTCCCTATCAATGTTGAAATTTATGAAGGGGATTTTGAAGAGATTCATGAAGTCGATAGCAAGTTAGTGAAATTAGCGAAGCTCACTTCTGGTATTGTCGTGACAAACGATTTTAACTTAAATAAAGTGTGTGAGCTTCAAGGTGTATCGGTGCTAAATATAAATGATTTAGCAAATGCCGTTAAGCCTGTTGTTCTTCCTGGAGAAGAGTTAAATGTTCAAGTCATTAAAGATGGAAAAGAGCATCATCAAGGTGTCGCTTATTTAGACGATGGAACGATGATTGTTGTAGAAGGTGGAAGAGACTTTATTAGTAAACATATTGATGTGATCGTTACGAGTGTTTTACAAACGAGTGCGGGTCGTATGATTTTTGCCAAGCCTAAAGTATTGGAAAAAGCTCTCTAAACAGAGTCACAATAGAGTGGGCTAATAAGATAAGTCTTATAATAAAGTAGGTGAGAAGCCCAGTGTGCTTTTTCATCTACTTTTTTTGATGTTTAATTAGATGTTGATTATGTCTGTCATTTGGAGGCAGCAGCCTAATATTCAGAGCCATTTTTAGCAAGTCAGGTTAATTTAATCACTTTTTTCGTAATCATGCTAAAATAAGAGCAAGAAAATGTGAAATGGAGAGAATATAATGAGGTATAGTCTCATTCTTTTGGCAGCTGGTCAAGGGAAACGGATGAAAGCAGGAAAGAACAAATTACTAATTGAACTGCAAAATCGCCCACTTTTGTTACATACGTTGACGCTATTTGAAGAAGACCCATGGTGTGATGAAGTCGTTTTGGTGGCTCATCAGGGTGAAATAGAGCTTTTAGCAGATTTAATTGATGGCGACTATGGAAAGATAAAAAAGATTATTCCTGGTGGGGTTGAGCGGCAAGATAGTGTAAAATGTGGATTAGACGAAATTGACGCTGGGAAGATCGTTTTAATCCATGATGGAGCAAGGCCATTTGTGAAGAGAACGGTCATTCATGAGCTAGTCGAAGTGGCTGCAGAGGATGGGGCGGCGATTGTAGCTGTTCCAGTAAAAGATACGATTAAAAAAGTCGAAAATCAACAAGTAGTAGATACACTCGATCGCTCTGAGTTATGGTCTGTCCAAACCCCACAAGCTTTTCAAGTGGGTTTAATTAAACAAGCTCACAACAAAGCATTAATAGAACAGAAGTTAGGAACGGATGACGCGAGTCTTGTTGAATGGTATGGCAAGCCAGTCACAATTGTGGAAGGCGATTATTTTAATATAAAAATTACAACACAAGAAGATTTATTATTTGCTGAAGCAATCATTGGAATGGAAGCGAGGAATAATGATGTTTAGAATAGGACAAGGTTTTGATGTACATCAATTAGTAGAAGGCAGACCTCTTATTATTGGCGGGATTACGATTCCCTATGAAAAAGGTTTATTAGGACATTCAGATGCTGATGTTTTGCTACATACCATTGCAGATGCTGCCCTTGGGGCGATTGGGGAAGGTGACATCGGGAAGCATTTCCCAGATACATCAGCAGAATTTAAAGATGCCGACTCAGCGAAGTTATTAATCGATGTATGGAAAATTGTGAAGGAAAAAGGGTATGAGCTAGGCAATTTAGATTGTACGATCATTGCTCAGCAACCAAAGATGGCTCCTCATATTGATTCAATGAGAAATCGCATCGCTGAACTGCTGGAGGCCAATGTTTCGCAAATCAATGTAAAGGCGACAACAACAGAGAAATTAGGATTCACAGGCCGTGGGGAAGGGATTGCTTCACAAGCCGTCATTTTATTACAAGCAAAAAAAGGGTAAACTAGTTAGTGCTAAGAGGGTCAGGAAGAAGGATGTTATCCAAATGATCAGCTTCGGCTGTACTCCCTGGAGACTCCTGCGGGATTAGTGAAGGAAGGGAGACCCCGCAGCGATGAGCGAGGAGGCCCCCGACTCACCCGCGGAACGTGTAGGACATGCAGCTCGTGGAGTAAGCTAACGTGTCGACCGTTTTTCTGCTGCCTCTAAAGAAAGAGAGATACTTGACGATTGCCCTTTAGTTGGTGCTAAAATAAGAAAAGTAAAATGAGTGCATGTTGCTCATATATTAGAAACGGAGAGTGTAGAAGGATGACAAAAGATATTCGTGTACGTTTTGCCCCAAGTCCGACTGGGCATTTACATATTGGTGGTGCACGTTCAGCTCTATTCAACTATTTATATGCGAAAAACCAAGGTGGACAATTCATCTTAAGAATTGAAGATACGGATCAAGCAAGAAATGTTGATAGTGCGACGGAGAAGTTATTGGAGAGTTTAAAGTGGCTTGGTATTCATTGGGATGAGAGCATTGATGTAGGAGGTCCTTATGGTCCTTACCGTAGTATGGAGCGTACGGAGATTTATCAAGAGTATTTAGAAAAACTACTTTCCAAAGGCGATGCTTATTACTGTTATATGACGGAAGAAGAATTACAAGCAGAGCGTGAAGCACAGCTTGCTAAAGGTGAAACGCCAAAATACAGTGGACGTGATCGAGATTTAACCGACGAGCAAAGAAAAGCTTATGAAGAGAAAGGGTTAAAACCAGTCATTCGTTTCCGTGTTCCTGAAGGAAAAGTGATTAAAATTGAAGATGCCGTTCGTGGCGAGGTTTCCTTTGAATCAGACGGAATTGGTGACTTTGTTATTGCCCGTAAAGATGGCGTTCCAATGTATAATTTTGCGGTTGTTATTGACGATTATTTAATGAAAATTACACATGTTATTCGTGGTGAAGAACATTTATCGAATACACCACGCCAAGTATTATTGTATGAAGCATTAGGTTTGGAAGTCCCAACTTTTGCCCATGCTTCTTTAATTCTAAATGCAGATAGACAAAAAATGAGTAAACGTGATGAGTCGATTATTCAATTTGTTGAACAATATAAAGACCTTGGGTATCGTCCAGATGCGATCGTTAACTTTCTTGCTTTACTTGGCTGGTCTCCAGTTGGTGAAGAGGAAATTTTCTCATTAGAAGATCTTGAGAAGCAATTTAGTTTAGAGCGTGTCTTGAAATCACCAGCCGTCTTTGATACAGATAAATTAGCTTGGATGAATAATCAGTATATGAAAAAAGCTGATTTGGATGAAGTTCTTGAATTGACTGTGCCCCATTTAGTGAAAGCGGGTCGTCTTCCTGAGGTGATGAGTGCTGAACAAACTCAGTGGGTGAAACGTCTTGTTGGACTTTATCAAGAGCAACTTCACTATGGTGCTGAAATTGTAGAGTTGACAGAGTTGTTCTTTAAAGAGGAAATTGAGTATAATGAAGAAGCACAAGCTGTTCTTAATGAAGAGCAAGTTCCAGAAGTGATGCAAGCCTTTTTAAATGAGTTGGAACAATTAGAGGAATTTGTGGCTGCGAATATTAAAAGTGCGATCAAAGCAACCCAAAAAGCGACTGGGCAAAAAGGAAAGAAATTATTTATGCCAATTCGTGTCGCTACAACAGGTCAAACCCATGGTCGTGAGCTTGATGATTCAATTGAGCTTCTTGGCAAAGAAATAGTTGTAGCAAGATTGAAAAAATTAGTATAACATTTAATCAAAATGACATAGACTGTGATTATTTGTCATTCTAGAGTTTGATAGAACAACGTGTTGAGAGGGAAAAGTAAGAAGTCTTTTCTAACTTGAAAGAGAGAATCACCATGGCTGAAAGTGATTTAAGTAGAAGCTTCCGAAAATGCACCCTTGAGCCTTTTCTTGAAATGAAGTAGGGAAAAGCGTGTTGCGACGTTATACGCAAAGTTGAGAAAAATAGTGCCGGAGCTTGTGGCATTATTGAAACAGAGTGGGACCGCGCGTTAGCGCCTCTGTGCACAATAATAGTGCATAGAGGTGCTTTTTGACTTTTAGAGGAGATAAGCGTCACCAAATAAATTAAACTAAACGCTTTGCTTATAATGGGGGATGAGTGGAGATGAAAAAAAAGTTTCAAACTCTATTAAATGATATAGATGTTGTTTTTGACCAAGATCCTGCCGCACGTAGTCGGTTTGAAGTGGTTTTCACCTATTCAGGAGTCCATGCAATTTGGATGCATCGTTTCGCTCACTGGCTATGGAAGAAAAAGTTTTATTTCATTGGTCGTTTGTTATCACAATTGAATCGTTTTATTACAGGGGTTGAAATTCATCCAGGTGCAGTCATTGGGCAACGAGTGTTTATTGATCACGGTATGGGAGTTGTGATTGGTGAAACGTGTGAAATTGGAAATAATGTAACCATCTATCAAGGGGTGACTTTAGGTGGTACAGGGAAAGAAAAAGGCAAGCGTCATCCAACTGTAGAGGATGGAGTGCTCATTGCCTCTGGCGCTAAAGTTCTTGGATCTTTTACAATCGGAGAGAATGCACGAATTGGAGCTGGCTCAGTTGTGCTTAATGAAGTACCGGCGAATTCAACGGTTGTCGGGATCCCTGGTAAGATTGTTGTTCAAGATGGAATCAAG
This sequence comes from Alkalihalobacillus alcalophilus ATCC 27647 = CGMCC 1.3604, assembly GCF_000292245.2. Taxonomy (GTDB): domain Bacteria; phylum Bacillota; class Bacilli; order Bacillales; family Bacillaceae_D; genus Alkalihalobacillus; species Alkalihalobacillus alcalophilus. The sequence goes on along the minus strand of NZ_ALPT02000012.1, from coordinate 54,919 downwards.
GTCGTGAAAAGCTTAAATCATCATATGCTACCAGACCCAGTCGCAGATAAATTGAAAGAGTTAGAAGACGAAATCTCGAAATTAAAAAAAGAGTTAGGGCAAGAAAGAAAAAATAATTCTTAATGAGAACATAATAGGTAAGAAAGAATATATTATAGGCAAATGTCGAGGATGTAAATAGAAGTGGAACACTTTGAGGCATTGATAAAGAGACAGGTATTTTAATTAAAAGGAGAAGGTCGTATGTCGATCAAACTTTATAATAGTTTAACAAAAAAGAAAGAAACATTTGTACCGATGGAAGAGGGCAAGGTAAAAATGTATGTTTGTGGACCCACTGTCTACAATTATATTCATATCGGGAATGCAAGACCACCGATCGTTTATGATGTCGTACGAAATTATTTGAAATATCGCGGCTATGACGTGCATTTTGTTTCAAATTTTACTGATGTGGATGATAAAATCATTCGAGCTGCCCATGAATTAGGTGAGGATGTATTTGAAGTAGCAAATCGTTTTATCCAGGCTTACCATGAAGATACATGTGCTTTAGGGGTAAAGGAAGCGGACCATCACCCGAGAGTAACGGAAACGATTCCTGAAATTATTGACTTTATTAAGCAATTAGTTGATAAAGGGTACGCTTATGAGGCAGATGGGGATGTTTATTTTAGAACGAGAAAATTTAAAGGTTACGGAAAACTTTCTTCCCAGTCGATTGACGATTTACGATCAGGTTCGAGAGTAGAAGTCGACGCGAGAAAAGAAGATCCACTTGATTTTGCTTTATGGAAAGATGCAAAGGCAGGAGAAATCTCATGGAAGAGTCCGTGGGGGGACGGAAGACCAGGCTGGCATATTGAATGCTCAGCGATGGTCAAAAAATATTTAGGGGATACGATCGACATTCATGCTGGCGGCCAGGATTTAACGTTCCCGCATCACGAAAATGAAATTGCTCAGTCAGAAGCTTTAACAGGAAAAACGATGGCCAATTATTGGTTACACAATGGATTTATTAATATTGATAATGAAAAAATGTCGAAATCACTAGGAAATTTTGTTTTGGCTCATGACATGATTCAACAGCATTCACCAGAAGTCATCCGATTTTTTATGCTAACGGCTCATTATCGTAGTCCAATTAATTTCAGTGACGAGCTTTTAGAGGGAGCAAAAAGAGGTTTAGAACGTTTAAAAGGTGCAAGGGAAAGTTTGGAGCATCGTTTTAAACAATCCGCTGACTTTGGTGAAGTAGGGGATTGGCTCGAAAAGATAGAAAAAGCAAAAGGTCGTTTTATTGAAGAAATGGATGACGACTTTAACTCGGCTAATGGAATTTCTGTGTTATTTGATTTGGCAAAAGAAGCCAATCGTTATTTACGAGAAGAGCAAACATCTAAAAAAATCTTGCAAGCCTTTATAGAAATGCTTGATGAATTATCAGCTGTGTTAGGGATTAGTTTAGCAGAAGAGGCAGAAATGCTTGATGCTGAGATTGATGACTTAATTGAAGAGAGAAATGAGGCTCGTATCGCACGAAACTTTGCTCGAGCAGATGAAATTCGTGATTTCTTAAAAGAAAAAGGGATTATTTTAGAAGATACGGCTCAAGGTGTACGGTGGAAACGAGGATAATATGAAGTTAATTGAACCAAATATTGATTTAAAACAATTAAACCCGCTCGCCCTTGCTTATATGGGCGATGCGGTCTTAGAAATGTATATTCGCTACCACTTGATTGCTCAAGGGAAAGTACGCCCCCATCAGCTGCATAAGGAAGCGACGAGTTTTGTATCAGCAAAAGCACAGGCGGCCGTTGTTCATCAAATGATCGATGATAACTTTTTTTCAGAAGCTGAGCTTGCAGTTGTGCGACGTGGTCGTAATGCAAGGTCGGGGTCGGTGCCAAAGAATACGGACGTACAAACGTATCGTTATGCAACGGCTTTTGAAGCGATTCTTGGCTATTTATATTTACAAGAGGAGACAAGCCGTTTAGATGAGGTTGTGGCAAAGATGCTTGAGCTACTGCAAGAAAAAGAAGGAGGTGCAGCCAAGTGAGTGAAGAATTTATTGTTGGGAAAAATCCCGTTATAGAAGCATTACGTTCAGGTCATACAATTAATAAAATTTGGATTGCAGAAGGTTCTCAAAAAGGACAAATGACTAAAGTGATGGAGCTTGCGAAACAGAATGGAATACTTGTGCAGCAGGCACCTAAAAAAAAGTTAGAGCAGCTTGTGAGCACAACGAATCATCAAGGGGTTGTCGCGTCGATTGCAGCTTATGAATATAAGGAGCTCGATGATTTATTTGCTTTGGCACAATCTCGTAATGAAGAACCTTTTTTCTTATTACTAGATGAATTAGAGGATCCTCATAACTTAGGTTCGATTTTAAGGACCGCCGATGCTGTTGGTGCTCATGGTGTGATTATTCCGAAACGGCGTGCTGTTGGTTTAACCCAAACGGTTGCGAAAGCGTCGACTGGAGCGATTGAGTATATCCCAGTTGTTCGGGTGACGAATATGGCGAGAACGATGGAAGACTTAAAGAAGCGTGGTTTATGGTTTGTCGGTACAGATGCAAAAGGCAGCGAAGATTATAGACAAGCTTCCTATGATATGCCTGTTGGCCTTGTTATAGGGAGTGAAGGCAAAGGAATCAGTCGGTTGATTAAAGAGAAGTGCGACTTCTTGATTCAAATTCCGATGGTTGGACAAGTCACATCATTGAATGCTTCTGTAGCGGCGAGCTTATTAATGTATGAAGTATACAGAAAAAGAAACCCGCTAGGTCATTGAAGGCAATGAAAGATATTCTGTTAGTTGATGGTTATAATATGATAGGTGCGTGGCCGAAGCTGCGCACTTTAAAAGATAAAGACTTAGAACTTGCAAGGGATCAGTTGATCGAGATAATGGCTGAATACCAAGCTTATACAGGTTATGAAGTGAAAGTGATCTTTGATGCTCATATGGTTGAAGGCGTTGGAAAAAAGTATAAAAATTACAGAGTTGATGTGATTTATACAGGCAAAAACGAAACGGCTGATGAACGGATCGAGAAGCTTGTTTCCGAATTAAATCGCCTTGACCGGACGATTCATGTCGCTACTTCGGATTTTACAGAGCAGTCGATCACATTTGGAAAAGGGGCTTTGCGGAAGTCGGCACGAGAGCTTTTAACGGAAACAGAAATTATGCAAAAAGGGATTCATCATGCTGTCGAAAAAACGAAGAAAAGCCAAGAATCAACAAATCTCACGCTTACATCAGAGATAGCAGAAATTTTTGAAAAATGGCGTCGAGGGCTATAAAGAGGAGTTGACCTTCTGGAAAAGTGTGCTATATAATGTTTCTATAATTTAACAAGCACCTAGGTCGGGGGGATTGTTTTGAACATGGACCTTCAAGAAACTGCAGTAAAGCCGAATTTAGATCAGTTTGATGATGACCAATTAGTAGGACAAGCACGTTTAGGTAATGGAGCGGCACTTGAGTATTTAATCAACAAGTACAAAAATTTTGTCAGAGCTAAAGCACGTTCTTATTTTCTGATTGGTGCTGATCACGAAGACATTGTGCAAGAAGGAATGATCGGTCTCTACAAAGCGATTCGCGATTTTAATGGCGAGAAATTATCATCGTTTAAAGCTTTTGCAGAATTATGTGTAACAAGGCAAATTATTACGGCGATTAAAACGGCGACAAGACAAAAGCATATCCCGTTAAATTCGTATGTATCATTGGACAAGCCCCTTTATGACGAAGAATCCGACCGTACACTACTCGACGTAATTTGTGGAACACGTGTAACGAATCCTGAAGAGTTACTTATTAATCAAGAAGAATTTGCTGATATTGAATTAAAAATGGGTGAGATCTTAAGTGATTTGGAACAACAGGTTTTGATGCTCTATTTAGACGGAAGAACCTATCAAGAAATTTCAGAAGATTTAAACCGGCATGTCAAATCCATTGATAATGCCTTGCAAAGAGTAAAGAGGAAACTAGAGCGATATGTTGAATTAAAAGGTGTTACTTTATAAGAATTAAGACCGGTACCTGTTAGTTGAGCAGGTACCGTTTTTGTTAAAAGCGTTAAGGACAGTGAGGCTCCCGACTCACCCACGGAACGCGAAGGGTATGCAGCTAACTATGTAACCCTATTTTAACACTCAGAGTTTTTCGAAGTTTTTTTTCCTCTCTACTTACCGGCTCTTAATTTAATAAAGTAAATCTCTATTAATTTGGAGATTGAATTGACACTCAATTTTAGCTGTGCTAGAGTGAAAATGTGTGTATGTACGATCTATTAGGAGGTGGCAGACGATGACGACTAAAGTGGCACTTGCCTGCAGTATCTGTCAATCTCGTAATTATTCAACAAACAAAAATAAACAAACTCATATGAATCGAATTGAGATGAAGAAGTTTTGTAAAGTTTGTAATGAACATACACTTCATCGCGAAACGAAGTAAGAGACATTTCTTTTTAGAAAGATTCTTCTTTATCTTGAAGGTTTTGTATGAGCCAGATATAGACTTATTTCTTTTTGAGGAGCAACTTAGCCCTTTGAAGGTGGAGAGAAATAAGTCTCTTTTATACTAAAAATGCAAGAAACTATCACAATAAAAATATGCGTAAATCGGAATAGATGAGCTTTCTTTTGTCTATATTGATTGGTGTGCTGGAGGTGTCTCGTTTGGCAAGTGAGAAAAGTAGTGGCAATTTTTTTGGTGGTGTAGTTCGTGAAATGAAAAGAGTTTCTTGGCCAACAAGGAAGGAACTCACCCGTTATACAATTGTTGTTGTTACAACTGTATTGATTATGTCTATATTCTTTTGGCTTGTAGATTTAGGTATTTCAGCTATTGTGGAACAATTGGTTCGCTAATAAGGTGGTTTAAGAGTGATTGGACTCATTTGAGCTTTAATGTTGATGAGCCAGTCTCTTTTAAACTTTATGAGGAGGGAAGGACACTACCGTCCTAAAAAGCATGGAAAAAAACTGGTATGTTGTTCATACGTACTCGGGGTATGAAAATAAAGTAAAAGCGAATTTAGAGAAGCGTCTTGAATCAATGGAGATGACTGACAAGATCTTTCGCGTTTTAGTTCCTGTTGAAGAAGAAACTGAAGTGAAGAACGGGAAAACTAAAACGGTTTCTCGTAAAGTATTCCCAGGATATGTCCTTGTTGAAATGGCAATGACTGATGACTCTTGGTATGTTGTGCGAAATACACCTGGTGTAACAGGGTTTGTTGGTTCGGCGGGAGCTGGTTCAAAACCGACGGCGCTTATGCCGGATGAAGTGGATCGTATCTTACGCCAAATGGGTGTCGATGAACCAAAAGCTGAAATTGACTTTGAGTTAAAAGAGTCGGTTAAGGTGAAGGAAGGTCCATTCGCGAATTTTGTTGGTTCTATTGAAGAAATTCTAGCGGACAAACAAAAACTGAAAGTTCATGTGAATATGTTCGGTCGTGAAACACCGGTTGAACTTGAATTTAGTCAAGTGGAAAAGATTTAATTTGAAAAAAACTTGAAATTAATCGATGAAGGTGATAAAATCTTCATGGTTGATAGTGGTTTATTTACATGAGCCAATCGGGTGCTTGAATGCATCCGTTTTTTGAGTGGGAGGGTGAAACCCGGATACCACATCACGGACTAAGGAGGTGTGTCACGTGGCGAAAAAGGTAATTAAAATGGTTAAGTTGCAAATTCCTGCTGGAAAAGCAAATCCAGCACCACCAGTTGGTCCTGCATTAGGTCAAGCAGGTGTTAATATCATGGGATTCTGTAAAGAGTTTAACGCTCGTACTTCAGATCAAGCTGGTCTAATTATTCCGGTTGAAATTACGGTATTTGAAGACCGTTCGTTTACATTTATTACGAAAACTCCACCGGCTGCAGTTCTACTTAAGAAAGCGGCAGGTATTGAGTCTGGTTCTGGTGAGCCAAACCGTAATAAGGTTGCAACAGTCAAGCGTGATAAGGTACGCGAGATTGCTGAAACAAAAATGCCTGATTTAAATGCAGCTGATGTTGAAGCAGCAATGCGCATGGTAGAAGGTACTGCGCGTAGCATGGGTATTGTGATTGAAGATTAATTGGTAAGACTCGTGAGGTTGCGATTGAGGGTCACCCTCATATCCTAATTTATTAGGTTCGCAACCTTTCATAGTGGGAGGTCCTACCGCTAAAACCACATTCGAGGAGGAAATTAGCATGGCTAAAAAAAGTAAAAAATATCAAGATGCTTTAAAACTAGTTGATCGCGACGTATCTTACTTAGTTGAAGAAGCAGTTGAATTAGTTAAAAAAACAGCAACAGCTAAATTTGACGAGACTGTTGAAGTAGCTGTACGCCTTGGAGTAGATCCTAAAAAAGCGGATCAACAAATCCGTGGTGCTGTTGTACTTCCAAACGGAACAGGTAAAACTCAATCTGTATTAGTTTTCGCTAAAGGTGAAAAAGCTAAAGAAGCTGAAGCAGCTGGCGCGGATTATGTTGGAGACGAAGATTACATTAACAAGATCAACCAAGGTTGGTTTGAGTTTGACGTAATCGTTGCAACTCCTGACATGATGGCTCAAGTTGGTAAGCTTGGTCGTGTTCTTGGACCAAAAGGCTTAATGCCAAACCCTAAAACGGGAACAGTTACATTTGATGTGACGAAAGCGATTAACGAAATCAAAGCAGGTAAAGTTGAATACCGTGTTGATAAAGCTGGTAACATTCACGTACCAATTGGTAAAGTGTCGTTCGAAACAGGAAAATTAGTAGAGAACTTCAAAACAATCATTGATACTTTAATGAAAGCTAAACCAGCGGCAGCAAAAGGTACTTACGTGAAAAACGTAACCGTTGCTTCAACAATGGGTCCTGGAGTTCGTGTTAATGCAACTGCGTTAACAAAATAATTGTTGACATTTTATTTGAGTCCACGTATACTCTTAGGAGTGTGCTAAGGCATAATAAATAAATTTAAACATTCATACCGTAGACAGTAGGGGCGTTCACGCTTAATCATCCTACCGAGGTAAGCGATATAGATTCTTAATAAAAGAGTCCATAATGCCCTCATGTCTATACATGGGGGCTTTTTATAGCTTAAACGTAAAACGTCCGGGTATGGAATTACAAACTCTAGGAGGTGTAACAATGAGCGTACTAGAACAAAAACAACAAGTTGTAGCAGTTATTGCAGAGAAATTACGTGATAGCAAATCAACCGTTGTTGTTGACTATCGTGGATTAAACGTAGCGGAAGTAACTGAATTACGTAAGCAACTTCGTGAAGCGGGTATCGAGTTCAAAGTATACAAAAATACATTAACTCGTCGTGCGACTGAAGCAACTGAACTTACGGAATTAGACCAACATTTAGTAGGACCGACAGCGATTGCTTTTGGTGCCGAGGATGTTATTGCTCCTGCGAAAATTATCAATGACTTCGCGAAAAAACACGAAGCTCTTGAAATTAAAGCCGGTGTTATTGAAGGTCAAGTTGCATCTGCGGAAGAAATCAAAGCGCTTGCGGAACTACCGTCACGCGATGGACTTCTTTCTATGCTTCTCAGCGTACTTCAAGCACCAATGCGCAACATGGCGCTTGCTACAAAAGCAGTTGCCGATCAAAAAGAAGAGCAAGGAGCTTAATATTAGCTTCAGCTTAACTTAGAAACAAAACATTCAAAAACAATCTATAGGAGGACTATAAAATGAGCAAAGAGCAAATTATTGAAGCGATTAAAGAAATGACAGTTTTAGAGCTTAACGATCTTGTTAAAGCAATTGAAGAAGAATTTGGTGTTACTGCTGCTGCACCTGTAGCAGTAGCTGGTGGAGCTGCTGACGGTGGCGCTGCTGAGCAAACTGAATTTGATGTAATTCTTACATCTGCTGGTTCTTCTAAAATCGGCGTAATTAAAGTGGTTCGTGAAATCACTGGTCTTGGTCTTAAAGAAGCGAAAGCCGTTGTTGACGGTGCTCCAGCTCCTGTTAAAGAAGGCGCAAGCAAAGACGAAGCTGAAGAAATCAAAGCTAAACTTGAAGAAGCTGGTGCTTCTGTAGAAGTTAAGTAATTTGATAAAGTGAAAAAGACTCGCGTCAAAGCGGGTCTTTTTTTCTCTCTATACCTTACTCAAACTATACTATTTGGGGGAAGATGAAAGGAACGTTAATCATGTCAGAACATTATTATTCCAATAAACCAACTACAGAAAGTGATGAGAAAAAGTGGAGTACGACATTATGTGGTTTTCCTTTTTCTTTCACGACTGATCGAGGGGTATTTTCAAAAGGTGAGGTTGATTTTGGTAGTCGATTTCTACTAGAAGAATTAACAACACCGATAATAGAAGGAGATATTCTGGATGTTGGGTGTGGTTATGGACCGATTGGGTTGACGATTGCCAAAAAACATCCTACTCGAACTGTATGTATGGTCGATGTAAACGAGCGGGCTTTGGAGCTTGCTAGGCGTAACGCTTTAAATAATCATGTTGAGAATGTCTCCATTTTTGTAAGTGATTCTTTAGCGGCGGTTGAACCGACTGATTTTGCAATGATTGTGACAAACCCTCCGATACGAGCAGGGAAAAAAGTTGTTCATGATATTTTAGCAAGAGCGTATGAGCATTTGGCGACAAATGGAGAGCTTTGGGTTGTTATCCAAAAGAAGCAAGGAGCTCCTTCAGCTGTTGAGAAATTAGAGCGTGTATTTGGCAATTGCTCTATTGTTAAAAAGAAAAAAGGTTACTATTTGTTAGTTGCAAAAAAAATTGACTGAGACTTTATTTTGTGGTATTGTTATTTAATGCGTATAACTACCTATTTTTTGTTGAACAAAAAAATAAATTGTCAAGGTTTATTTTGATTAAAGCAGGAATTTTTTGGTTATACTAGAATAATCAAATGTGAGAATGTCATTATGGTTTTATTTTCAAAGCCATATTTCTTTATGTAATCTTGTTATATGACGTAACAAGGTCTTTACTTGCCTTCTTTTAAATTTGAAAGAAGATAAGATGTAAATTCTTTTAAAATTTTTCTCTTTATTTGATAACTTCAATGATTGCTAAGCAGGAGAAGTAGGCAATTTAGAGAAGTCAATTTTAGATACTATAACGCTAGATTTGAGGGGTGAATCAGTTGACAGGTCAACTAGTTCAGTATGGACGCCACCGCCAACGAAGAAGCTATGCAAGAATTAATGAAGTTTTGGAGTTGCCGAACTTAATCGAGATTCAAACAGCTTCTTATCAATGGTTTCTTGATGAGGGACTTCGTGAAATGTTCCAAGACATTTCCCCGATTCAAGACTTCACAGGGAATTTGGTTTTAGAATTTATTGACTATAGCTTAGGTGAGCCTAAGTATCCAGTCGATGAGTCTAAAGAACGTGATGTTACATTTGCTGCACCTTTACGTGTAAAAGTCCGTCTTATTAATAAAGAGACTGGAGAAGTAAAGGAGCAAGAAGTATTTATGGGTGACTTCCCGCTTATGACAGAAACAGGTACGTTTGTCATAAATGGGGCAGAACGTGTTATCGTCTCCCAGTTAGTCCGTTCGCCAAGTGTCTACTTTAGTGAAAAAACAGATAAGAACGGGAAGAAGGGCTTTACCGCAACTGTTATTCCAAACCGTGGAGCTTGGTTAGAGCTCGAAACAGATGCGAAGGATATTGTTTATGTACGTATCGATCGTACAAGAAAAATACCCGTAACGGTTCTTTTACGTGCATTAGGGTTTGGTTCTGATCAAGAGATCATTGATTTATTAGGGGAAGATGAGTATTTACGTAATTCCCTTGAAAAGGACAATACGGATAGCTCAGATAAAGCCTTATTAGAAATTTATGAGCGCTTACGTCCGGGAGAACCACCAACAGTTGAAAACGCCAAAAGTTTGTTAGATTCACGTTTCTTTGATCCGAAGAGATATGACCTAGCTAATGTTGGTCGTTACAAAATCAACAAAAAGCTTCATATTAAAAACCGCTTATTTAATCAACGTTTAGCGGAGACACTTATCGATCCTGAAACAGGAGAAGTGCTTGCTGAGAAAGGGACAATGCTTGATCGTCGTACTTTAGATCGGATTATTCCTTACTTGGAAAATAACGTTGGTTTTAGAAAAGCCCGCACAACTGGTGGGGTAGTAGGCGATGAGGATATTGATCTTCAATCGATTCTTATTTATGCACCAGATGATGTCGATGGTGAAATGCCAATTCGTGTAATGGGTAACGGTATGATTGATCGTGATACGAAGCATATTACACCAGCTGACATTATTGCTTCAATCAACTATTTCTTTAACTTATTACATGGAGTAGGGGACACAGATGATATCGATCATTTAGGAAACCGTCGCTTACGTTCTGTTGGTGAGTTATTACAAAATCAATTTAGAATTGGTTTATCTCGTATGGAGCGTGTTGTTCGTGAACGTATGTCTATTCAAGACCCGAACATGATTACACCACAAGCTCTGATTAACATTCGTCCTGTTATTGCGTCGATTAAAGAGTTCTTTGGTTCTTCTCAGTTATCGCAATTTATGGATCAGACGAATCCTTTAGCGGAATTAACACATAAGCGTCGTTTATCAGCGTTAGGACCTGGTGGTTTAACACGTGAGCGTGCTGGATTTGAAGTACGTGACGTTCACTGGTCTCACTATGGCCGTATGTGTCCGATTGAAACACCAGAGGGTCCAAACATTGGGTTAATTAACTCTTTATCTTCATATGCAAAAGTGAATGAGTTTGGCTTTATGGAAACTCCTTATCGTCGTGTTGATTCTGAAACAGGTAAAGTAACTGCACGAATTGATTACTTAACTGCAGATGAAGAGGATAATTATGTAGTCGCTCAGGCGAATGCTCGTTTAAATGATGATGGTTCTTTTATTGATGATAATATTATTTCCCGCTTCCGTGGTGAGAATATTGTTGTTTCAAAAGACCGTATTGATTATATGGACGTTTCTCCAAAACAAGTTGTTTCTGCAGCAACATCGTGTATTCCGTTCTTAGAGAACGATGACTCCAACCGTGCCTTAATGGGAGCGAACATGCAACGTCAAGCTGTACCATTACTTGTACCAGAAGCACCAATTGTCGGTACAGGAATGGAGCATGTTTCTGCTAAGGATTCTGGAGCGGCGATTGTCTCAAAACACCCTGGTGTTGTAGAACGCGTAACAGCGAGAGAAATTTGGGTACGCCGATTAGAAGAAATGGACGGCAAACAAGTCAAAGGTGATTTAGACAAATATCGTCTACAAAAGTTTGTGCGATCTAACCAAGGAACAAGTTATAATCAGCGACCGATCGTACGTGAAGGTGACGTTATTGAAAAACGTGAAATCTTAGCAGATGGTCCTTCGATGGAACAAGGTGAGATGGCCTTAGGTCGTAACGTAATGGTTGGGTTTATGACTTGGGAAGGTTATAACTATGAGGATGCGATCATTTTAAGTGAGCGTCTTGTAAAAGATGATGTATATACGTCTGTTCATATTGAAGAGTATGAGTCAGAATCTCGTGATACGAAGCTTGGACCTGAAGAAATTACACGTGATATTCCGAACGTTGGGGAAGACGCACTTAAAAACCTTGACGACCGTGGAATTATTCGTGTTGGAGCAGAAGTAAAAGACGGGGACATCCTAGTTGGTAAAGTCACTCCAAAAGGGGTAACAGAATTGACAGCGGAAGAACGTCTATTACATGCTATTTTTGGTGAAAAAGCTCGAGAAGTTCGTGATACTTCATTACGTGCTCCTCACGGTGGCGATGGAATCGTGCTTGATGTGAAAATCTTTAACCGTGAAGATGGCGATGAATTACCTCCAGGTGTAAACCAATTGGTTCGTGTATACATCGTTCAGAAGCGTAAAATTAATGAAGGCGATAAAATGGCTGGTCGTCACGGTAATAAAGGGGTTATCTCACGGATTTTACCGGAAGAGGATATGCCTTACTTACCAGACGGTACACCAATCGATATTATGTTAAACCCACTTGGGGTACCTTCACGAATGAATATCGGACAAGTGCTTGAGCTCCACTTAGGTATGGCAGCTCGTAAGCTAGGCATTCATGTTGCTTCACCAGTATTTGATGGAGCCAATGAAGAGGATGTTTGGGGAACACTTGAAGAAGCAGGTATGGCTCGTGATGGTAAAACGTTATTATACGATGGACGTACTGGTGAACCTTTTGATAACCGTGTATCTGTTGGTATCATGTACATGATCAAACTAGCACACATGGTTGATGATAAGTTACACGCACGTTCAACAGGACCTTACTCATTAGTAACGCAACAACCATTGGGTGGTAAAGCTCAGTTTGGTGGACAGCGTTTTGGTGAGATGGAGGTTTGGGCACTTGAAGCTTATGGTGCAGCTTACACATTACAAGAAATTCTTACGGTTAAATCAGATGACGTTGTTGGTCGTGTGAAAACGTATGAAGCAATTGTAAAAGGTGAAAATGTTCCAGAACCAGGTGTACCAGAGTCGTTTAAAGTATTAATTAAAGAGTTGCAGTCACTCGGTATGGATGTGAAAATGCTCTCTAGTAACGAAGAAGAAATTGAGTTAATGGAACTTGATGATGAAGATGATCAAACAAGTGAGAAGTTAAACCTTAATTTCGAAACGAATGAATCAAAAGCTTAAGTAAGAAAAGCGAAAAATGGCATTTAGGAATGAGGAGTAAATACTCTACTCTATAGGTGGGTGATATTACTCGAGTTCCTGCCATTTGCAGCTAGACCATAAGTACGCAGGGAGTGAGTGTCTCACATCCTGTGGGCAAGGGACTAGTATCACTAGATCCCTTTTCCCTTCTTCTCATCGGTAGTTGGGGCTGAGAAGTTGTGGTATAAAATGTTCGTCAATTCCGTGTTTTGCACAAGACTTGGAAACTAAAAGGGAGGTTGGCCCCTTGTTAGATGTAAATAACTTCGAATATATGAAAATTGGTCTTGCTTCTCCAAACAAGATTCGTTCTTGGTCAAGAGGAGAAGTGAAAAAGCCAGAAACGATTAACTATCGTACATTAAAGCCTGAAAAAGATGGCCTTTTCTGTGAGCGTATTTTTGGACCGCAAAAAGACTGGGAATGTCATTGTGGAAAATACAAACGCGTTCGTTATAAAGGTGTAGTTTGTGACCGTTGTGGCGTAGAAGTTACACGATCAAAAGTACGCCGTGAGCGCATGGGACATATTGAACTTGCTGCACCTGTTTCGCATATTTGGTATTTCAAAGGAATTCCAAGTCGTATGGGTCTTGTTTTAGATATGTCACCACGTTCTTTAGAAGAGGTTATTTACTTTGCTTCTTACGTTGTGACAGATAATGGTGATACACCATTAGAAAAGAAACAACTTCTATCCGAAAAAGAATATCGTGCTTACTACGATAAATATGGTCGTTCTTTTACTGCTCAAATGGGAGCCGAAGCGATTCGTAAGCTTTTAGCGGACATTGATTTAGAAAAAGAAGTCGATTCATTAAAAGAAGAGCTTCTTACAGCTCAGGGACAACGTCGTACTCGTGCGATTAAACGTCTTGAAGTATTAGAAGCATTCCGTAATTCAGGAAACGAACCATCTTGGATGATCTTAGATGTACTTCCTGTTATTCCACCTGAATTACGTCCAATGGTTCAGCTAGACGGTGGTCGATTTGCAACTTCAGATTTAAATGACCTTTACCGCCGAGTGATTAACCGTAATAACCGATTAAAGCGTTTATTAGACTTAGGAGCACCAAACATCATTGTTCAAAATGAAAAACGGATGCTTCAAGAAGCGGTTGATGCTTTAATTGATAATGGTCGTCGTGGTCGTCCAGTTACTGGACCAGGTAACCGTCCATTAAAATCCCTTTCACATATGTTAAAAGGGAAACAAGGACGTTTCCGTCAAAACTTACTAGGTAAACGTGTTGACTACTCTGGACGTTCGGTTATCGTTGTAGGACCTAACTTAAAGATGTACCAATGTGGTTTACCGAAAGAAATGGCACTTGAGTTGTTCAAACCTTTTGTTATGAAAGAGCTTGTTAGCAAAGGATTGGCACATAATATTAAGAGTGCAAAACGTAAAGTTGAACGGATCCAACCTGAAGTTTGGGATGTCTTAGAAGAAGTTATTCGTGAACACCCAGTTTTGCTTAACCGTGCACCAACACTTCACCGTTTAGGAATTCAAGCGTTCGAGCCAATCCTTGTTGAAGGTCGTGCTATTCGTCTACATCCATTAGTATGTACAGCGTATAATGCCGACTTTGACGGAGACCAAATGGCCGTTCACGTTCCTTTATCGGCAGAAGCTCAAGCAGAAGCTCGTATTTTAATGCTTGCGGCACAAAACATCCTAAACCCTAAAGATGGTAAACCAGTTGTTACACCGTCCCAGGATATGGTTTTAGGTAACTATTATTTAACAATGGAACGCGATGATGCAAAAGGTGAAGGAGCAACATTCAAAGATACAAACGAAGCGTTGTTAGCTTATCAAAATGGATATGTACACTTACATTCCCGTATTGCGGTTCCCGTTTCTTCTTTAAATAAACCAACATTTACAGAAGAGCAAAACAACTTGTTGTTATTAACAACAGTTGGTAAATTGATTTTTAATGAAATTTTGCCTGAAACATTCCCGTACATTAACGAGCCTTCTGATACGAATCTTGAAGTAGAGACTCCGAGTAAGTATTTAGTGCCAAGTACGACTGATGTTAGGACAGAATTCTTAAATAGAGACGTTGTATCTCCATTTAAAAAAGGTTTCTTAGGTAATGTTATTGCCGAGGTATTTAAGAAGTTTAAGATTACAGAAACTTCTAAGATGCTTGACCGTATGAAGGATTTAGGATTCAAATACTCAACGAAAGCTGGTATTACGGTAGGGGTTGCCGATATCGTTGTTCTTGCTGAGAAGAAGGAAATTTTAGCAGAAGCAGAAATAAAGGTAGACCGTATTACAAAGCAATTCCGTCGTGGTTTAATTACGGAAGAAGAAAGATATGACCGAGTTATTTCTGTATGGAGTAAGGCCAAGGATGTTATTCAAGATAAGTTAATGCTTACACTTGATAAGCGTAACCCAATCTTTATGATGAGTGACTCTGGTGCCCGTGGTAACGCCTCTAACTTTACACAGTTAGCTGGTATGCGTGGATTAATGGCCAATCCATCTGGACGTATCATTGAACTTCCAATCCGTTCAAGTTTCCGTGAGGGTCTGACGGTATTAGAATACTTCATCTCAACCCACGGTGCTCGTAAAGGTCTTGCTGATACTGCCCTTAAAACGGCCGATTCAGGTTACTTAACTCGTCGTCTTGTTGATGTTGCTCAAGATGTTATCGTGCGTGAGACAGATTGTGGTACAGACCGTGGTCTAGAGGTAGCAGCGATTAAGGAAGGAAACGAAGTCATTGAAGATTTATACGATCGTTTAGTTGGTCGTGTTGCATTCAAGACAGTTCGCCATCCTGAAAGCTCTGAAGTTATTGTGAAGAAAAATGATTTAATTGATGAAGATGTTGCAAAAGCAATTCTTGATGCTGATATTGAGAAGCTTCATATCCGTTCTGTATTTACTTGTGATACAAGACATGGTGTATGTAAGAAATGTTACGGTCGTAACTTAGCAACTGGTAGCGATGTTGAGGTTGGAGAAGCGGTTGGAATTATCGCAGCTCAATCTATCGGTGAGCCAGGAACCCAGTTAACGATGCGTACTTTCCATACAGGTGGGGTAGCCGGAGATGATATTACACAAGGTCTTCCACGTATTCAAGAGCTATTCGAAGCTCGTAATCCGAAAGGGCAAGCGGTTATTTCTGAATTCGAAGGAGAAGTTGTTGATATTAAGGAAGGCGACAAACGCGAAGTTACTTTAAAAGGTCCTATGGAATCAAAAGCATATGCTATTCCTTATGGTTCTCGTATCAAAGTATCCGTTGGTGATGTTATCGAACCAGGTGGAACACTAACTGAAGGTTCGATCGATCCGAAAGAGTTATTAAAAGTAAAAGGTGTTAATGGCGTACAAGAGTACCTATTACGTGAAGTACAAAAAGTATACCGTATGCAAGGGGTAGAAATTGGTGACAAGCACGTTGAGGTAATGGTTCGTCAAATGTTACGTAAAATCCGTGTTGTCGATGCTGGGGAAACGAAAGTATTGCCAGGATCACTTATTGAGATTCAACATTTCAATGACGAAAACCGAGATGTATTAATTGGTGGAAAACGTCCAGCAACAGGTCGTCCTGTCTTACTTGGTATTACGAAAGCCTCTCTTGAAACAGATTCATTCTTATCAGCGGCTTCGTTCCAAGAAACGACTCGTGTCTTAACGGATGCAGCGATTAAAGGAAAACGTGATGAGCTCCTTGGTCTTAAAGAAAATGTTATCATCGGTAAGCTTGTACCAGCTGGAACAGGTATGAATCGTTACCGTAATTTAAATATCCTTTCTAAATATGAGGAAATGGATGCCGTTAAAGAAGAAAATCTAGATTTAGAAGAACTAATTACAAACGAATAAGGTTATTGTGACCAGTTGGATTCTAATGAAGAATCCACGGTCACTTCCTTATCTGATTTGAAAGTAAGCTTCTTATGCTAGATATAGCAAATTTATTACAATAATAGGTTGACATGAAGATATCGTCGGTGATAAGATATCAAAGTGTGCCAAAGAACGTATTGCTTTGGAGGATTATACATGTCTTATGAAAAAGTAATGCAGGCTAATCAACTAGTCATAGGTACGAAACAAACGTTAAGATCTTTAGACAATGAAGAAGTATCAGAAGTGTATATTGCCAAAGATGCTGAGTACCGAATTATTCATAAGGTAGAAGCGTTGGCGAAAGCAAAAGAGATACCAATCATATATGTCGACTCAATGGAAATGCTTGGCAAAGCATGTAAAATTGAGGTAGGAGCAGCTGCGGTTGCGATAAAGATATAATAATGTTTTTGCCAATCGGGGTCTACCGTTTGGCAAGAACTTTACTTTTGCCAAAATATGAACCACCAGGAACTGTGGTCTTATTTTATGAAAGGAAAGGAGGAACAAAAACATGCCTACAATTAACCAGTTAATTCGTAAAGGTCGCGTAGATAAAGTGAAGAAATCAGATTCACCTGCACTTAATAAAGGCTACAACAGCTTTAAAAAGTCTCAAACAAATCTATCTTCACCACAAAAGCGCGGAGTTTGTACTCGTGTTGGTACAATGACACCAAAGAAACCAAACTCAGCACTTCGTAAATATGCTCGTGTTCGCTTAACGAACCAAATCGAGGTTACTGCTTACATCCCGGGTATTGGACATAACTTACAAGAGCACAGTGTCGTGCTAATTCGTGGTGGTCGTGTAAAAGACTTACCAGGGGTACGTTATCACATTGTTCGTGGAGCATTGGATACAGCCGGTGTTCAAAATCGTATGCAAGGACGTTCGAAGTATGGTACAAAGCGTCCAAAAGAGAAAAAGTAATCATTTGATAATAAGTATTTTGTTGAAAGGAGGGGAATGATATGCCTCGTAAAGGACCCGTAGCTCGTCGTGATGTGTTACCTGATCCAATTTATAATTCAAAGCTAGTTACTCGTTTAATCAATCGCCTAATGGTAGATGGTAAGCGTGGTGTAGCTCAAACGATTTTATATAACGCGTTTGAACTAGTGAAAGAACGCAGTGGCAAAGAACCTATGGAAGTATTTGACCAAGCGTTAAAGAACATTATGCCTGTACTTGAGGTTAAAGCTCGTCGTGTTGGTGGTGCAAACTATCAAGTGCCGATCGAAGTTAAACCTGAGCGTCGTACAACTTTAGGTCTTCGTTGGTTAGTAAACTACTCTCGTCTTCGTGGAGAAAAAACGATGGAAGAGCGTTTAGCTAACGAAATTCTTGATGCTGCTAATAACAGTGGAGCATCAGTGAAGAAGCGTGAAGATACGCATAAGATGGCTGAAGCGAACAAAGCGTTTGCTCACTATCGTTGGTAAGATTGGTTTTATTATAACTAATTCAATTGCAGGAAGGAGAAATACAATATGGCTAGAGAATTCTCCTTAAAAGATACGCGTAATATTGGCATCATGGCTCACATCGATGCCGGTAAAACGACGGCAACTGAGCGTATTTTATACTACACAGGTCGTGTGCACAAAATTGGTGAAACACACGAAGGTGCTTCTCAAATGGACTGGATGGAGCAAGAGCAAGAGCGTGGTATTACTATCACATCTGCTGCGACAACAGCACAATGGAAAGATCACCGTATCAATATCATTGATACACCTGGACACGTAGACTTTACGGTTGAGGTTGAACGTTCTTTACGTGTACTAGATGGAGCTGTAGCGGTACTTGATGCACAGTCTGGTGTTGAACCGCAAACAGAAACGGTATGGCGTCAAGCAACTACTTATGGTGTTCCACGTATTGTTTTCATTAACAAAATGGACAAAACAGGTGCAGACTTTATGTACTCTGTTGGAACATTACGCGATCGTCTACAAGCGAACGCACATCCAATTCAATTACCAATTGGAGCTGAAGATGAATTCACAGGCTACATTGACTTAATTGAAATGGTTGCTCATATTTCTAAAGATGACTTAGGCCAAGATTGGGAAATCACTGAAATTCCTGCTGATCTAAAAGATCAAGCAACTGAATTACGTGAGTCTTTAATCGAAGCAGTAGCTGAGTTAGATGAAGAACTTATGATGAAATATCTTGAAGGTGAAGAGTTAACAAATGAAGAGCTTATGGCTGCAATCCGTAAAGGAACATGTAACGTTGAGTTCTATCCAGTCATTTGTGGTTCTGCTTTCAAAAACAAAGGTGTTCAAGCACTTCTTGATGCAGTTCTTGCTTATCTACCATCACCGCTAGATGTAGCGGCGATTCGTGGACATGTGCCAGATACTGAAGAAGAAGTAACTCGCGAACCTGGTGATGATCAACCATTCGCAGCACTTGCTTTTAAAGTAATGACAGATCCTTTTGTAGGTAAACTAACATTCTTCCGAGTTTACTCTGGAACGCTTAACTCTGGTTCTTATGTGCGTAATGCAACTAAAGACAAGCGTGAGCGTGTTGGTCGTATCCTTCAAATGCATGCGAATTCTCGTGAGGAAATCTCTACGGTTTACTCAGGTGATATTGCAGCGGCAGTTGGATTAAAAGATACAACAACTGGTGATACTCTTTGTGATGAGAAAAACCTTGTTATTTTAGAGTCAATGCAGTTCCCAGAGCCTGTTATTCACTTATCTGTTGAGCCTAAGTCAAAAGCAGACCAAGATAAAATGGGTATCGCTCTTGCTAAGCTTGCAGAAGAAGATCCAACATTTAAAACACATACTGATGAAGAAACTGGTCAAACAATCATCGGTGGTATGGGTGAACTTCACCTTGATATCATTGTTGATCGTATGAGACGTGAATTCAAAGTAGAAGCAAATGTTGGTGCTCCACAAGTATCTTATCGTGAGACAATTCGTCAAACAGCACAAGTTGAAGGTAAGTTTGTTCGTCAGTCTGGTGGACGCGGTCAATTTGGTCACGTTTGGATTGAATTCTCACCTAACGAAGAGGGAGCAGGTTTTGAATTTGAAAATGCGATTGTCGGTGGAGTAGTTCCACGTGAATACATCGGTTCAGTTGAAGCGGGTATTTCAGAAGCTCTAGACAATGGTATGATCGCTGGTTTCCCAATCATCGATATCAAAGCAAAACTTTTTGACGGTTCTTATCATGATGTCGATTCATCTGAGATGGCGTTTAAGATTGCCGCTTCTATGGCACTTAAGAATGCTAAATCAAAATGTAGCCCAGTATTACTAGAGCCACTTATGAAAGTGGAAATCGTAATTCCTGAGGAGTACATGGGTGATATCATGGGTGATGTTACAGCTCGTCGTGGACGTGTTGAAGGTATGGAAGCTCGTGGTAATGCACAAACTGTTAAAGCGTTTGTTCCATTAGCGGAAATGTTCGGATATGCTACTTCACTTCGCTCTCGTACACAAGGCCGTGGTACTTACTCAATGTTCTTTGATCATTATGAAGAAGTACCTAAGAGCATCGCTGAAGAAATCATTAAGAAACAAACAGGTCAATAATGACCTTTAAGATTTGTTTCTCGTTTCATTTTATTGTATTCTAAGAAAGGTGTTATTCAATAATAAATGGGTAATTCACCTTTCTTATCCATAAAAAATTAAAATACTTATATTAAGGGAGGAATTGAATCATGGGTAAAGAAAAATTCGATCGTTCCAAAACACATGCCAATATTGGTACAATTGGACACGTTGACCATGGTAAAACAACACTAACTGCAGCAATCACTACTGTACTTGCTAAAAAGTCTGGTAAAGGAACTGCAATGGCATATGACGCAATCGACGGAGCTCCAGAAGAGCGTGAGCGTGGTATCACAATCTCAACTGCACACGTTGAGTACGAAACTGACTCACGTCACTATGCACACGTTGACTGCCCAGGACACGCTGACTATGTTAAAAACATGATCACTGGTGCTGCACAAATGGACGGAGGAATCTTAGTAGTATCTGCTGCTGACGGTCCAATGCCACAAACTCGTGAGCACATCTTACTTTCTCGTCAAGTAGGTGTACCTTACCTTGTTGTATTCTTAAACAAATGTGACATGGTTGATGACGAAGAGTTATTAGAATTAGTAGAAATGGAAGTACGTGACCTTCTTTCTGAGTACGATTTCCCTGGTGATGACATTCCTGTTATCCAAGGTTCTGCTCTTAAAGCATTAGAAGGCGACGCTGAGTGGGAAGCGAAAATCATCGAACTAATGAACGCAGTTGATGAGTATATCCCAACTCCTCCACGTGACACTGAAAAGCCATTCATGATGCCAGTTGAGGATGTATTCTCAATCACTGGTCGTGGTACGGTTGCTACAGGTCGTGTAGAGCGTGGACAACTTAATGTTGGTGACGTTATCGACATCATTGGTCTTGCTGAGGAAAAATCTTCTACAACTGTAACAGGAGTAGAAATGTTCCGTAAGCTTCTTGACTATGCTGAAGCTGGTGACAACATTGGTGCATTACTACGTGGTGTATCTCGTGATGACATCCAACGTGGTCAAGTTCTTGCTAAGCCAGGAACAATTACACCACACACAAACTTCCAAGCTGAAGTTTATGTTCTTTCAAAAGAAGAAGGTGGACGTCACACTCCATTCTTCTCTAACTACCGTCCTCAGTTCTACTTCCGTACAACTGACGTAACTGGAATCGTACATCTTCCAGAAGGCGTTGAGATGGTAATGCCTGGTGATAACATCGAAATGACTGTAGAATTAATTTCTCCAATCGCGATTGAAGAAGGTACTAAGTTCTCAATCCGTGAAGGTGGACGTACAGTTGGTGCCGGCGTTGTTGCTACAATCACTAAATAATTAACGGGTTACCGTTAAAAAAAGGAGTACTCTTTTGAGAGTACTCCTTTTATATTGAAGTAGGATATAAAAGGAAAAAGTATTTTTAAAATAGCCTTGCAAATATACGTATGTATCTATATAATAGTAGAAGTGTGATTAACGAGATAAATGCTTGATTTATGCACTTAATTCAAGTATAATGTTGAATGTTGGTCATTGACAGCGATGATGCGGAAGGTTGCTGACACACCAGGCTCCTTTGCCATGGCACGGTGTAGGAAATTTTCGCGGAGTATGTCTGTTTATAAAAATGGACGAAAAAGGAGGGGCTATTATGGCAAAGCAAAAGATTCGTATTCGTTTAAAAGCGTATGATCACCGTGTACTCGATCAATCAGCAGAAAAAATTGTAGAAACGGCAAAACGTTCAGGTGCGCAAGTATCTGGTCCGATTCCACTTCCAACTGAGAAATCAGTTTATACAATTTTACGTGCGGTTCATAAGTACAAAGATTCTCGTGAACAATTCGAAATGCGTACTCATAAACGCCTAATTGATATCGTAAATCCAACACCACAAACTGTGGATGCGCTAATGCGTTTGGACTTACCATCTGGCGTCGATATCGAAATTAAATTGTAATTTTATAGACTGTTTAAAGTCTTATATGAATAGAGAAAATGGCAAAATACATTATATTTTTATAGGAGGTGTTTCGGATGTCCAAAGGAATCTTAGGAAGAAAAATCGGTATGACTCAAGTTTTTGCTGAAAATGGTGAAGTTATTCCAGTTACAGTAATTGAGGCTGAACCTAATGTTGTTCTTCAAGTAAAGACAGTTGAATCAGATGGTTATGAAGCGATTCAATTAGGATTTGCTGACCAGAAGAAATCTAACATTAACAAGCCAGCTGAAGGTCATGCTGCAAAAGCAAGCACTACACCTAAGCGCTTCATTAAGGAAATCCGTAACGTAAGTCTTGCTGAGTATGAAGTAGGGCAAGAAGTTAAGGTAGATACATTTGCAGTTGGTGAATCAATCGACGTAACAGGTATTTCTAAAGGGAAAGGTTTCCAAGGTGCAATTAAGCGCCATAACCAATCTCGCGGACCAATGTCACATGGTTCAAGATATCACCGTCGCCCTGGTTCAATGGGTCCTGTTGCTCCAAACCGTGTATTCAAAGGTAAATTATTACCAGGACGTATGGGCGGAGAACAAATTACAATCCAAAACTTAGAAATCGTTAAAGTTGATACAGAACGTAATCTTCTATTAGTAAAAGGAAATGTTCCTGGAGCTAAAAAGAGCTATGTAACTGTTCAAACTGCGGTTAAAGGAAACTAATTAACACTGTAAGAAAGGAGGCCACATCATGCCGAAAGTAGCATTATTTAATCAATCAGGTTCACAAGTTGGAGACATCGAGTTAGTTGAATCAATTTTTGGTTTAGAACCAAATAAAGCTGTTTTACACGACGCTATCGTGATGCAACAAGCATCTTTACGTCAAGGAACTCATAAGACAAAAGGACGTTCTGAAGTACGCGGTGGAGGTCGTAAACCATGGCGTCAAAAAGGAACTGGTCGTGCTCGTCAAGGTACTATCCGTGCACCACAATGGGTTGGTGGGGGCGTAGTATTCGGACCAACTCCACGTAGCTATAGCTACAAATTGCCGAAAAAAGTTCGTCGTTTAGCTATCAAATCTGCACTTTCAAGCAAAGTGAAAGCAGCAGAAATCGTTGTTTTAGAGGATCTAAAGTTCGATTCTATTAAAACAAAAGATATGGTTAATGTTTTAGCTGCATTATCTGTAGATTCAAAAGCATTAGTTGTTACAGCTAACTATGATGAAAAAGTTGCATTATCTGCGCGTAATATTCCTGGAGTAACATTCGTTACTGCGGAAGGTGTTAATGTATTAGATGTCATCAAGCATGATAAGCTAATCATCACCAAAGAAGCCGTTGAAAAGGTAGAGGAGGTGCTTGCGTAATGTCAAACGCTCGTGATATCATTAAGCGCCCAGTTATTACAGAACGTTCAGCTGATTTAATGAGTGGAAAAGTTTACACATTTGAAGTGGATGTTCGTGCGAATAAAACACAAATCAAAGATGCGATTGAAGAAATCTTTGAAGTTAAAGTTTCTAAAGTGAACACGATGAATTACAAAGGTAAATCTAAGCGTTTTGGTCGTTACACTGGCTTTACAGCTCGTCGTAAAAAAGCTGTTGTCACTCTAACACCAGATAGCAAAGAACTTGAATTCTTCGAGGGAGTTTAATTTTTTAAAGAAGGAGGTAACTGAACATGGCTATTAAAAAGTACAAACCGACCAGTGCCGGTCGTCGTGGTATGTCTGTTCTAGATTTTAAAGAAATCACAACAGACAAACCAGAAAAATCATTGCTTGCACCGCTTCATAAAAAAGGCGGACGTAACAATCAAGGTAAATTAACTGTACGTCATCAAGGTGGCGGACATAAGCGTCAATACCGTGTTATTGACTTCAAACGTAATAAAGATGGAATTCCAGGACGCGTTGCTACGATCGAATACGATCCAAACCGTTCGGCTAACATCGCTTTAATCAACTATGTAGATGGTGAAAAGCGTTATATTTTAGCGCCTAAAGGTCTTAAAGTTGATATGATGATTGAGTCAGGCCCTAACTCTGATATTAAAGTTGGTAATGCACTACCACTTATCAATATCCCTGTTGGTACTGTTATTCATAACATCGAATTAAAACCAGGTAAAGGCGGACAATTAGTTCGTTCTGCTGGAACAGAAGCGCAAGTTCTTGGTAAAGAAGAAGACTATGTTCTAGTACGTTTAAACTCTGGTGAAACTCGTTACATCTTATCTACTTGCCGTGCGACAATCGGTCAAGTTGGTAATCTTGAGCACGAGCTTGTGAACATCGGTAAAGCCGGTCGTTCTCGTTGGTTAGGTAAACGTCCAACTGTTCGTGGTTCTGTAATGAACCCTAACGATCACCCACACGGTGGTGGTGAAGGTAAATCACCTATCGGACGTAAATCTCCAATGTCACCATGGGGTAAACCAACTCTTGGTTACAAAACACGCAAGAAAAACAAAGCGTCTGATAAGTATATTGTACGTCGTCGTAAAAAATAACGGGATTAGTGCTGCGGTTCTAAGGTAGAACCGTGCGCCGATCACGAAGGGAGGATATCTCATGGGTCGTAGTTTAAAAAAGGGACCTTTTGTCGATGATCATTTAATGAAAAAAGTTGAAACGATGAACGAAGGAAATGACAAGCGCGTAATTAAAACTTGGTCACGTCGCTCAACAATTTTCCCTGACTTTATTGGTCACACGATTGCCGTTTATGATGGTCGTAAGCATGTTCCTGTATACATTTCTGAAGACATGGTAGGACACAAACTTGGAGAGTTTGCACCTACTCGTACGTATAAAGGTCACGCTGCTGATGATAAGAAAACAAGACGTTAAGGTGAGTTAGAGAGGAGGTCTTTAGTCTATGCAAGCTAAAGCTGTAGCCAAACAAGTCCGTATTGCTCCTCGTAAAGTTCGTTTAGTTGTTGATCTTATTCGTGGCAAGCAAGTAGGTGAGGCGATTGCAATTCTTCGTCACACACCAAAAGCTGCTTCGCCAGTAGTTGAGAAACTTCTTAACTCTGCGATTGCGAATGCTGAGCACAACTATGAAATGGAGCCAAATAATCTTGTAATTAGTGAAGTGTTTGTCGATGAGGGAGTAACGTTAAAACGTTTCCGTCCGCGTGCACAAGGTCGTGCTAGTCGTATTAACAAGCGCACAAGCCACATCACACTAGTTGTAACAGAAAAGAAGGAGGGATAAAGCGTGGGTCAAAAGGTCAATCCTGTTGGACTTCGAGTAGGCGTTATTCGTGACTGGGAGTCAAAATGGTACGCTGATAAAGATTATGCTGATTTACTACACGAAGACATTAAAATTCGTGAGTACATTGAAAACCGTTTGAAAGATGCTTCAGTTTCTAAAGTTGAAATTGAGCGTGCTGCAAACCGCGTAAATGTAACTGTATCTACTGCTAAACCAGGAATGGTTATTGGTAAAGGTGGATCAGAAGTAGAAGCTTTACGTAAAGCTTTAAATGAACTAACTGGTAAAAGAGTTCATATTAACATTTTTGAAATTAAACATGCTGATTTAGATGCTAAATTAGTAGCTGAAAACATTGCTCGTCAATTAGAGAACCGTATTTCTTTCCGTCGTGCAATGAAACAAGCGATTCAACGCACAATGCGTTCAGGTGCAAAGGGTATTAAAACTCAAGTATCTGGTCGTTTAGGTGGTGCTGATATCGCTCGTGCTGAACATTATAGTGAAGGAACTGTTCCGCTTCACACTCTTCGTGCTGATATTGATTACGGTACAGCAGAAGCAGATACAACATACGGTAAACTAGGTGTGAAAATCTGGATCTATCGTGGTGAAGTTCTTCCAACGAAAGGGACGAACCAAAAGGAAGGAGGCAACTAATCATGTTAATGCCAAAACGTGTGAAATATCGTCGTGAACATCGTGGAAAAATGCGTGGTCGTGCTAAAGGCGGTACAGAAGTACATTTCGGTGAGTACGGTTTACAAGCTCAAGATGCTTCTTGGATTACAAACCGTCAAATCGAAGCGGCTCGTATTGCGATGACTCGTTATATGAAACGTGGTGGTAAAGTTTGGATTAAGATTTTCCCATCTAAACCTTACACTGCAAAGCCTCTAGAAGTTCGAATGGGTTCAGGTAAAGGGGCTCCTGAAGGTTGGGTTGCTGTCGTAAAACCTGGAAAAGTTATGTTTGAAATTTCTGGAGTATCAGAAGAGGTAGCTCGTGAAGCGTTACGTTTAGCTTCTCATAAATTACCTGTTAAATGTAAATTTGTAAAACGTGAAGAAGTGGGTGGTGACGCAAATGAAAGCTAATGATATTCGTAACTTAACCACTGCTGAAATTGAGCAAAAAACGAAATCACTTAAAGAAGAACTATTCAACCTTCGCTTTCAACTAGCGACTGGTCAATTAGATAATCCAGCCCGCATTCGTGAAGTTCGTAAAGCAATTGCTCGTGCAAAAACAGTTTTGCGTGAACGTGAGCTTGGAATTAACAACGGCTAAAAGGAGGTTTGCTAAAATATGGAACGCAACCAACGCAAAGTATATAACGGGCGCGTTGTTTCTGACAAAATGGATAAAACCATTACTGTTCTTGTCGAAACATACAAGAAAGACCGCCTTTACGGTAAGCGTGTAAAATATTCTAAGAAATTCAAAGCACATGATGAAGATAACAAAGCTAAAATTGGCGATATCGTTAAAATCATGGAAACTCGTCCATTGTCAAAAGATAAACGTTTCCGTTTAATTGAAATCGTTGAAGAAGCGGTTATCATTTAATAGATGTTCTTTAGTTGAAGGGAGGTAAGATCGCATGATTCAACAAGAATCTCGTTTAAAAGTTGCTGATAACTCTGGTGCTCGTGAAGTGCTAGCTATCAAAGTTTTAGGTGGTTCTGGTCGCAAAACAGCTAACATTGGTGATGTTATCGTTTGTTCGGTGAAACAAGCAACACCAGGTGGCGTTGTCAAGAAAGGTGACGTTGTAAAAGCTGTTATTGTTCGTTCAAAAAGTGGTGCTCGTCGTAACGACGGTTCATATATCAAGTTTGATGAGAACGCAGTTGTAATTATTCGTGATGATAAGAGCCCTCGTGGAACTCGTATTTTTGGACCTGTAGCACGCGAACTTCGTGAAAATCAATTCATGAAGATTGTGTCTCTTGCTCCGGAAGTTCTTTAATCACTCATTAATGAGAAGGCCTGTCAAGGAGGTGCGAACATGGCAAATATGCATGTCAAAAAAGGTGACACTGTAAAAGTGATCTCTGGTAAAGACAAAGGTAAGCAGGGTGTTATTTTAGAAGCATTTCCGAAAAAGAATCGTGTCCTTGTTGAAGGCGTGAATTTCGTGAAAAAACACGCGAAACCGTCTCAAGATAATCCACAAGGTGGTATCTTAACGCAAGAAGCTCCGATTCATGCTTCAAATGTAATGCCAGTTGATCCTAAGTCTGGTGAACCTACTCGTGTAGGATATAAAGTAGTAGATGATAAAAAAGTACGTATTGCTAAAAAGTCTGGCGAAGTTCTAGATAAGTAGTCAGGTTGAAAGGAGGTTAATCCTGTGAATCGTTTAAAAGAAAAGTATACAAATGAGATCGTCCCTTCTCTAGTAGAGAAGTTCAACTATACTTCAGTAATGGCTGTACCTAAACTTGATAAGATTGTTGTCAACATGGGTATTGGTGATGCTGTTTCTAATGCAAAAGCTTTAGATAAAGCTGTTGAAGAGTTAGGACAAATCACTGGTCAAAAACCACTTGTAACAAAAGCGAAGAAATCAATCGCTGGTTTCAAACTTCGTGAAGGAATGCCTATCGGTGCGAAGGTTACTCTTCGTGGTGAGCGTATGTATGCATTCTTAGATAAATTAGTTACTGTTTCTTTACCACGTGTACGTGACTTCCGTGGTATCTCTAATAAAGCTTTTGATGGTCGTGGGAACTATACTCTTGGAGTAAAAGAGCAATTAATTTTCCCTGAAATCGATTATGATAAAGTCGATAAAGTACGTGGAATGGATGTTGTTATCGTAACAACAGCTAACACTGATGAAGAAGCTCGTGAATTATTAACACATATGGGAATGCCGTTCAAAAAATAATACGGTCACCTAATAAGAGGAGGGAAAACATTGGCAAAGAAATCAATGATTGCAAAGCAAAAACGTACACAAAAGTATAAAGTACAAGAATATACACGTTGTGAACGTTGCGGTCGTCCTCATTCAGTTATTCGTAAGTTTAAACTTTGCCGGATTTGCTTCAGAGAACTTGCGCATAAAGGGCAAATTCCTGGTGTGAAGAAAGCTAGCTGGTAAGCTCAAGAACGGGAAGGAGGTAAAAACAAATGGTCATGACAGATCCTATTGCAGATATGCTGACTCGTATTCGTAATGCGAACACAGTTCGTCACGAGAAGCTAGAATTGCCTGCTTCAAAGGTGAAGAAGGAAATTGCTGAAATCTTAAAACGTGAAGGTTTCATTCGTGATTACGAATATGTTGAAGATAATAAACAAGGGGTTATCCGTATCTTCTTAAAATACGGCCCAACAAACGAACGTGTAATTACTGGTTTAAAACGTATCAGTAAGCCTGGTCTTCGTGTATACGCAAAAGCTGGTGAGCTTCCTCGTGTACTTGGTGGACTTGGTATTGCTATCGTTTCTACTTCTAACGGAGTGTTAACTGATAAAGAAGCACGCAGCCAACAAATCGGCGGAGAAGTTTTAGCATACGTTTGGTAAGAAGATTCTTTAATTGAACGGAGGTGTATTGTATGTCTCGTATTGGTAATAAACCAGTTGAAGTTCCAAGTGGTGTTACAGTTACTCTTGATGGTACAACTTTTACAGTTAAAGGACCTAAAGGTGAATTAACACGTGAACTTCATTCAGACATGAAAGTAAACGTTGAAGAAAGCCAAATTACAGTTGAAAGACCATCTGATAAAAAGGAGCATAAAGCTCTTCATGGTACAACTGCTAGTTTGATTAGCAATATGGTAGAAGGAGTAACAAAAGGTTATGAGCGTGGTTTAGAATTAGTCGGTGTCGGTTACCGTGCTACTAAATCTGGCCAAAAGCTTGTACTTAACGTTGGTTACTCACACCCAGTTGAAATCGTTCCTGAAGCAGGAATCGAAATCGAAGTTCCTTCAAATACGAAAGTAATCGTAAAAGGTATTGATAAAGAACGTGTAGGTGCTGTTGCTTCTAACATCCGTTCTGTACGTCTACCTGAACCTTACAAAGGAAAAGGAATTCGCTACGAAGGTGAATACATCCGTCGTAAAGAAGGAAAAACTGGTAAATAATCATTAAATTACGGAAAGGACTGACGTTCAATGATTACGAAGCCTAATAAAAATACGGCACGTAAGAAAAGACACGCTCACGTTCGTCGCGCAATTACAGGAACTCCTGAACGTCCGCGCTTAAATGTATTCCGTTCATCTAAACACATCTATGCTCAACTAATTGACGATGTAAATGGTGTTACTTTAGCATCTGCTTCATCTTTAGATAAAGAGTTAGGTTTAGAAAACGGTAGTAATACAGAAGCTGCTAAACAAGTAGGAGCACTTGTAGCAAAACGTGCAGTTGAGAATGGACATAAAGTCATTGTCTTTGATCGTGGTGGTTATGTATACCACGGACGTGTAGCAACTTTAGCAGACGCAGCTCGTGAAGCTGGTCTACAATTTTAAACAAAAAAGGAGGGAAAACGAATGCGTCGTATTGACCCTAATACGTTGGAACTTGAAGAAAAAGTAGTAGCTGTCAATCGTGTAGCAAAGGTTGTTAAAGGTGGACGTCGTTTCCGCTTTGCTGCATTGGTAGTAGTTGGCGATAAAAACGGTCATGTCGGTTTCGGTATGGGTAAAGCTCAGGAAGTTCCTGAAGCTATCCGTAAAGCGGTAGAAGATGCGAAGAAAAACCTCATTGAAGTACCAGTTGTTGGTACAACAATTCCACATTTAGTAACAGGACATTTTGGAGCAGGTCGTGTATTATTAAAACCAGCTTCAGAGGGTACTGGAGTTATTGCGGGTGGACCTGTACGTGCGGTTCTTGACCTTGCAGGTGTAGGTGACATTCTTTCTAAATCACTTGGTTCAAATAATCCTATTAACATGGTACGTGCTACTATGCAAGGATTATCAAGCCTTAAGCGTGCTGAAGAAGTTGCAAAACTTCGCGGTAAATCAGTAGAAGAACTGTTAGGATAAGGAGGGACAATAAATGGCTAAGAAATTAGAAATTACCCTCACTCGTAGTCTTATCGGTCGTCCGAAAGACCAACGCGTTACAGTTAACACACTTGGGTTACGTAAAATGCATCAAACAGTAGTTCAAGAAGATAACGCAGCGATTCGCGGTATGGTAAATAAGGTTTCACACCTTTTAACAGTAACAGAGATCGAAGCATAATATCATTATTCTTATTAATGAGGAGGTGTCGACATGAAACTTCATGAGTTAAAACCTGCAGAAGGATCACGTAAAGTCCGTAACCGCGTTGGTCGTGGTATCGGTTCTGGAAACGGAAAAACATCAGGTAGAGGACACAAAGGTCAAAATTCACGCTCTGGTGGCGGTGTACGTCCAGGTTTTGAAGGTGGTCAAAATCCTCTATACCGTCGTTTACCAAAACGTGGTTTTACTAATCCAACTCGTAAGGAATTTACGGTTGTTAATTTAGATACTCTTAATCGTTTTGAGGAAGGTACTGAAGTAACACCTGAATTACTAATTGAGTCTGGTACTGTGAAAAACGTTAAATACGGTATTAAGATTTTGGGTAACGGTAAAATTGAAAAGAACTTAACGGTTAAAGCCAACAAGTTCTCGGCCTCAGCTGTAGCAGCAATCGAAGCTGCTGGCGGAAAAACAGAGGTGATTTAATGTTCCAAACGATCTCCAACATCATTAGGGTGGGTGATATCCGTCGTAAGGTCGTATTCACCCTTCTTATGCTCATTGTATTTAGGATTGGGAGTTTTATTCCTATACCAGGATCTAATAGTGATGTACTAAACTTTGTAGACCAAGCTAATGCTTTTGGTTTTCTCAACACGTTTGGCGGTGGAGCATTAGGGAACTTTTCAATTTTTGCAATGGGAATTATGCCTTATATCACTGCTTCAATCGTTGTGCAGTTGTTACAAATGGATGTAGTTCCTAAATTTGCAGAGTGGGCAAAACAAGGAGAAGCTGGACGACGTAAGTTAACTCAGTTTACTCGATATGGAACGATCGTTTTAGGATTCATTCAAGCGTTAGGAATGTCGGTTGGGTTTAATGCTATGTTTCCAGGATTAATTCCTAATCCTTCAATTCCAATGTATATATTTATAGCTCTCGTTTTAACTGCTGGTACGGCATTCCTTATGTGGTTAGGTGAACAAATTACTGCGTATGGTGTCGGAAATGGTATTTCTATCTTAATTTTTGCTGGTATTGCTGCTGGGATTCCTAATGCGGTTAACCAGATTTACGCACTTCAAATTGAAAATGCAGGTGACCAATTATTCCTAAGCATTGTAACTGTTTTGTTATTATTGCTTGCGATTTTAGCAATTACAGTTGGGGTAATATTTATACAGCAAGCATTAAGAAAAATTCCAGTTCAGTATGCAAAGCGTCTAGCTGGTCGTAGCCCGGTTGGAGGACAATCAACACATTTACCGATTAAAGTAAATGCTGCAGGGGTAATTCCGGTTATCTTTGCTTTATCGTTGTTTATGTTCCCACCAGTCGTTGCAGGATTTTTCGGTAGAGATAATGCTGTTTCAAACTGGATTATTACGTATTTCGATTATACTAACCCTGTTGGGATGATTGTTTATGCGGCATTAATAATTGGGTTTACGTATTTCTATACATTTGTTCAAGTTAATCCTGAGCAGATGGCTGAAAACCTTAAAAAACAAGGTGGCTATATCCCAGGCATTCGTCCAGGAAAATCAACACAAACTTACTTAACGCGCATTTTATATCGTTTAACGTTTGTTGGCGCAATCTTCTTAGCGGTTGTAGCAATTCTTCCGGTCTTTTTCACAAAGTTACTCGGATTGCCACAAGCAATTCAAATTGGTGGAACTGGATTATTAATCGTAGTTGGTGTAGCATTAGATACGATGAAACGTATTGAAAGTCAATTAATTAAACGTTCATATAAAGGGTTTATTAAGTAAAAAGGGGAGCAGGGTAAGAAAGCTTTCTCGTCCTGTTTCTCTTAGTTGTTATAATGGATATTGGAGGGATATTAGTGAATCTTATTTTAATGGGTTTACCAGGCGCTGGTAAGGGAACTCAAGCTGAGAGAATTGTAGAAAAATATCAAATTCCTCACATTTCAACTGGTGATATGTTTCGTGCGGCCATTAAAGGACAAACAGAATTAGGCATTAAAGCAAAATCTTTTATCGATGCGGGTGAGTTAGTTCCTGATGAAGTAACTATCGGTATTGTACGCGAACGTCTTAATGAAGACGATTGTAAAGATGGCTTCTTACTTGATGGTTTTCCTCGTACTGTTGCACAAGCAGAAGCACTAGAAGATATTCTGTCATCAATGGGACGTAAGATTGATTATGTTTTAAATGTTGATGTACCGGAGCAGCTGTTGATGGATCGATTAACAGGTCGACGGGTATCACCTACATCTGGAAAAACGTATCACGTGATTTTCAATCCACCTAAAGTGGAAGGTGTATGTGACCTAGATGGTAGTGAATTAATTCAACGTGACGATGACAAACCAGAAACGGTTAAGAAACGTCTTGAAGTGAATCAGCAACAAGCACAACCTCTTATCGATTTTTATTCGGCGAAAGGTTATCTTGAAAGTATTAAAGGTGACCAAGACATTAATGTTGTTTTTAATGATATTGATCAATTATTAAGAGGGATTCATGCATGATCATTTGTAAAACCGAGCGAGAGCTTGAGATAATGCGTGAAGCCGGTTCGATTGTTGCTCTTACACATCAAGCGTTACAAGAATATATCAAGCCTGGTGTAACAACAATTAAACTAGACAAAATAGCTGAAGAGTTTATTCGTTCCCACGGTGCAACACCTTCTTTCAAAGGCTATAATGGATTCAAAGGTAGTATCTGTGCTTCAGTAAATGAAGAGTTAGTACATGGTATTCCAGGGAATCGCGTGCTGAAGGATGGCGACATCATCAGTATTGACATCGGGGCATATTTCAACGGATATCATGGTGATTCTGCTTGGACATATGCAGTAGGGGATATTAGTGAGGACGACAAGAAATTGCTTGAAGTCACGGAAGCTTCCCTTTTCAAAGGTCTAGAACAGGCACAGCCTGGTGGTCGGCTATCAGATATATCTCATGCGATTCAGTCATATGTAGAGCCTTTTGGTTTTTCGATTGTGCGTGAGTATGTTGGACATGGCGTTGGGCAAGACTTACATGAGGATCCACAGATCCCTCATTACGGTCCGCCTGGTAAAGGGCCACGTTTAAAACCAGGAATGGTTTTAGCGATTGAACCGATGGTGAATGCTGGTTCGCGTTATGTGCGGACTCTTGCAGACAACTGGACGGTTGAGACAGTTGACAAAAAGAATTGTGCCCACTTTGAGCACACTATTGCGATTACTGATTCAGGCTTTGAGATTTTAACAAAAGCTGATTAAAGGTTTCGATAGCTTTGAAGTGATGAACATGTGACTAATTAAAAGGTGCATATAGGTGAGCAACTTTTTGTATAGACAAGATTTACTGAAGGAAGGAGCGTGAATACCTATGGCGAAAGAAGATGTAATTGAAGTTGAAGGTACAGTAATTGAACCACTTCCTAATGCAATGTTTCGTGTAGAGTTAGAAAATGGACATAAAGTTTTAGCACACGTATCGGGAAAAATTAGAATGCACTTTATTCGAATTTTACCTGGAGATAAAGTGACTGTTGAACTTTCACCTTATGATTTAACTCGTGGACGAATTACTTATCGTTATAAATAAATAGCGTTCATCGTTAACAAAAAACGTTGTTCGTTTTTGAATTCGATCTGTTTAAGTCAATTTAAATCTCATGCACTCCGTACCATAAGGAGGTAACAAAAATGAAGGTTAGACCATCTGTCAAGCCGATTTGTGAAAAGTGCAAAGTCATCCGTCGTAAAGGGACGGTTATGGTTATTTGTGAAAACCCGAAACATAAACAAAAGCAAGGTTAATATAAGGAGGTGCTAATTAATGGCACGTATTGCTGGTGTTGATATTCCTCGTGACAAACGTGTAGTCATTGCACTAACGTATGTCTTCGGAATTGGAAAAGCTAAATCAACAGAAATTCTTGCACAAGCTGGTGTATCAGAAAATACACGCGTTCGTGATTTAACAGAAGAAGAGTTAGGTCGCATTCGTGAAGCTGTGGAAGCACACACAGTAGAAGGAGACCTTCGTCGTGAAGTTTCTCTTAACATTAAACGTCTAATTGAAATTGGTTCGTATCGTGGTATCCGCCACCGTCGTAGTTTACCAGTTCGTGGTCAAAATTCTAAAAACAATGCACGTACGCGTAAAGGTCCTCGTCGTACTGTAGCGAATAAGAAGAAATAAGTAAGGGAGGTCGTATAAGCAATGGCTAAGAAAACGAATACTCGTCCAAAGCGTCGTCAACGTAAAAATGTTGAATCGGGTGTTGCACATATTCGTTCAACATTCAACAACACTATCGTGACGATTACTGATATGCACGGTAATGCAATTTCATGGGCAAGTGCTGGAGCATTAGGCTTCAAAGGTTCTCGTAAGTCAACTCCATTTGCTGCTCAAATGGCAGCAGAAGCTGCGGCAAAAACAGCAATGGAAAACGGCATGAAAACAATCGAAGTATCTGTAAAAGGTCCTGGCGCGGGTCGTGAAGCTGCAATTCGTTCATTACAAGCTGTCGGACTAGAAGTCAACATGATCAAAGATGTGACTCCAGTTCCACATAACGGCTGCCGTCCGCCAAAACGTCGTAGAGTGTAACGGAATCAATCATTGTATAGATTTCCTGAATGTGTCAATAATGGATAAGACGGAAAAAAATCCAGTTGGCAATTAAGGTGAAACGGTTGGGAACTGCCTAATGGGATGTCCGGTTAGGCTTTCCTAACAGTCTACCGGAGTTCGACGTTTTGAAGGAGGGTTTGTTTAATGATTGAAATCGAAAAGCCAATTATTGAAACGGTTGAAGTTAGTGAAGACGCAAAGTACGGAAAGTTTGTAGTAGAACCGCTAGAACGTGGGTATGGTACAACTCTAGGAAACTCCTTACGTCGTATTCTTCTATCATCACTACCAGGTGCGGCGATTACTTCAGTACAAATTGATGGGGTTTTACATGAGTTTTCTACAATCGAAGGGGTTGTAGAGGACGTAACAACAATCATCCTTAACCTGAAGAAGCTAGCACTGAAGATATATTCAGATGAAGAAAAGACTTTGGAGATTGATGTACAAGGTGAAGGCGAAGTAAGAGCAGGAGATTTAACACATGATAGTGATATCGAAGTGTTGAACCCTGACTTATATATTGCTACCTTAGCAAAAGGTGCAAACCTTCGCATGCGTTTAACAGCCAAACGTGGCCGTGGTTATGTCTTGGCTGTAGGAAATAAAAATGAAGATCAACCAATTGGTGTTCTTCCGATCGACTCGATTTACACACCAGTATCACGTGTAAATTACCAAGTAGAAAATACTCGTGTCGGTCAAGTGACGAATTATGACAAACTTACTCTTGATGTGTGGACTGATGGAAGTATTCGACCTGAAGAAGCAGTTTCTTTAGGTGCGAAAATTTTAACAGAACACCTTAACATCTTCGTCGGTTTAACGGATCAAGCACAAAATGCGGAAATCATGGTCGAAAAAGAAGAAGATCAGAAAGAAAAAGTTCTTGAAATGACAATTGAAGAGCTTGATTTATCTGTTCGTTCTTATAACTGTTTAAAACGTGCTGGTATTAACACAGTACAAGAGCTTACACAAAAAACAGAAGAAGACATGATGAAAGTACGTAATCTTGGACGTAAATCTTTAGAAGAAGTTCAAGAGAAGCTTGGTGAACTAGGTCTTGGTCTTCGTAAAGAAGATTAAGTTTAGGCAGCTATGATTTACATCATGAATTGATTTTTATACTTGTTCCCTTTTAGGGGAAAGTATTGATTAAGGGAGGGAAACGAACTATGGCATACGCAAAATTAGGCCGTGACAGTGCTGGACGTAAAGCACTTTTTCG
This sequence comes from Alkalihalobacillus alcalophilus ATCC 27647 = CGMCC 1.3604, assembly GCF_000292245.2. GTDB lineage: Bacteria > Bacillota > Bacilli > Bacillales > Bacillaceae_D > Alkalihalobacillus > Alkalihalobacillus alcalophilus. The sequence continues at coordinate 18,481 of NZ_ALPT02000012.1, read as the reverse complement.
CGACTTAGCTACTGACCTTATTATTAATGAGCGTATCGAAACGACTGAAGCGAAAGCAAAAGAGCTTCGTTCAATCGTTGAGAAAATGATCACTCTTGGAAAGCGTGGCGATTTACATGCTCGTCGTCAAGCGGCAGCATTTATTCGTCGTGAGGTTGCAGATGAAGAGTCTGGTCAAGATGCAATCCAAAAGCTTTTCTCTGATATCGCAACTCGTTATGAAGAGCGTCAAGGTGGATATACTCGTATTTTAAAACTTGGACCTCGTCGTGGAGACGGTGCTCCAATGGTAATTATTGAGCTTGTTTAACGTTTTTACGTTAGACGGCTCTCTATAAATGTTTACGATTAGGGCACGACAGAATGAGAGCAATTGCTGCTCTTACTGTGGAGCCCTTTTTTTGTTATACGAACATATTCTATTGCCTTAAGGCATGGGGGTGGACTTTAGATGAATCACCTCATCTTATTTGACAATGTTACGTATCAATATGATGGTAGCGAGGAAACCGCCATTAACGAATTGTCTTTATCAGTTGAAGCGAAAGAATGGGTAGCGATTGTTGGTCGGAATGGTTCGGGTAAATCGACGCTAGGTCGACTCATGAATGGACTGAACCAGCCAACAGAAGGGGCTATTTTGATTGATGGCTTACAAACAAGTAATTCTAATGATTTACGGGTGATCCGTCAAAAGGTCGGAATGATTTTCCAAAATCCTGAGCATCAATTTGTGGCGACAACGGTAAGAGATGATATAGCATTTGGGTTAGAAAACCAAGGATTGTCACGTGAAATCATGGTTAAGAGGATAGCTCATTATGCCAAGTTGATAGGTGTTCATGAACTAATGGATATGGAACCACATCGCCTTTCAGGTGGGCAAAAGCAACGTGTGGCGATATGCGGTGTATTAGCCTTAGAACCAGAGGTCCTTATTTTTGATGAGGCTACTTCTATGCTTGATCCGAATGGAAGAGAAGAAGTACTTGAAATTATGCGGATGTTAAACGAACAAGGTATCACGATTATTTCAATTACCCATGATATGAAAGAAGCAGCAGAAGCAGAGCGAATGATTGTGCTTGATAAAGGAAAGATTATTGCTGACAAAAGCCCTCTTGCTCTTTTTCAAGATAAGAATATTGTTCAAAAGGCAGGGTTACGAGTTCCCTTTATTGTCGCTCTTCAGGAAAAATTACAAAGCTATGACCGGAGCGTGAATCCACCTGTATTAACCGAAGAGGAGTTGATTGAGGCATTATGGACATTAAGCTTGAACAAGTAGAGCATCTCTATATGGCTGGTACTCCTTTTGAAAAAAAAGCATTAAAGGAGATTAATGTCGAAATTCCTTCTGGCTCTTTTACAGCGGTTATTGGCCATACAGGCTCAGGGAAATCGACCTTTATTCAGCATTTAAATGGATTGTTAAAACCAACTAAAGGCACGGTTCAGGTCGGATCATTTGTTATAAAAGCAGGTGAAAAGTTTACCGATTATAAGTCACTACGGCAAAAGGTCGGAATGGTTTTTCAATACCCTGAGCATCAGTTGTTTGAAGAGACGGTGAGAAAAGACATTTGTTTTGGACCGAGAAACTTTGGCATGAGTGAACAGTTGGCAGAGGAACGAATGATGGAGATTTTACCGAAAGTCGGTTTAGACGAGAGTTTGTTGGAGTCTTCTCCTTTTCAATTAAGTGGTGGACAGATGAGACGTGTTGCAATAGCGGGGGTCCTTGTTAGTTTGCCAGAGGTTTTGGTGTTAGATGAGCCAACCGCTGGACTGGATCCAGAAGGGCGCGAGACGATGCTTGATTTGTTCGCGCGTTATCATCAGGAACATGATACGACGACGATATTGATTACACATCAAATGGAAGACGCCGCCCGTTATGCCGACTATTTTATTGTGCTTGATCAAGGAAAAGTTGAAATGGTTGGTACTCGTGATGAAATCTTTCGACAAGTGGATAAGCTAAGAGGTTTCGGTTTGTCCTTGCCAGAGGAAGTCGAATTTTTATATGCTTTCAAAGAAAAATTTTCGCTCACAGACGATGAACTTTATTATGACCTCGATAATGTGGTCGCTTATATTGACCGGCACTTAAGTGAAAAGGAGTCACCCTAATGTTTAGTCATGTCATTATTGGTCAGTTTGTGCCGGTAGAGTCTTTTTTACATCGACTTGACCCGCGAACGAAAATTATTGCGGCCTTTTTGCTGATGTTGCTCGTTTTTTTGACGTCCAATTGGTATGGAATGCTTTTGTTTGTTGGTTTTGCTCTTTTTTTAATGTGGCTATCGCATATTCCGTTTTATTTTCTCTATCGAGGACTGAAACCCATTTTTATCCTCGTCGCTTTTACGTTTCTCCTCCATCTTTTTATGACAAAAGGTGGATCTGTATGGTTAGAGTTAGGAGCTTTATCGGTGCATGAAAATGGTTTTTACCAAGGAACCTTTATCGCGGTACGGCTTATCTCGATTGTGGCGATTACGTCTCTCGTGACGTTGACAACGAGTCCGATGCAACTAACAGATGGGTTAGAACAGCTTTTAACGCCGTTAAAGAAAGTTCGATTGCCTGCTCATGAGTTTGCTTTAATGATTTCGATCGCGCTTCGGTTTATTCCGACCTTTTTACAGGAAGCGGAGAAAATATTAAAGGCTCAAATGGCTCGTGGGGTTGATTTAACATCAGGGCCTTGGAAGGAACGAATTAAAGCATTAATCCCTTTATTAGTCCCATTATTTATGAGTGCTTTTAAGCGGGCAGAGGAACTTGCTTTGGCGATGGAGGCGAGAGGCTATCAGGGAGGCGAAGGTCGTACGAAATTAAGAGAGCTTGTTTGGAGCTGGCGGGACACGATTAGTCTGTTGAGCTGTATCGCTTTAGGAATAGTGATTATTTGGTTAAGAATGATGTAAGGAGATACTTCTAATGAGAAAAATGGCTTGTAAAGTTGCCTACGAAGGCACTTATTTTGCAGGGTATCAAGTCCAACCTGGAAAACGAACGATCCAAGGGGAAATCGAAGCTAGCTTGAAAAAGATTCATAAAGGCGAGGAGCTTCGTATTCATTCTTCGGGGCGAACCGATTCGCTGGTGCATGCAACGGGACAAGTGTTTCATTTTGAGACGAGTCTCGCGATCCCTGTCTCCCGTTGGGCAAAGGCACTTAATGCTTTATTACCTGCTGATATACGTATCATCGAGGCAGTAGAAGTCTCAAAAGATTTCCATGCTCGTTATTCCGCTATCTCCAAACAATATCGGTATCGGATACTTCTAACTAAGGAAGGCGATCTTTTTAGAAGAAATCACTGCTATCACTTTACAGAAATGTTAGACATCGAGGCGATAAAAGAAGCGGCACAACATATATTAGGCAAACATGACTTTAGTGCCTTCTGTGCGGCTAATACGAGCGTTATCGACAAAATAAGGACAGTGACAAGGCTTGAGCTTCAACATGTGGGTGATGAGCTATTATTTATCGTCGAGGGCGATGGATTCCTTTATAATATGGTTCGGATTATGGTCGGCACATTGCTTGAGGTGGGTACTGGAAAACGTGACCCACATGAGCTTCAGGCGATTATAGAAGGGTGCGATCGGACAAAAGCAGGCAAAACAGCCCCTGGTCATGGACTGTATCTTCATCAAGTAAATTACCCGGAACCAATATTTTCTTAAACAGGATAAAAAAATAAGAATAAAAGCAACGAAGCCGTGTGTAACGTGTTGACATTGGGTTTCAGATATTATATGATGTTAGATGGTAATTCTAAAAACCCACTAGCCCCGGGTTGCGGAATGTTACAAGAGACAATGGTTTTAAGTAAAATAAAAAAGAAATGAACGCGAGCGTTTTTAGGAGGTAAAATTCATGCGTACAACATATATGGCAAAGCCAAATGAAGTTGATCGTAAGTGGTATGTTGTTGATGCAGAAGGTCAAACACTTGGTCGTCTAGCTTCAGAGGTTGCTTCTATCCTACGTGGTAAGCACAAACCAACATTCACTCCACACGTTGATACTGGTGATCACGTTATCATCATCAATGCTGCAAAAATCGAATTAACAGGTAATAAATTAAAAGACAAAATTTACTACCGTCACACAAATCACCCAGGTGGTTTAAAACAAACAACAGCTGGCGACATGCGCGCAAACAAACCTGAGCGTATGCTTGAACTTGCAATCAAAGGGATGCTTCCAAAGAACACTCTTGGTCGTAAACAAGGCATGAAACTTCATGTATTTGCTGGTAGCGAACACAATCATCAAGCTCAAAAACCAGAAGCATACGAACTTCGTGGTTAATAGATAGGGAGGGTATTATCTTGGCACAAGTACAATATTACGGTACTGGTCGTCGTAAGCACTCGGTTGCTCGTGTACGTCTATTGCCTGGCGATGGTCGTGTAGTTATTAACGGCCGCGAAATGGATGAATATTTTAATCTTGAAACTTTAAAGCTTATCGTTAAGCAACCACTAGTTGAAACAGGCGTTGAAGGTCAATACGACATTCACGTTAACGTTAACGGTGGTGGTTACACTGGTCAAGCTGGTGCGATCCGTCACGGTATCGCGCGTGCTCTACTTACTGTAGACCCAGACAACCGTCCAGCATTAAAAACAGCTGGATTCTTAACTCGTGATGCACGTATGAAAGAGCGTAAAAAATACGGTCTTAAAGCAGCACGTCGTGCACCTCAGTTCTCGAAACGTTAATATTTGCAGTTTTACAAAAAAACCAACCGCTTATGGTTGGTTTTTTTTCATGTTCTCAGGTCTTTGAACAGCATCAGGATTTGCACACGCGTAAGTTAGAAATAAAAAGGCAACAGATGTGATATTTCCTATGTTTAGACTAAAAGATGAAATACATTAAATGAATGAAATTAAACAGTGAAGCAATCAAAAGGGAGTCACTTATTGATGATGTTAATGGCAATATTGTTTTTGACTGGATTCAAACAGCTTCGGTATGAGCAGAAAAAAAGCTTTAAATGATGAATTGGCAAGTGTAAACTTTAATCAAAACATTTGGTTTTCTAAAGATAGTATAGCAACACCAACTAAGATTAGGACTACCTACTCTTCAAATACTGGAGCATGTATTGTACCTAGGAGGCGAAACCAATGATTATTTACTTAAGTGAATTTGCAAAATTTTTTTCGTGGAATGAAAAGAATAGAAAATTGGAATTAATCCTTGAATGGAAAAATGGTAGGAAATTATTAGTTAAATATGATACAGAATATAATTCAGATAATGCGGATGGATTCCCTGATTCTGATGACCCAGAAAATGAAGAGGAGTATTATGAATTTCAAGCTATTGCTTTTTGGTGTATTTCAATAATAAATTTAATAGGAAGTGAAGACGAAAAATTTATGGAAGAAGGGGAACTATTCGAAATAACTCCCGACAATAGCCCTGATCTTATAAAAGATAAAAATGAAAATATACTATGGAAGAAAAATCAGTCCTTCTCTTAGCATATCGGTGGCCAAGAGTAGCAGTCAGATATCGCAAAGTCTATTTTCTTTTATGTTTGTTTTAGTTATTGTCAATAATGGACTCAAAAATTTTGAACATTTTTTCCTTTTCGATTGGTTCATTTGTTTTATTTGTTATAAACTGAATAAGAAACGCTTTATCGTTCAACTTAAAACTTAAATTGCTAATATTTGCTTCCTCGTTTTGAACAACATTATATTTCGTAAGTATTTTATTATTTATAATCTCTTCAGAGCCATCTTTTGTTGGAGCGAATTCTTGGGATGCATCTGAAACGAATATAGAAATAACATTATTAGAAGGCTGATCTATATATTCTAAGTGTAATTGGCCTTTATAAGTTCCTTTTTCAATATATCTCCCGAAAGAGTGAGATACTTTAAAAGGAATGTAATTAGGTGGAACTAAGCTAAGTTGCTTTTGTTGTTCAAAATCTTTTATAGCTTCTTCTATGGTTTTGAAATCTGTTTCTTTATAATAATCGATTAAATTATCAGCAGAATGATTAGAATTAATCGAAGTAAATAACAGGAAGCTCACAAGTAAAATACGTAACATGATCAGATCACACCTTAATCTTTGGTATATTGTATTATGAGTAAATAAATTGATTGTTATACAAAAAAGAGGGAGGCAATATAGCAACGTTTCTGCCACTGTTTGTTGCTGAAGCATCGTCACAATAGGTATATAAACGGTAAGGATCAGTTCTTGGAGCACATATTGTACCTGGGAGGCCTATCCAATGATATTAAGTGAATTCGTGAAATTCTTTGCACTCCATGAAAAGAATAGAAAATTGGAAGTAATACTTGAATGGGAAAATGGTAGGAAGTTATTTGTTAAATATGATACTGACTATAATTCAGATAATGCTGGTGATTTCCCTGACTCTGATGACCCAGAAAATGAAGAGGGGTACTATGAATATCAAGGTATTGCTTTCGAGTGTATTTCAATAATAAATTTAATAGGAAGTGAAGACGAAAAATTTATGGAAGAAGGGGAACTATTCGAAATAACTCCCGACAATAGCCCTGATTTTATAAAAGATAAAAATGAACATATTCTATGGAAGAATAAGTAATATAGATTTTGTGAGAGAAAGCTGATACTACCTGTGATAAGGTGAGTATCGGCTTTTTCTATATTTCAAAAAGCTTCTGGTACTTATACAGCTCTTTATAATAAGAGAGTGGTTTACTATGGGTATTAATTTCCAGTTTGGCATTAATGTCAACTAAGTTTTTTAATAAAGAGTGAGGAATGTCAAAAGACTCTTTAATAGTTTCTGAACCAAAGGTGAAAATAAGTAGGTCGCAATTCACTTCATAATTTTTTTGAAATTCTTTGATGAAGGATTTATTCTTATCTGTGAATAGTTTATTATCCAGTTTTTCTAAAAGCTGCTCTACTTTAGGTTGGCTATCATCGGCTAAGTCGACTTGAAAATTAATAGCTTCTTCTCGATAAATCCAAGAAGAACACCAAGGGTTTCCGGGGAATCTACTTCTATTCTCCAATCCACTAGATTCATCTTTATAAATTTGAGTATGAACAGGTCGAATGTTTAATCCTTTTGTTAAAATATCAGGGTTAAAATGACTAAAGGGGTTCTTGTTTAAATCGGTGTAAAAGCTAATCGCAATAATGATATCTTTATTCAGTTTTATCAGTCCTTTTTATAGTGTCATTTCTTGGGGTTTTATTTTTAACATACCAATCTTTAAACTGATGTGCAGTTGTTTCTAGTACGTTTACGAATTTATTTACCTGACGTGCTTTCATTATACTAATTCCTCCTATGCCTCCACCTCCACCATTGTTCCTATGTATCTACAAAAGTTATCTATTTTGCACAGTGAATGTACCTTCATAACCTTTTTTACCATATATTTGTATATTAGAGTTTGGTACAATTATATTTAACAAAAATAGGAAATGGGGCGGTTGTTATGGCTTTTTTGATATATCACCTTAAACTTTATGTACTTTCGTTGTTTGTAACTATTACGTTTAAGACTATTTTTGATTTTATAAGAGGCGATGAACTCTTTAATAGTCAAGCTTTGAGTTTTATTTTGTGGTTCCCGATATTATTTACTATTGGGTATACACTCTTTACCCCTAGAAGTAAAAAAACATATTAAAAAAACGACATGCTTAAAATGTGAGCATGTCGTTTTTAATATGTATTGTCTGATTAGTATAGTAGAGAGAATAATCAGACTGCGAATACTGAGCCTATCCCGCCAATTTTATTAATCCCCTAACAGTCATGCCTCTTCACCTTCTAAAAGTAAGTCAGCAAGGGCATCTAATTTTAACTAACCTTTTTATCTGTGGGTATAAGTAATATGTAAGAAAAGGTCGTTATTATCTTTGATAAGGTGAGTATCGGCTTTTCCTTATTCAATTAATTGGCTTGTACTTTCAATTTTCCTATTAAGAAAAAATGATGTCAGCTTTTCTTTTTCTTCAAAATTAGTTACCTGCCCAAAACAATTCTAGACGTATGCATATACTGTTACCATTAGTTCATCCAGCTGAGCCTGTTAGAAGCTCGAGAAAAATCGTTTCGTCTGAGCGAACTGGCTTCGCTTTATATTAAAGGAGGTAAATAATGATGAATAATCAATATGAGCATACATTTTATACGGGACAACAAATGCCTGTTACTCATTCAGTTGACCATTCAATGGTAAGAAGACCTTGGGGAGGACGTCCCGGTCGTCGTCCTGGCGGTTGGGGAGGCAGACCTAGACCAGGAGGTTGGGGAGGTCGTCCTGGCTGGGGAGGCGGACCTGGTTTCGGTTTTGGATTTGGAGGACCATTTGTTGGTGGTTTATTAGGCGGTTTAGCAGCTGGTACCTTGCTGAATCCGTATTATGGACCTGGACCTTTTTATTATCCACCTTATCCATATTACCCGGGTTTTTATTAAGCGACTTTTTAAAATTAGAAGCTCATAACATATTTGAGCGAATAAATAGGTAAATGCTTATCCGCTAGTAAGAGATAAAAAGGGCATATTACGAAAGCTCTATATTAGCGGCTTTTTAAAATAGCTAGAATAACTCTATTTCTATAAAACATATACATGGTAGAAAGCAGAAGAGAAATACCTCAACAAATTCGTTTATTTGTTGGTGGAAACATCTCTTCTCTTTTTTAGGGAAAAAAATGGACGAGAAGTGTTTTATTCATTTAGGGGGGATTTAAAGTGAGTCGTTTTCTTAGGGTAGCTATGTTATTAACGGTAGTATTCCTTTTAGTTGCTTGTGGTAACTCAGATGCTGAAGGTGGAGCGGTTTCGTTATATTCACCGGAAACACCAGATATGACACGTGAAATTGCTGAAGCATTTGAAGCAGAAACGGGAATACCGGTCAATGTTAACTATGCAGGGACAAATGTATTAGTAAATCAAATGATTGCTGAAATGGATAACCCGCAAGCGGACGTTTGGTATGGTGGGGGCGGCATTTTACCTTTTGAATCTGCGATTGAAAGGGGTTTCATCGGAGCTTATACACCTGAACTTGCCAAAGAGTGGGACGTTTATCAAGACGGAATTAAAATGAGACATGAAGATTATCGTTGGGTTGGACTTGAAGTATTTGTTCTCGGGTTAATTTATAATACCGATTTAGTTGATGAAGCCGAACTGCCACAAACATGGGATGAGTTACTAGATGAGAAGTGGGCAGGAGAAATTCAAATTCCAAATCCGGCCGCATCTGGTACAGCTACTTTGCTTGTCTTAAGTCAGTTAATGGACAAAGGCGAAGAGGCTGGTTGGGAGTACTTTGATGCATTAGTTGAGAATGTAAGTAGTTTCCCTGACTCTGGTGGTGCACCTGCCCAAGCCGCCTCGACGGGGGAAGCGTCTATCGGTGTCGGGTTTGATTTTATGGCGTATCAAATGAAGGATCGTGGCGAGTCGGTGGACTTCCATATTCCTGAAAACACACCCGTACTCGTGAACCCTGTCGCGATTATTGAAAATGGTCCAAATCCAGAAGGGGCACAGCAGTTTATCGATTTTATGCTGTCGACAGAAGGGCAACAAATTAAAGCTGATTGGTTTCATATTCCTATCGATCCAGAGGTTGAAGGGAAATCTCCGTTAACGCTGGAGAGTTTAAAAGATCATGCGATGGATTTAGATATTGACTGGGTTGTAGACAACTATGATCGCATTCGAAATGAATGGAGAGAACGATATCAATAAGTCGATTGGTTGGAAAGTGAATCTAGGAGGGCAATTTTATGAGTGGTGTAGTGGTAAACAATCTAATCAAAAAATATAACAACGATGTTACCGCGTTAAATCATGTAAACATTGACATTAAAGAAGGGGAATTTTTTGCCCTTCTTGGCCCTTCGGGGTGTGGAAAAACGACTACGATGCGTTGTATCGCTGGATTTGAAACACCAACATCTGGTGAGATTTTTATTAATGGACAAGTGGTCAATCATGTTCCTGCTAATAAACGAAATTGTGGAATGGTGTTCCAAAGTTATGCCTTATTTCCACATTATAATGTTTTTGAAAATGTGGCTTATGGGTTAACGATTCGCGACTTTTATCAAGGTGGATTTGGCACAAAAGTCAGTAGTTTTGCCCGCTTACTTAGTAGACGTTTAGCGAAACCACCGAAACATATAGTGAACAAAGTTTCGGAAGCACTTGATTATGTAGAGTTAGGTCATTTAGCCGAGCGGGGCACGAGTGAATTATCTGGTGGACAGCAGCAGCGTGTTGCTTTAGCTAGAGCGCTTGTGATGGAGCCATCTGTTTTATTAATGGATGAGCCGTTATCCAACTTAGATAAAAAGTTAAGAAATACGATGCGAACGACGATTAGAAGAATCCAACAAGATGTCGGGATTACGACGATTTTTGTGACCCATGATCAGGAAGAAGCAATGAGTATGGCCGACCGTGTCGCTGTTATGAAGGACGGTGAAATTATTCAAAATGCGACACCAACTGAACTATATAGTCATCCAGTGAATCCATTTGTTGCTGATTTTGTCGGTTCATCGAATCTATTCCAGGGAACGATTGTCGAAAGAACGACAACAGGAAGTGTCATTCAAATAGATGGATTTGTCTTGCGATCCGGCTTTTCTAAGGAAGCCAATGATATGAACGTATTAATTCGTCCAGAAGGTATGAATGTCTACCACAAAGATACTGAAATAAATCATGTAAATATTATAGAAGGTAAGGTGCTTATGCATACTTACTTAGGACCAAACATTCGTTATGATGTAAAAGTCGGTGCACACGAAGTAGGAATCGAGAAAATCTATGTTCCTGGAGAGCGTGTGCTAACGAATGGAGAGGATGTAAAAGTTACTGTTGATCCAGAGAGGGTGTTATTAATATGAGTAAAAAACGCCACTCTTCTAAAGGGTCGTTCTTCTCAAGATTTGATAGTTTATCCTTAATGAAATGGGTCGTCATTGCTTTTTTTGCTCTATTTCTCGTTTTGCCATTATTCTCCGTGTTCCTTGTTAGTTTTACCGGACAACCCGTTAATATTTTAGGCTCGCTTGTTAACCCAGAGATTTTCAAAATAAATCTCGAAAGACTGGCTGGTGCTTCCTTTGAACATTATGAGAAGTTACTGGCTGGAGGGACATACTCTAATGCCCTGTTGAACAGCTTGATGCTTTCGTTAGGTGTTTCTACTCTTGTGATTCTCATTTGTTTGCCGATAGCTTATGGTTTTGCTCGGACGACGATGCCGTTAAAGAAATTTTATGCGGCTTTATGTACATTACCAATCATCGTTCCAACATTCATTTCGGCTGCTGGTTTTATTATTATGTTCGGACGTACGGGTTGGGTAACGGCCTTATATCAATCATTAGGTGGGGATGGAAGTTTATTTAATGTTTACTCAATGATGGGAATCGTGCTCGTCCAAATCTTTTTTTTCTTCCCATTTGCTCTTTGGCCAATGGTTGCTGCTTTTAGATTGAGCGATGTTTCATTAGAAGAAGCTTCGCAAAATTTAGGAGCAAAAAATTGGATTACAATGGCCTTTGTTACATTTCCTTTGGCGATTCCAGGGATCATCTCGAGTGCTTTATTAATTTTTACAGTAAGTTTCTCGGACTTTGGAACGCCGATCATTTTAGCTCCTGACGGTTTAAACTTAATCGTTGTCGAGGCTTATCGTGAAATTTCTGGCTTTTTTAATTGGGCTGGTGCATCGATTTTAACGGTCGTCATGGTTATTGTAGCGGCTTTCTTCTTTTGGTTGCAGCGTCTTGTCACAAAAGGCAAGAATTATGGCACGTTATCGGGTAAGCCAAAACAAATGAAGTTAAATGATAACAAATGGGTGACAACTGGTTTAGCGATTTATACGGGTTTAGTAGTATTAATCCCTTTACTTGCTGTTTTATCGGTTGGATTACAATCCTTTGCAACAACCTGGGGAGCCGATTTATTACCGCGTGGTTATACATTGAATCATTATCAAACGATTTTTAGTCGTTCAACAAGTAACATTATGAATAGTATCGTTTTGGCCGTTGGGGCCTTAGTCGTCAGTGTCATTGTTTCGACACTCATCTCTTATTTTGTTGTTAGGCAAAACGCGGTGAAACTAGACTTCATTTCATCTATTCCATTAATCGTTCCAGGTATTGCCTTAGGTATTGCTTATATTCAAACGTTTAACACGGCTCCCTTACAATTAACAGGGACGGCGACTTTATTAATAATTGCTTATGCCATTAGGCGGATGCCTTATATGATTCGTTCGACGATGGGAACGATGATGTCGATTAAACCAGATATTGAAGAAGCATCGGTCAATCTTGGCGCTTCGAAGTTAATGGCGATAATGACGGTTGTTGGGCCCTTGATGTTACCAGGGATTGCAGCCGGTTCGATATTAGTGTTTGTGACGGTTATTAAGGAAACGAGTGTGACCATTTTGATGGCTCCATCTGATTGGGCTCCGATGAGTCTTGTCGTCTTCCAGAATTTATTACGTGGAGAGGTGTATACGGCTTCAGCTATGGCAATTTTAATTATTGTCATTGTGCTAATCTTACAGTTTATCGCCAATAAAATGACGAAAAATTCCTTGTATTAAGTAGGTGCTATGACAATGACCTGTTATTTGTTCTTAAGAAGGACGAATATCAGGTTTTTTTATCATTTCCCAATTATATGGAAATTATGTTGGTGATTATCGGAAAATAAACCATTGCATGAGTCAAATGTTTGCTCCTCATACTATAAAAAAAGCAGTGAGGGGAGTGGTGAGAGTGACTACTGTTATTACGAATTTGTCGGATAAAAGAAGGCAGAAGCAGTGGCGTTTTGAGCGGGGAATTTTGAGGCATTTATCGATTAAAGGGTTAAAAAAACATGTTGAGCAGCATTTTCGTCCGATTATGCCGTTTCAATTTTTAGTGAATCCATTTTTACTTGATCCGGTGATGGATTTAGGGATTGATGCGTATTTAATTGGGGCTGAATTTAGTCGAATTTGTTATTTAGGTGAAACAGATGAAGAGGTAAAAAGACGCTGTGAATTAGAGTTACAAGAGTTATCACACTCATTATTCCATATTTTGTATGGCTGGTTTGATACGAGTGGATATGCTCATGAAGAATCCTTATCGATTGCCTCGGATGCCTTTATTGATTACTGGTGGGATCGAGGCTTACAAGAGGGGAAAAAGAGGTATCGAATGAAATTGCACTAAAAGTTTAAAAAGGCTCTCATATTATTCGCCTTGTCCCAATATACATATAAGGAAAGGGACAGGAGGGAATTGTGTTGAAGGAGTCGGTGAAAAATTGGCTAAAAGGAGCCGCATTTGCGATCGGGATTGTCGCTCTCCTTTTTATTATTCAATTTCAATTTATAAGCAATGATTCATGGTCCACCTGGAATCTTCCATTATCAGGAAAAGTGATTATTGTCGACCCTGGACATGGGGGAATAGATGGAGGTGCTACTTCTAAAGATGGGGCACTTGAAAAAGATATTTCATTAGAGATTAGTTTATCCTTACGCGATTATTTACAAGAAGCTGGTGCTCTCGTGTTAATGACAAGAGAAGAAGATGTCGACCTAGCGAGTGAGGATACGACAAAAGTTAGAAAAAGGAAACAAGAGGATTTAAAACGAAGAGTAGACATTATTAATGAATCGGATGCTGATTTGTTTGTGAGTATTCATTTAAATGCGATCCCGTCACCAAAGTGGAGTGGTGCTCAAGTTTTTTATCAACGAGCGATTGCAGGAAATGAAGAGTTGGCCAAGTTTGTGCAAAATGAACTGACGAGGAATTTAGAGAATACGACAAGGGTCGCAAAACCAATTCATAATGTATATTTATTAAAGAACGCCGAAATACCTGGTGCTCTTGTGGAAGCTGGTTTCTTATCGAATGAGGAAGAAGCCCAATTGCTGACAAAGGAAAAATATCAGGAGAAAGTCGCGGCTTCGATTTATCAAGGAGTGCTTCGTTTTTATACAGATGAAAAAGTTCCTGAGCAGTAACGAAAACCTTGATGAGAAATTTGAATGATTTCTTTAGAATTGACTATTTGTTCTACGCTGTTAGCTGCATATCCGTAGGGGTCTCCGGACATTCCGTAGGCTTCTTTTTGTTTTTTTCTCTAACTTTGTTAATTTAGTCTCGCTGTATGAGAACGGTTGCTGTCTGAGAAGGGCGTTCAAGTTGGCCAAATTAATTGAACTTTTTAAAGTGCAAGCGTTTACGGACCAATCCTTCTGTATGCTATACTAGAAAGGTCGAATGAAGTATGGGAGAAGGATGGTGTTAGTTGTGTTGACAGAAGCAAAGGTAAGAGAAGCGTTAAGTCGAGTAAAGGATCGAGACTTAAATAAAAGCATTAGCGAAACAGGTGGAATTCGTGAAATTAAAATAAATGATGATAAAGTCAGGGTTAAAATCGCTTTATCTCGAATGGGTTCTGGTTCACAATTAGAGGTTCAACAAGAAGTTGTGAATGTCATCAAAGGTGAAGGAGCTTCTTCAGTCGGGCTTCGTTTTGACCAATTAACAGAAGAGGAAATCGAAGCGGCGGGTGGATTCCCGAAACCTAAGTTCGAAGGTCCGGCACTCCTTGACCCTGATAGCCCAACAACATTTATAGCCGTTACAAGTGGTAAAGGTGGAGTTGGAAAATCAACGGTATCCGTCAATTTAGCAACCTCGCTTGTTCGATTAGGCAAACGGGTTGGAATTATTGATGCTGATATTTATGGGTTTAGTGTTCCTGATATGATGGGAATTGAAGAACGTCCGCAAGTAAAGGCGGATCGTATTTATCCAGTCGAGCGTTTTGGAGTCAAAGTGATATCAATGGGCTTCTTTGTTGAAAATAACGCTCCTGTGATTTGGAGAGGTCCAATGCTGGGAAAGATGATTAATCAATTTTTCGCCGATGTTGAATGGGGAGAATTAGATTATTTAATTTTAGACTTGCCTCCTGGTACAGGTGATGTGGCGTTAGATATTCATACGATGTTGCCACATTCTAAGGAGATTTTAGTGAGTACACCACATGCTACAGCTGCTTTTGTTGCCGCTCGAGCAGGAGCTATGGCGATTAAGACCCACCATGAAATCATTGGTGTAGTCGAGAACATGTCTTATTATGAAAGTCAAAAAACAGGCGAGAAGGAATATGTATTTGGTCGTGGTGGTGGAGAACGACTAGCGGAAGAGTTGAAGTGCGATTTGCTTGGACAAATCCCACTCGGACAACCTGAGATTGATGAAAAAGACTTTGCGCCATCGATTTATGAGGAAGAGAGTCGTATTGGTTCAATCTATATGGAAATTGCGAAAAAGGTTATCGGTAAAACGGTTAAATAAAAGCTCAAAAACCATAGATGATAGCGTCTTGCTCTCTATGGTTTTTGTTATGCCTTTTTGTACGGGCGATATAAGTTGTTCGTTTGTTATGGAAGTGGTGGACTAATGGCTACTTTACTCTCCCCCTTATCCACCAGATTCTTCGCCGTTTTCTCCAGAGCCACTGTCACCACCAGATTCATCTTGTTTTTCTAATTGCTCTTCGGTCACTTTTGAGAGGATGTTGTTGACTTTTGCGATAAAATAAGGGCTCTCAAAGGCTTCTGCCATGACGGTCATCTGTTGCTCACGGTATTCTTTTGATTTTAAAAGTTCAAGAATCGAATCCTCTACTTCTTTATCAGTAAAAATGGCGATCATCATTGCTTGATACTCAGGATCCTTCATTAAACGTTTTAGGATTTTTTCATTTTCGGATTGCATCGTTTCTGCAAAAGTTTTCGCAAATTCGGGTTCTTGCATAAGTTCTTGCCAATATTTCTTTCCTTGCTCAGATGTTAATGTTTGTTGAACGGTTTGCTTGACAAAAAGGTTATCCATTACGAGATCATGTCGAACCTCTTCTTCTGTCATTATTTCGTGTATCGCTTGTTTCCCCTCATCGGTTTTAAGCATGTCGACCATCATTTTTTTCATGTTGTCATAGTCGGCATTACTGCCATTTTCTTGAGCGGCAGCACAAGCGGATAGGAGGGTAGCTAGTAAACAGAGAACAAGCAATTTTTGAAGGGCTTTCATACTTGTTGCTCCTTTCATTCATTTTGTCATTAATTTGAGACATTTTCTTGAATTTTATGCATGAGGAATAAGATAAAGTGGTAATTAGCTTTTATATTTTGTTACAATTAGTTTGTAGGTTTTTAGGAAAGATGGAGGAAAGCGTCGTGAATAGTAGAAAAGTTGTTTACTATTTTTTTCCACCTTATTGGTAGGTAGTATAAGTGGTACGCTCGTCGGAATTTATTTTGATTACGATGTTCTTTTTGGAGAGGGCTTCGCGAATTTCTTTTTCGGGATCCTTTGGATTATTGGAATAACCGCAGCATTTAGTTTAATTGCTCAAATGGGTTTTTTCGCATATTTAACGGTCCATCGATTTGGATTGGGGTTATTTAAAACAGCGAGGCTTTGGAACTGGATTCAAGTAGTTCTAATTGCTTTTGTCTTTTTTGATTTAATTTATTTTAGATATCTGGCTTTTGCTGAAGGTGGAGAAACAATTTTCCATTATATGATTATGCCGATTATCTTTTTACTTTTCAGTTTGTTAGTTGCTTATATTAAAGCAAAAGAAACGAATAAAGGGGCATTTATTCCGGCATTATTTTTCATTTTCGTCGTAACGACGATCGAATGGGTGCCAGCATTGACTAATAATGACCCTAAATGGCTTTGGATGTACTTTACGCCATTGATTGCCGCAAACACGTGGCAAATTTTAGTTTTGCACCGCCTGCAAAATAAAGATGATGGCAAAAGTAAATTAGGAAATCCTAATTCTGAACCTGTCGTAACGAATAAAACCAAAAATAAAAAAAGAAAAAAGGTCGAGCTAAATAGTAGCTTGACCTTTTTTCTTATACACCAAAAGTGTTCTTATTTAATTTCTTCACTAGATGTTTTGGCGTTCTCCATCATCTGGTCTACTGAAATAAATTGAAAACCTTTATCCTTTAGCTCTTTAATTACAATCGGTAAAGCTTCATGTGTTTGTTTAACAGAATCAGAAGCATGGAAGAGGAGAATATCTCCGGCCGTTGTTTCGTCTAAAACATTTGAAACAATCGTCTCAACTCCAGGGTTTGTATAATCCTTTGAATCGATGCTCCAATGAATGATGCTCAATCCTTGTTCGTCTGCTATATTAAGTATCCTTTTATCAAAATCTCCATTAGGTGGTCTTAATAAATGTGGTGATTTACCAGCTAAATCAGTTAAGACACGTTGACTTGTTTGGATATCCTTAGTGACCTTTTCGTCTTCCCAACTTGTATAATTTTTGTATTGATATCCATGGCTGCCAAGCATATGACCTTTTTCGATAATCTGTTTGACTAAGTCGGGGTAACGCTCAGCCCATGAAGCTGACACAAAGAAAGTCGCTTCCTTGACCCCTTCTTCCTCTAAGATTTCTAAAATAGGACTTACACGCTGCTCCCCCCAACTAATGTTGAAAGTTAAAGCGACTTCCTTCTGTTCAATTTCTGCTCGGTAAAAGGCTTGTGGACCCTCAGGTGTTGAAAAAACAGGTAATTGAGTGCGTTCAACATACAAAAAGACAGCCGCCATAAATGCAGTAAGAACAATGATTGATAAAGACTTTAATCGTTTAGCATGAAATACCCAAAAGAGATTCATTCTTACTCCCCCTCACTTTTTCCCTAAAATATCTTTATTCAAAAAGGGGACAAGATATGAATAAAAGTTCGTTAGAAAGAAAAGAATTGTAAGGATACCATTTTTTACTTAAAAAATGGGAGTTGTTCAGTTACTAAAAGTCGAGTTGAGGTGTCGGTTATGTTGGGTTTTCTACTTACGTCTAAAGAAGTACAAGAAGTTGAGTATTTATTAAAGCGTGAACTAGAAGAAATATTGTTAGATTTAACAGACCCACGGATTGATAATGTGGTCAAAGGAGCAATGGTCGAAAAATATGATATTGTTTACGGGATATATAAACGATTTGTCTCTCCCGCAGATAGAATAAAGTATGCTTTGCCTCGTGCGAAAAGAGAGTATCAATAATTAACTAATGAATGGTTAATCTGTTTATGGAGCGAATTAAAAAGGATGAAGTAATGA
Organism: Alkalihalobacillus alcalophilus ATCC 27647 = CGMCC 1.3604; assembly: GCF_000292245.2. Classification (GTDB taxonomy): domain Bacteria; phylum Bacillota; class Bacilli; order Bacillales; family Bacillaceae_D; genus Alkalihalobacillus; species Alkalihalobacillus alcalophilus. The sequence continues at coordinate 249 of NZ_ALPT02000012.1, read as the reverse complement.
AGAAAACGTGGTGGTTAGACAAACTAAGTTTTCTTTTTTACTTTCTATATTAATTTTGTTAGAAGGGAGCTTAGGGGAGGTGGGTTAAAAATTAATTTAAGTTTTTTTGAAAAAAGTGTTGCAGTCACTCTCTGGGGATGGTATATTAATTCTTGTCCCAAAGAGGACGCGAAACAAATTAAAAAAGATGTTGACAAACAAATTGCTGTTTGTTAAGATTTAAAAGTCGCCAATCGGGCGAAACAAGTT
>NZ_ALPT02000011.1 GCF_000292245.2 Alkalihalobacillus alcalophilus ATCC 27647 = CGMCC 1.3604 | reverse complement strand
CGTTACAGGCTAAAAATTAGGGTATTCATCTATTTGATGCCAAAAACTATCAGAAGCAAAAACGTAAAGTCGCTAGATTGCACGAAAGAGTCAGAAACCAACGTGACGATTTCCTTCACAAACTAAGTACAGACCTCATCAAAAACCACGATATTGTCTGTATCGAAGATTTGAACACCAAAGGAATGTTACGTAATCATAAGTTAGCTAAATCCATCTCGGATGTATCATGGTCTGCCTTTGTATCGAAATTAGAATACAAAGCGAAATGGTACGGGAAAACCATTGTGAAAATAAGCAGGTGGTATCCATCTAGTCAAATCTGTTCCGAATGTGGACATCAAGAGGGCAAGAAATCTCTTGAAATAAGGGATTGGACGTGTCCTATTTGCGATAAACATCACGATCGAGATATCAATGCCAGCCAAAATATTCTAGCTGAAGGGGTAAGAACCTTCCACACGGCTTAAAACAACATCCAGAACCGTAGGAATCGACGGGGATAGCTTGGTCCATAAGAGAAACCTCTGTCGGCAAAGAAATCGGCTGGCAAGTACGCTCTGTTCCCAAGAATCTCCCACTTCAAGCGTTAGCTAAGTGGCGAGTAGTTCAATTTTGCTTATTCAAGATACAGCTATACAAGTTTTTCAAAAGATCATAACTTAAGCTTTTGGAGGAGATTAAAGATACATATATAATTTTGGGTATAGCGAAAAGTAGCTATACCCAAAATTATTAATATTTATTAAGCGGATCAGGTCCATCGATCTTTTTAATATCAGCATCTGTCAGTTTTTCGTTGTTTCGTAGAATAAAAATGAGAATAGGGAAAAGGATCCCCAGCGTGATGACACTAAATATGGTAAACGGTATCGCCTGACTACTATATCTTTCATAAAGTAAGAACATCACATAAATACCAAAGACCAATGATGCGATTGAAAGCAGAAAGCCAATAACGGGAATAAAGTCTAATATGATTGATCCTACGACAAGCCCAGGATAAGCAAGTGGTATGTGCTGCTTCCATGATTGAGTGGATTGCCTTTCAGCGATTAATCCCATTAAATAGAGGTTTAAAAGTGGAACAAAGGCCATCCAAGAGTTAGCAAGCCCTTCCCTCTCTGAAAGGCGTTTTAAACCGAACGCTAATAATAAGTAAAGGGTAACAGCGATGGCAATAAATAATAAAATAAAAATTAAAAATGCACCTGCAAGCATAACAGCTACTTCACCAAGCATTATAATTCCTCCTTTTTTATAGAATTGGTAAAAAATTGTATAATTTGGATTAAATGGTATGTTGAAAGAAATTATCTTTTTTGTAAAAAAGTAATAGTTATCGTTTTTAAATGAACTTAATAGGTCTAATTACGTAGGATGATGTAAAATTCGCTTAGGTGAATATCCTTAATAGCAACTATCGCTTTGGAAAGTTTGATTTTTATGCCCATATGTTTTTATTATATTCATGGTTGGATGCAAATAAAACATCATATGAAAAAAAATTAAAGAAAAAATTAGTAGTAAAATAGGCCCGCTTTTTGGTTTTGAACAACATGGATTTGGGAATAAAACATTAAGCACGATTTTTAAAATGGAGGTTATATTATGTTGCACCCATATGAGGTTACGCTTTTTCGACGAGACATCATATTTCTGGAAAAAGTAAAAGCTAAAGCAACGGCCCACGACCCTTCCTGTCCATATATCACAATGATTAATGACCAAATCTATTTGCTAAAAGAAGCCATTAAAAAACTTCATGAATCACAATATAGATATTTAAAAAATATATGAGCAGGTAAATGAATTGGACGTGAAAAGGAGCATCAACTGATCAAAAGGTTGATGCTTTTTAAGTTGAGTTATTTTTAAAAAGGGTATTTTTTAACTAAGGACTCATTCGCTTGAAAAATACTCTATATATTATCCTGTTTTTTTCTAATTTTGGTTGTTTAGTATAGTTGCTGACGTATTATAAAATGGTTTGTAGCACTTTTTGACAAAAGTTATCTTTGTAACAATATTCATTTAAATTACGAAAAAAATGGGGGCGTACATATGAAAAAGGTTTTAGGTTTGTTTAGTATTATGTTTATAAGTATGGTGCTGGTGGCTTGTCAAAGTCCGAGTGCAAGTGAACCGCCAACTAATAAACTGGATGAAGAAGCATATGATGAACAATTAGAAACGAATGGTAATGAAGGGACTGAAACGGAAGGTACCGAATTAACAGAAGAAGCGGAAAGTGAATCAGTAATTGCAAAAAGTAGTGAGGAAGATACAGTAAGTGATAATGAACCAACAAATGGGGTCAATCTAACGGTAGATACGATTCATTTTGATGAGGAGTTTATTACGGTTGATGTGACTTTATTAATGGACATAACTATTCATCGGATTTATCTAACCGAAACAGAAAAGGAATCATTTTAACTGACGATACAGGGTTTCACTATCACTTTTTGCCTCCGGAAGATAATGAGAAATTCACAATTGAACCTGATGAAAGATTATCTGGTTCCCTTATCTTATTGGCTAATTAAAAGAAGACGCTCAGTCATTAACATTAACGTTCAGTTTAATTCCTGAACGTTCGCTATGATAAACCGCCCAAGGAAGACGTGTCTTCCCAACCGTAATCCTAGTCGAGTCCACAATCAGGATGTCCTTCACCTTTGACAGATTCATCGCTCGCCGCGTCAGCAAATTACACTTGAAAACGATTAAGTGAAACAGATTTTTCATCATGTTGTAGTCTATCTCACTTGCCTTTTTTGAAAGAGTGGAATGGTTAATCTGCGGTAATCCATATTGCTCGCCCGCATCAGTGCAGTGTCGGTAGCTCTTCCACACATTCATCGATGCACAGATTAAGTATTTGATAAGAGTGAGAACGTTGAGTTTGTGTGCTGTATCTTGATAGAGAATGGCACGTTGTATGCCTCCTAGTTCTTCTTCTAAAACAATCTTTTGAAGCAAATTCGGGAATATGGTATTCTTGTCCATGGGACACCTCTTCTTGAGTTTGTGGTCGGCAAACTTCATTCTACAAGATGGGTGTCCTTTTTGTATTCTTTTTTTTGATTTTATTGGTTAATCAACACTCATGATAATGGGTCCTCTTAATATTAAGGGGCTCATTTTTTATGTCATAGTGATTATATGAATAGGATGTGACAGATTTTCCAATTTAGCATTTCTCCATGATTCCTTCACAATTTCTCTTTATACTCTTAACTATTGTAGGTTTAAAGCCTAGTGGTAATATGTCAAGCACTTTAAAATAAAGAATTGGAAATTAAATGAGGTAAAACTTTTTGAAGAAGTTAGTTACAGATCGATTATTATTGGTTTTCCAGTTTTCGCTTTAGGTGGATTAATATTTGCCATGATTTGGGCTCAAATCGCTTGGACACGATTTTGGGGTTGGGATCCAAAAGAAGTATGGTCTCTTATAACGTTTCTTTTTTATGCTGCTTATTGGAAGAATGAATTGGATTAAAAAATATACAAATCTTATTATGAAATTTAGTGGAATTTTAATGATTATATTTGGTGTATTTTTATATTTTGATTGGATGACTAGAATTACCTCTTATTTAGTAAATAATATTTTTAATGGTTTTATGGGTTTTTAAAGGAGGAGATCGTATGTTTGGAGATTCAGCTGAAATGATGTCGTATATCTTAAAAATGGGATTTGTTGCACTTGCTCTGCTTTTAATCATTTATTTAATACTAAGGCTTTTGTTTCGTTTGGAAAGTAAAGCGAAGTCTCCCTATGCCATTTTGGAGGAACGGTACGCAGCCAGTGAAATCTCAGAAGAAGAATTTGTAAAGAGAAAGAACATGTTAAAATAAAAGTTGTCACTCTATCGTAGAAGGTTTTAACGATATAGTGAGCAAATTTCCAACAAAAAGAAAACACGTTTAAAGGGGATTATTTCAATGAAAAAAGGATTAATGGCTAGTATGATTGCTCTATCTCTATTTGTTATATTAGCATGCTCAAATGACACAAATCAGATCGACTCGTTTATGCATATTCATGGATTAGAATATTCACAACATGACGAGAGTATTTTTCTAGCTACACATATGGGCTTAATTAATTTAAATGAAGACAGCTGGGAATTAGTTGGTGAGCCAGAACATCAGCATGATTTCATGGGTTATACAATTATAGATGAGGACGTGATGATCTCAAGTGGACATCCTGGTGTTCGATCTGACTATGTTGATCCATTAGGGGTCATTATTAGTAATGATTCTGGGGAAACATGGGAACCAATTGCACTATATAAGGAAGTTGATTTTCATCTTCTACATGTAAATGAAGGAAACCAAGAATTCATGTATGGAATTGATGTGTACAACTCAAACCTATATCGTTCAAAAAATGGAGGATATGATTGGGAGATGGTTGATACTACAGGATTACCAGGACCTGTAGCTTCGGTTCTTTCATTAACGTCTCATCCGCAATCTCCTGATTACTTACTAGCAGGAACTGAGACAGGACTGTATGAATCATCTGACGGTGGTCAAACGTGGGCTTTAAAAGAAAGTAATCTTAGCGCAAGTTCTTTCCAAACTCTTGATTCTGATTCAGAAGATTTAGTAGCCTATCTCTTTGGAGAAAAGGAAGGCTTGTATTTTAGTGAAGACTTTGGAGAAACATGGGCATCTCTGTATTTTAGGGTAGACGATGATTACATTATGTATATTAGTAACCATCCAACAGATGATCAAATGTTAGTACTCGGATCAATGAAACAAAGTATTTATGAGACAAAGGACTTTGGGAAAACGTGGGAAGTATTGGCAGAGGAAGGAAATATAAAGAATTAAAAAGGTTAATCAATGAAACAGTAAGGGGTAAATGAGGCAAACAGTCATTTATCCCTTTTTCGCTTTTTATTACAGGTAGATAGTAATTATTAATTTTTTCATTTGTAAAAAGCTCCTAGAAGTAAGTGACTCTCTATTAAACTAACATGAAAAATAAGACTAGGAGGTGACCAAATTTACCCATTTGGAAAAATGAACTTGAGGATACCATTAACCCGAACGCTCGAAGCTGTTTTTTACATTACTGTTAAGAAATATGTGGGATTTTGTAAAAAACATGGAAGTAAACAGATTCGTTAAAAATATTAGTAGTAGTATAGATATAGAGACCACCAACATCTAGAAAAGTTGATGGTCTTGAAAGAGATGAATAAGTGCTATAATTCGTTAAATGAAAAAGGTTTTTTGAAAAGTCTTATGAACTTCCAAAGCAATGGGGCTTATTATTAAAAATAAATGGTGAGCCTGAGTGTTCAAAAAATTCTTTTGGTTATGTATTTTAAGTTTAATAGCTAGAAACAGATGAAGAGATTAATAATTAGTAAATCGTTACGTTCTGCACGAAAAGGCCCTAAACAATCTCGCAAAAAATTTGATGATTATTGTGCAACGCAAGCGTAAGTAAGATCAAGATCAGCGGCTTTTTGGCGAGCGAAACAGTTATTCCAAAACAGATGTCGATGCCACGTTTATGCGGATGAAAGACGACTATATGAAGAATGGCCAGCTCAAACCAGGGTACAATGTTCAAATCGCCACCGAAAATCAATTTACGCTCGCTTATGATCTCTTCCCAAACCCAACTGATACTCGCACGCTGATCCCTTTTTTAGAGACCATTGCTGATCGGGTCTTTGAATTACCTGAGTATATTGTCGCTGACGCCGGATATGGCAGTCCTCGTTTTTATGCTTATCAACAATTTTTTCTTCTATGCCATCTTCATACATTCTACAAACATGCAGGGTATACTCCTACAGTAGATTGAGGAGGTGTGCGATGAAAAATAGTACTTATAGACAAATAGTTATAGGGGGATTTTCTCTTATATTAGCTTATCTATTTTTTCAAAGTAGAGAACTCTGGGATCCAATGCATGCTTGGAACAGAGCATTTGCAGATGTATCATTACTATTATTAAGTGTAATTTTGCTTCTAGGATCCCTTTCTAAAGTATTCAAAACAATTAGAAAATGGCTAGTTTGGAGGAGAGAACTTGGGATATGGACAGGTATTACTGCAATTGTTCACGTATTGATTATCCTTGATGGCTGGGTTCAATGGGAAGTATTCCGGTTCTTTTTCGTTTTTAGTCCATTTGCAGGGGATTGGGTATTGCATCCTGGGTTTGCTTTAGGTAATTTATTGGGGATTGTAGCGTTGGTATATGTTCTTATCTTACTATTAACTTCAAACACGATAAGTAAAAAGGTATTGGGATTAAAAGCTTGGAAACATGTTCAACAAACTGTACATGTCTTTTACCATATGGTAATTTTGCATACAGCTTATTTTATTTTTGTACACAACCCAGATTCACCTAATTGGCTACAAGCACCCTTCATCATTACTATTACATTAGTCTGGCTAAGCTCTTTAATAGGATTTTGGTTTACCGTAAAAGAAGCTAGGAGAAAGTAAAGGTAACTAAATAAGTGGTTCCTTACTAAGGTTAGGAGCCATTCATTTTGTTGTCATAAGAAATTAAGCAATTAGCTTTCTTAAAAATAATTTCATAAACCCTCTTCATGATTTCTACACAATTTAGTGCAATACTCTATAACACAAAGCTTGTAAGACTAATTTTAAATAGGATGTAGAAAGAAGGAAATTTATTGATTTACTTGAACTGGCTTGGGCAAAAATGTACTATTTCGTTATTGTTTATGACCAATTGAGCAATTTGATTTGGTTAATAGATTTAAAAGGAGAATAGATATTGGGAAATCCTTTTGATTGTTTAACGGATTTAATTTTTGTTGAAACGAAAATAGCACAAGCAGATATCATTTTAATTCCAGGGGCAAGTCAAGCCTCCTTAATGGAAAGAGCGGTTGAATTATATAAAAGAGGTCTTTCGCCATATATCCTACCATCAGGAGGAGAGGGCAACCGGCAAGTAGAAACGACGGAATGGGCGTTTTTAAAAGGAATTGCTCTTGAGAACGGGATCCCTGAAGAAGTGATTTTGAAAGAAGATAAAGCTCTTCATACTTTTGAAAATGCTCGTTTCTCACTAGAAGTATTACGTATGAGTGGAATAGAGCCCAAAAAAGTTATACTAGTGTGCAAAGCAACCCACTCGCGGCGTGTTTTATTAACATATCAAACCGTTTTTCCAAAACAAACGGAATTTATGATTTCTCCGATCATCGATAGGACAGGGATAACAAAGGAAAACTGGTTTTTATCAGAAGAAGGGATCAATATTGTAATGAAGGAAGTAGAGAAAATCGGTTTGTATTTTGGCAAGCATATTCCGAATTGGGTGAGTCGCTAGGGTTCAAAGTTACATGGGCTATTGAGCGACTTTTATTTTTACTAGAGGAGGAATTTGCAAATGTTCATTGTTAATGTTGAAGGAGCGATTAGAAAAGACGGTAAGTGGCTTATTATTGAAAGAAGTAAACAAGAAGAGCATGCGGGTGGATTGCTTGCATTAATTGGAGGAAAGGTTGATGTGGAAGGAAACACAAAAGAAATTTTAGAGAGGACCTTGGCAAGAGAAATTTTTGAAGAAGTTGGAGTGAAGATAAAAAACGGTGCCAAATATGTACATAATTCTTCTTTTCCGTTTCTACATAAAGTGTAATTGATAGAACCCAGCATAAATAACTTTACAAGTTGGGTTCTATCATAAATAATAAATTCAATTAATCCTTCAATAAATTCTCTTCAAAATGTCGTTTAATCTCTCCCCATTCTTCTATAATGATGCTGTACATTACAGTATGGCGGATTTTTCCTTCTTTTCGGATCATGTGATTTCTAAGAATGCCCTCTTTTGTTGCTCCGATTCGTTCAATTGCTTTTTGGGAGCGGATATTCTCATGGCCTGTTTTGATTTGTACCCGATTTAATTTTAGTTCTTCAAAACAGTATTTCAATAATAAGTATTTGCAATTCGTATTAATAGTTGAGCGCCAATAGGTTGGATTTAACCATGTAGAGCCAATCTCGACACTTTTATTGGCAGCAGAGTAATCGAGGAACCAGGTTACACCAATGATTTCTTTACTTGAATGGTTCACAATCACAAAGGCAAAGTCTTTTCCTTTTCTTTGTAAGGCATCGTTTACATATTGGGTAACATTCTCTTTTTCCATTAAATCAACAGACATATGTTTCCAAATTTTAGGGTCATGTGCAGCTTGGAAAATGTCTTCAACATGTTCTATACCAATTGGAATTAATTGAACAACAGAATTCTGAATTGTTTTCATCTAAATAAATTCCTTTCATGATTTAGTAGATTGTTAAGTAAAGAATGTATACAATTTTAATAGATAATTACGAAGAAGGCGAGTGAATTTATGGAGAAGATAAAAAAAGAAATTCTCAAACATTATAATGATTCCATTTCTTTTGTAGAATCATTAAATGAATTAACAGATAATCAATGGAGGTTATGTATTCAGGATGGAAAATGGTCTGTTGCTGAAATAATCGGTCATTTCATACCATGGGACGATTTTGTCTTAAAGAGGAGAATTCCTTACTTTTTTAGTGATGAAGACTTTCCAAAGGGCCCTAATGTCAATCAAATGAATGATAAGTCTTCCTTCAAAGCAAGGAACCAAAAAAAGAAGCGACGATAAAGGACTTTGTTAACACTCGAAGAAATTTATTGCTTGAATTGAATAACATTCCAACGAATCGATGGGAAGATGAAATGGTATTAGGGAACAGTCGATTAAAAATTAACCAATATTTCAAGGGCTTGATTGAACATGATTTACATCACTTTAGGGAGATTGATCATTTTTTAAACCAAAAAGGGATTAAACTGAAGGCGAATAGCCATATTAGACATAATTAAAGGAATGGGGTTGAAAGTGTTGTATGTAAAAGTCTATGAATTCTTTATTCAAGAAGATAAAGTAGAACAGTATTTCAATATTCAAAATCGAGCTGTTGAACTATATAAGAAGCATTTAAACTGTGAAGTTATGTATTTACAATGCACAACTGATAAAACAAAATGGATGGAATTTTCAAAGTATGTAAGTGAAGAAAATTATAAAGAAGGATTAAGCAAAATTAATATCGAACCTGAGATTCAAAGTCTATTTAAGCAATTTGAAAGCTGTTTATTGCCGGAAAATCAAAAAATTGAGGAATACAACTACTACTTAAGAATGGAAAAGTAAATAAAATGATTGTTTAAAAAGGCGGCTGAAATGGGTCGTTCTTTTTTGTTTAGATTAAGTTTAAATTTTCTGACTTATCATTTACTACCGTATATATACTTCGTATAATTTCGGTATCAAAGGTGTAAGGAGTGATTCAATGTTTAAGTCTGGATTTACGGTTTGGTATAACGTTAGTAATATGGAGCGAACGATTCAATTTTATACAGAGCAATTAGGGTTTGTGTTGGATTTTCAGGATAAGGATAATGGTATGGCGTGCGTGCAAACAAATACAAAGGATTGTTTTATCGGTTTTTCGGAGGCAGTAGAGGTTATCTCTACTAAGGCTTCGGTTGTGTTTGAGGTTGAGGATATCGAGGCAGCAGTGAAAGCGCTTAGCCAAAAAGGGATCGAGTTTACGAGTGAGATTACGACGATTCCTGGCTTGGTTAAACTAACGACCTTTAAGGATCCAGATGGCCATAATCTTGAGTTGTCACAAACATTAATGGGGATATAATGGAGCAAGCTGCTTATCTGGTGCACATCACGAAAGAGCTCTCTGGAAGATGGACAATTCCAATTTTACTTCATCTTGAGAAAACTGGTGGTAGGTTTACTCCTTTAAAAAACCAGTTGCAAATCTCTCCCTCAAGACTAAGTAATAATCTGAAGTTGATGTCAGAAGCTAACCTGATTCAATACATTTCACCTAATGAGCGCCATCATCCATTATTACCTGAATATCGACTGACTGATAAAGGTCGTTTTATGAAAGAAGTGGCACTTATTCTTACAGAAGCAGAAGAAAGGCTTGGGTGTGGTGTCTTAGCGACCAAAATGTGGAATTGGCCAATTTTAGTGGCGATCTCAAATCACTATACCCAATTTAATGAAATCAAGCAGCTTCTTCAAACGGCCACACCAAAGATTATTTCAACAAGGCTAGGTGAACTAAAAGAAGCCTCAGTAGTAGAAAAAGAATTAATAATTGAAGCAAAACCTAAATACATTTATCAGCTTAACGCTTTTTCTGCTCCCATTCTCCGTGAGACAAATCAAGACTTGTTGAGCATTCTCTAAGTTCTCTCTCATTTTGGAAACATATTAATGAGAAGGGGGCTTTTTTATGTTGTTTTAACGATAAGTTTATAGTTTGAGCTATATCAAAAATCTATAATTTAGTACAAATTATTCATGATGAGACTAATTATTGCGATAGAGATCATTGACCCTTTTTTTGTTTACATGTTACAATTATTATTCAGAATGATATTCATTATCAATGCTAATAAATTGGATGAGGGGGAACGACAACATGAGCTTTATCCACCTTCAGAATATAAGTAAGCAATTTCCTAATGGGAATCAACTTGCTGTAAACGAAGTCAATCTTGCTATTGAGCAAGGTGAAATTATAACTTTACTAGGTCCAAGTGGCTGTGGAAAAACGACGATGCTAAGAATGATTGCAGGATTTGAAATTCCCTCACATGGAGCGATTTTAATTAATGGTCAATATGTTTATAACAACAAAGAAAATATCCCACCAGAAAAGCGTGGAATTGGAATGGTCTTTCAAGATTACGCATTATTTCCGCACTTGACGATTGAAAAAAATGTAGCTTTTGGTTTAAATAAATGGAAAATTTTCGAGAAAAAACAAAGGGTAAAAGAAGTTTTAGAGTTAGTTGGTCTACTAGAATATGCGAAACGTTATCCAAGTGAATTATCGGGTGGGCAACAACAACGAGTCGCATTAGCTAGAGCACTTGCTCCAAAGCCGCATGTAGTTTTAATGGATGAGCCTTTTAGTAATTTAGATGCTGGACTTCGGGAAAAAATGCGATACGATGTTACGGCTATATTAAGAAAAGCGAACACGACAGCTATTATCGTTACTCACGATCAAAAAGATGCATTTGCTGTATCCGATCGAGTCGTTGTCATGAATCAAGGAATCATTCAACAAATCGCTTCACCACGAGAAATGTACCGCTGTCCTAAAAATTGTTTTGTCGCTCAATTTTTAGGGAAAACGAATTTGTTACAAGGGAAAATCTGTCCAGATATGAAACATGTAGATACATATATTGGACGTATTTCATTATCTAATCAATTGTCAGAAGTTATTGATAATGTGCAGATTTCGATTCGTCCAGAAGGATGTTTATTAGTAGAGGATGGTTATTATTCTGGTAGAGTCAGTAAAGTGACTTATAGCGGCGAATATCAGGAGCTAGAAGTGGTGTTAGGCAATGAGAGCGCTTTAAATGAAACGATGATTTTATATGCACCTGTAGAACAAGAAATTGAGCTTGATGCAAATATTTCTTTTAATATCAAACCTGAATCGGTAGCATTGGTGGAGGCATAAAGAAGAGAAAGTCCCTACGTAGAAGGGGCTTTTCTCAAGCCCACTATAAAGAGTATATTTTTATAGTATGATGTAAACTATTTTCAAAATGTTGTTGACATACTTCGAAAAACTAGGTATATTAAAGAAGTCATTGATAATGATAATCATTATCAATAGGATTTTAAACTTTTCGGAGGTGCCATTTAGTGTTTAAGAAAAACAAGCTAGTATTACTATCTATTATCGTATTATTTATTTTTGCTTTAGTTGCGTGCGGAAACGAAGACAGCAGTGAAGGCAATGACAACGCTTCATCAGAAGGAACAGAATCTGATGCAAATGAAGAGGTTGTTGCAGAGGATACAGGAGAATTGGTTGTTTATTCTTCTAGAAATGAAAATTTTGTTAATTCATTGTTAGAGAAATTTACAGAAGAAACGGGAATTGAAGTACAAGCTCTTCATGCCGGTGATAATGCTGTAAATCGTATTAAAGGAGAAGCTAGCAACGTTCAAGCGGATATCTTTATCTCTAATGATATTGGGGCATTAGAAAATTTAAGATTAGAAGGGTTACTTGAAGGTTCAAACCCAGAAAATATTGAATCAATCGAAGAAATTTACCGTGCCGAGGATAACTCTTGGTTTGCATTATCTGCTCGTACACGTGTGTTAATGTATAATAAAGACTTGATTACAGAAGAAGAAATGCCAAAAACAATTGAAGAATTAACTAACCCTGAATGGTCAGGAGATTTCGCAATTACACGTGGTGGAAATGGTGCGATGATAGGACATGTTTCTGCGCTTCGTAATGAGTGGGGCGATGAGAAAACAAAAGACTGGATCAGCGCCGTTCAAGAAAATGCTGGTGCGATTTTACAAGGCCATGGAGATATCCGTCGTGCCGTTGGAGCTGGAGAGTTTAAGTTTGGTTTAGTAAATAACTATTACTTCCACCAACAACTACAAGAGCCAACTGATAATAATGTTGGTGTTATTTACCCAGACCAAGGTGAAGGAGAAATGGGTGCGGTAGTAAATGCAGCAGGAGTAGGTTTAGTTCAAGGAGCTCCAAATGCAAAGAGTGCTGAAGTATTTTTAGATTGGATTCTTGAAGAAGAGAATCAACGTGAATTCTCTTATGAATCTTTAGAAGTACCAATTAATCCTAATGTTGAAGCAATTGAAGGTGCAGCGACGATTTCTGATTATAAAACACATGATATGCCTTTACGTGACTTAGGGGAAGTATGGGAAGATACACGTAATTTAATCGAGGAATCTGGTCTGGATTTAGATCTATAATAAAGATAAGGCGAGTAGGAGTTGTATCAAGATGAGTCATCATGAAAACAATGATAAACAACATAAGCAAGAAACTAAGGATGGGGATATTTTATCTCCATCCTCTCGCCGTTTTTCAATTAAAGAGTTTGTATTAGGGAAAAAAGGGAGCAAACCTGGAGGCATTCTATTTATGTTTGCCGTCGTAACGGCTATTATGATGGCGATTCCGGTCCTTTATGTAATTGGGATGTCATTATTTGCAGGGGCCGATCGTTGGATAAGCTTATTAGATTCGAGGATTCCACGATTAATTTGGAATACATTAAGTTTGACGGTAAGTGTAACATTTGCCGCTGTCGTTATTGGAGTGGCCTTAGCATGGCTTGTTAATCGAACTTCTTTACCAGGCAGGAAAATGTGGCAATGGCTCTTAGCTTTACCTCTTGTTATTCCCCCGTATGTTGGAGCTGTAACGTATATTATTGTCTTTGGCCCTAGAGGTTGGGTTGCACGGGAATGGGAGTCACATGATTGGTTAGTAAATCTTATTGGTGAATATTCTTTTAATATTTATTCATTTACGGGCATCTTTTTAGTGTTAACTCTATTTACATACCCATACGTTTTCCTGATTGCAAGTGCGTCTATCAGAAAGATGAACCGTAACTTTGAAGAGGTTGCACGGTCGCAAGGATTATCAACATGGCAAGTTTTTTGGAAAGTTAATCTGCCCTTTTTAAGACCGGCTATAGGAGCGGGAGCTATTCTGATCGCTTTATATGTTTTGTCTGATTTTGGGGCAATTGCGATGATGAGGTATACAACATTTACCGCTGCGATCTACTATCAAATGGGGAGTTACGATAATGTGTCAGCGACTGTTTTAAGCGTTGTTTTAATCGGTTTGACATTAATTATTCTCTGGATTGAAGCAAAGTCAAAAAAGAAACAATCTTATCATCAATCAAGTAATTCTTTTAAAGAGACCGATAATCTTCCACTTGGAAAATGGAAATGGTTCGCTACATTGTTTGTCTGGTTTATATTTATAATCTCAGTTGTTTTACCAATTGGTGTGCTTATATACTGGTCTGTCTTAGGAATTCAAGAAGGGGCATTAAATGCGAATTTTTGGATGTATGCTTGGAATAGCATCAAAGTTTCAGGATTAGCTGCAATTATTTGTATGATTATGGCTTTACCAGTCGTTTATTTACGATCCAGATATCCATCTAGAGTTTCTTATTTTATTGAAAAAATTAGTTATGCAGGTTATGCTCTTCCAGGAGTAATTGTGGCACTAGGGATTATTTTTATATTTAATAATCATATACCAGTTCTTTATAATACCTATTATTTGATTGCTTTTGCTTTTGTAATTCGTTTCTTACCGCAAGCTATGCAATCAACAGATGCCTCATTGAGTCTATTATCACCACGAATGGACGAAGCGGCAAGGAGTCTAGGGCATCCGCCATGGAAAGTGTTAATTAAAGTCATTATTCCATCGATTTTGCCAGGTATTTTGGCTGGTGGAGCATTAGTTTTTGTTAGTAGCATTAAAGAATTACCAGCAACATTATTATTAAGGCCACCAGGTTTTGACACGTTAGCTGTTAGGATTTGGGTGGAAGCGAGTGAAGCGATTTATCATATGGCAGCACCAGCCGCTTTATTAATCGTCATCGTGTCTATTATTCCATTACGATATTTATTAAAGAAATATTGACTTAATTGAGCCTGATTTTTACTATGTCAGGCTTTTTTGTCATAGTTCTTATAGGAGGAATGAAATGCCTAAACAAAACCATAATTAGGTGAAAGAAATCATTGTTCCAGTAAACGACACTCATTTATTTGTGAAGTTATATAAAAATCACGAACACAAGCCAACTATCATTATGGAAGCTGGTTATGGTGATAATTCGACGACTTGGGATAGTATCGTGAATGAATTATCTGAATTGGCAAATGTTCTTGTTTATGATAGGGCTGGGTTAGGGAAAAGTGAAAAAAGCGGCCATCCTAGGACGAGTCTGCAGATGGTAGAGGAGTTGAATTCACTCCTAAACTACCTTGATATTGAACTTCCATACATATTAGTAGGTCATTCATTTGGTGGTGTAAATGCAAGATTATTTGCTTCTACTTATCCTCATAAAGTGGGAGGATTAGTTTTGATTGATTCAACACCGGAGCTTTATAAAGAAAGATTTCTTCCGACGATGTCGCACCAGTTTCAAGCCACATATAACCAGCAGTTTACGATTGAAGGAAATTATGATGAGTTCATGGAGAGTTTGCAGCAGCTAAAAGATCGGGTTGAACAGAAGAGTAATATCCCTTTAAAAGTCATTTGTGCTGGCAAAAAGGCAGAAAGATTATGACGTAAGAAACTCATCCAAAATAGAGCAAGTGAGAAGCCCCGGAGGCTCCCGACTCACCCACGATTGCTGTGGCATGTAGCTGGCGGTAAGCTACATGCTCCAAACCTATTCTAACTAACAAGACTTTTTCAATGGCCTCATTAGTTAACTCTATCAAACCTTGGAGAAAATAAAATAGGTCGAGGTGTGAGCAAGTGGATTGACATTATCAATAAATTGTTCAACATCACCGATTTTCTCAAAATGCATTTTAAGCATAAAACAAGAATTTCCAGCTATTCGGTAACAGAATTCAACATTAGGTAGTTGCTTAATATAAGTTTTAAATCGTTGATATTCTCCATTTTTTATCGTGGCTTCAATGATACATTGTACGGGGAGTCCTAACTTCTCATAATCGACTTCTAACGTATATTTTTTTATGAGGCCATAGTATTCCATTTGTCTAACTCTTTCTGTAACAGTTGGTGATGACAAACTTACTCTTTTCCCCAATTCAGTCATTGATATACGACTGTTTGTCATTAGTTCCTCAATGATTTTTTTATCTATTTCATCAATTTTCATTTTTAATGCTGATACCTCTCATTTCCTTGAAATATTTAAGTATACATACATAATACCTTAAAAACTTTATAGAGAAACAACTTTATATTGATTATATTTAGATGTATTAAAGGAGGAGATGAAGTGGATAGAATAAAAAAATCTGCATACGGTCAAACATCGTTCCAACAACTGCTTGGTCATAATCGAAATATATTAACTAAATGGACCGATTTAGGAGATGAACTTGAAAAGGACGGTAGTTTATCTGCTCAACTAAAAGAACAAGTACGAAGAAGTCTTGCGCAGCAAAATCATTGTGAATACTGCAAGGCAAAAGGTGGACCAAATACAGCTATTTTTGATGAAAAAACGTCATTAGCCGTCGGGTTTGCTGAGGTGGTAGTCAAACAAAATGGAAAGATGTCAGAGCCGATGTTTGCTGTGTTAAAAGAAGGTTTTTCCGATAAGGAAATTAGTGAATTATGTGCGTTTATTTGTTTTACAATCGGCCAGCAATATTTTGGGGCTGTGATGGGGATAAGGTGATTTTTTGATAAAGGAACGAGCGGTAGATGTTTCCGATTATATTGAAGGAGGTTTTTATTAGCCGATTCTTAAATGGGGTTGACGGTTGTTGTAATTACTGTTGAAGTTTAGGTAACTTTAGTGAACGGAGGTTTTCCTTTTGATCGATCATTCTAACTTTGAAGCGTTAATTTAATACGTTCAAAGGCTCTGCTTATGCCGAGATAATAGAATTGATCTGTCTTTTAGAGGAAAACCATTTATATGTGGTGCAAAAAGAGGCTCAATGACCCTCTTTTTTGTTTACCTACATTAAGTCATTACAACCAATATTCGATCATTTTGTCAAATATTTTTTGAAGCGATTCAATGATTCGTTTTGAGGTAAGAGTTGTAAATATAATGGGTATTCTCTTAAAGTTTCATTTTATTTATGTTGAGCATAGGCCGCTGCCTGTGCTTTTTGTTTGTTAATAAGTGTTTTTTATAAAAGGGAGGAAGATGTATAATGACATCTGCAAGTAAGAATAAATTAAGGGTATGGTTTATAACTGGAGCTAGTAGTGGGCTTGGATATGAATTTACGAAAAAGGCTTTAAGAGACAAAAGTTAAATAAGGCAGGTTATATTTTGTGTAAATCAGCAAGCTCGATTACTTAAGAATAATGAAAAAAAGACGTCCATTCGGACGTCTTTTTTGGCGTTTTGCGGCGAGAGACGGCACTCCACATTTGTGCCTGCCATTAAGGCATGTCAATCTCGTCTTATGCAAATTAGCTCATCGCTAGATCAGTATAGCATCATTTCTTTAAAAAGGGAAGTGGCTACGGACAAATGGTGGTAGTTACTAAAAAAAGCTTAATGGGTAAAAGGTTAGTTGACATTTGGATAAGTGGTTTTATAATGAATATATATTCATTCATTAAAAGAGGTGGTTTTAATGCCTAGAACAAAGGAACAGTATGAGGCTATGAGAATGGCTACAAGAGAAAAAATTCAATCAGCTGCGATCAAATTATTTACTCAAAAAGGGTTTTCGGCAACGAGTGTTCAGGATATTGCAAACAAGGCTCAAGTTAGTACAGGTCTTATGTATCGTCATTATAAATCGAAGGATCATTTGTTTAATGAACTTGTTAACGTGGCCGCAACTGGCTTGAAAGAAAATGTTGAAATGTTTCAGAGTGATGCTTCCCCAACAGAAATTATTCAAAGGTTAACGTTGGAGATTTTAAATGATCTCAACAAAAATGAGCAATTTTCGGAGTTTCTTATGCTTATGAATCAGGCTAGTACAATGGAGAATCCACCACCAGAAGTGAAATTTTTAAATGAACAAAGTGAAGCGATGCTGAATCAATTGGCTATTTTGATTAAAAAGGGTCAAACGCTTGGACAATTTAAAGACGGAGATGAAAAGGAGATGGCCTTCTTTTATTTAGCTACATTACAAGGCCTTACAAATATTAGGTTAACGATGAAGGAACGTTTTATCTCTCCGAATCCTAAAATCGTCATGGCATTTCTTATGAAGGAGGCAAATGATGATGGAAATCAAACGAGCGAGTGAATTAGGTGAAAAGGCAAGGGAAATGGTAAGTCAGGCTTTTGTTGATGGGTTTGGTCATGACCTTAGGTTTTTTTCAAAGGATAAAAAGAAGCTCGCTAAGGCTTTAGAACATATGTTTAATCTTGATGTTTTTTATGTTGCTTTGATTGATGGAGAGGTTGCAGGTATTACGGTGTTATCAGATGGTCACACCCAATCGATTAACCATGACAAAAAGAATTAAGAAAGCACTTAGGGCTGTATAAAGGAACGATTGCTAATATCGTCTTCAAAAAAGAGTTTCAACAACCGTCCACTAAAACTGGAGAAAAGGTGGCCTCCGTTGGTTTTGTCGCAACGGCCGAGAAATATAGAAGAAGAGGTGTCGCATCAGCCATTATAAAAAAACCATCTCTTTGCTTTGCCAGAGTACAATGAGTACATTCTCGACGGAGTTGCAGATATCAATACAGGTGCGATTAAATTATACGAAAAACTAGGGTTTAAAGAGGTTAAACGTGTTAAGCAAAAACATAGCAAGCTCAGCGGAATTAACTATTACTTATATATGAAGTATGAACAAAACGAATCAAGGCTTTAAAAAAAGGGTAGGTGAACAAGACCAACAGTTCACACTATCCTTTTTGGCACCCTTTTCACTCTATACAAAACGAATACTACGGGGCGACTAGCAGTCTTCGTTTTGTGGCCATTTTAGCATGGGCTTTCTATTTCTTTTCTTTCTCCAGTATTCCTATTACTTTATCCAATTTCTGTTCAAGCTCTTTTTGTTGATTCTTTTTTTCTTTTGAATTCATGACTAGCTTTATAATCAAATAAACGAACAAGATAATAAGTCCAACAGAAATTATCTGATAAAGGATTGATCCCCACGGAATGTCGTACTGCATACTTTTAACCTCTTTTCTTAATTTAAAATGGAATTCTCTATCGATGATAACATTTTTTTACACAATCGTTAAGGTATTAATATATTGTTGTAAAAGGATAATAATTTATTGTTATTCGATAAAATTTATAATATATTAAAAATAACGATAAACAAGTGAGGTGTTTTTATGGTACGAGGGAAAACGATTTTTTTAAAGGTAGTTGTTATTCTGATTGGGATTATTATATTTGCTTTGTCTATATTTTGGTTACCTTGGATAGCTAATGAATCGGTAAAAGTGGCTCCTGAATATGCGTATTTACATTATCCGGTCTTAATTGGTTTATATGTAACGACAATTCCATTTTTCTTTGCTTTATACCAAGCATTAAGGCTTTTAAAATACATTGATAAAAATAGTGTCTTCTCAACCTCCTCTGTAATAGCGTTGAAAAATATTAAATACTGTGCAATGATGATTAGCATTTTATATGTAATGGGGAGTATTCTTCTGGTAACGTTAAATGCATTACATCCTGGAATTGGGCTTGTCGGGATCATTATTATTTTTTCTTCACTAGTTATTGCAGTCTTTTCTGCGGTTCTCCAAACGCTATTAGAAGGTGCTATAGATATAAAACTAGAAAATGATCTGACAGTTTGAGGTGATAACTATGTCGATTATAATCAACATTGATGTGATGTTAGCGAAAAGAAAGATGAGTGTAACAGAGCTATCAGGAAAAGTAGGAATCACGATGGCGAATCTTTCTGTTTTGAAAAATGGCAAGGCAAAAGCGATCCGCCTCTCGACTTTAGATGCGATTTGCAAAGCATTAGACTGTCAACCTGGTGATATTCTTGAATATAAAAAGGACAATGATACTTAAGAAGAAGCTACTTTATAGCTTTGATTTAAATGCCGTTAGAAGGGGATGGATTTATAATGAGAGTTTTGTTTAGTTCCATCCCGTTCATATTAAATTTCTAATTGAATAAATTCGATTAATCATTAATTTGTTCTTTAAGAATAATAGTAAACTTAGGTCTAAATGTTATTTCTACAGACGTAACAAAACGCTCAGACATACCGATAATATATCTTCTATAAGGAACTCAATCTGGAGACGAAAAGAAGACAAGTGGCAAATGGTTTTTCATCAAGGAACACCGACGACAGTTTAGATGAATTAGAAATACAGAATTAAAAGAGCATTAAGTTATTTTCCTGATTGTATGTTGGCTCCATTCTGAAAACGGGGCTTACGATAACTAGGTACTAAGTTATTAAATAACCTTCATTACTTCTTCATATAACAGTGATAATCCATGTTCCATCTCTTCAAATGTGCAGTACGCAAATGACAGTCTTAAGTGGTAATAGTCTTTTGGGTAATAAAGATAGCCTGGGTTGATTAAAATGTTTTTCTTAAGCAAATTTTGAAAAAGGGATTTCGTAATGACAGGCTTTTCAAATTTTATCCAAATATAATAGCCACCTTTGGGAGTGTTCCATGTTGAAATAGGTGAAAAAAGTTTTTCTAATAGATTCTCCATAAAAGAGGCCCGCTCTTTTAATTGTTGGCGTAGGTGAGTCACATGATCATCATAGGCAGCTGTGTTTAATAAATTCGAAATCACTTGTTGTGATAATGTACTACATCCGTAATCAAGCTGCATTTTTAAGTCTGCTAGCCGATTGATGACCAATGTTGGAGCGACAACCCAACCAATTCTTAGTCCTGGGCTTATAACCTTCGATACACTACCGATATAAATCACTTGGCCATCATGGTCGAAGGACTTCAGTGCATTTGGGGCATGTTCAAAGGTTAATTCATGATAAACATCATCTTCAATAATCGGCATGTTTGTGGAAGAGAGAATTTCTTTCCTTTCTTCTATGTTTAAAATGTCACCAGTAGGATTATTTAATGTTGGGATCGTATAGTAAAACCCTTTGTTCTGGTTATCCTTTAATTGTGCACAATATAATGAATGTACAGAAGGAATCGATGGCAAATAAGAAGGCCGATCATAAAAAATGTAGGACTTGGCGTCTAACAAACCTAACGAGATTAACTGTAAGGCTTGCAAGGCTCCAGACACGATTAAAATGTTTTCAGGTGATGTGTGTAATCCTCTTTTGAGAAGATGCTTGGACAAAGACTCGCGTAATACCAGGTCCCCTTGTGACTCAGAATAGCCTAAATTGGTTGAGTCTAGCTGGATATTTACTATTGCATTTTTGATTAATTTAGCGGGCATTAAATCTGGTGACATTTCCCCTGTCCCTAAACGAATAATTCCAGGTGAAAATTCATACTCATTCACTTTCTGAATCGTGTCGAGGTTTGATTTATACAAGCCTTGATTGATCGTTCTAGACCAATTTAATTTTGGTTGGTTCTTAATAAATTGATTCCAGCTTTTGCTCTTTACATAAGTATATCCACCTTGTTTTGAAGCAAGAATGCCCTCTGCTTTTAATTCCTCCAATACTTGAATAATCGTACTCCTATTTACTTCTAACTGTTCAGCAAGTTTTCGCTGTGTCGGTAGCTTTTCACCGATGACCCATTCGCCCTGATTAATTTTGGTAATCATCCATGATTTAATTTGTTCGTATAGACTTTGAGAAGACGAACGGTTTGGTTTCCAACTCATCATTAAAACTCCTTATAAAATTGGTTGGTTTGATCTTTTATTAATTGGTTGTTTTCCTTCTTTTGTCTTTAGCATATCATCGTCGGTAGAGCAAAAGAAAGGGGAATATCCAACATGATTATTGCTTTTATTCACGGTTTTATTTTATCACTTGGTTTAATTCTACCGCTTGGTCCACAAAATTTATTTATCTTTAATCAAGGCGCTACTCAGCCCAAGTGGGTACAAACACTGCCAGTCGTCATTACAGCTGCTCTTTGTGATACGGTGTTAATTATATTGGCGGTGATGGGTGTCTCTGTATTTGTGATGACGTTTCCGACAGTGCAACTCATTTTATATTTAGTTGGCTTTCTCTTTTTACTTTATATGGGGTTCACGATTTGGAAAACGTCCAACCACACTGTCCATGAGAAATCGAGAGCTCTTTCTACTCGAAAGCAGGTAACATTTGCGATGTCGGTTTCCTTATTAAATCCTCATGCTCTGATGGATACAGTCGGTGTGATTGGAACAAGCTCACTTCCTTATCAATTAATAGAAGAAAAAATCGCCTTTACTATAGCTTGTATCTTAGTTTCATGGATTGTGTTCTTATTACTCTCCTATCTTGGAAAAGTGGTAAAGAGACTGGACCAGTCAGGGAAGTGGTTAAACCTTATTAATAAAATATCGGCTCTTTTTATTTGGGCGGTGGCTTTGTTGATTGGTTATTATTTGTTGTCTTTAGTATCGTAAATAAGAAAGGAACAAAATGAGGTAGGTGAGTCTTATTAAGTTTGATAAATTCTGATAACTTAGGCTTTTAAGTAAGGCGATGTAGCTATTAAATTGGAAATTCATGCTATAATGACTGAAATAGATATCTAATAATCCAAGTAAATGGGTCCACACTTAATAAAACAGGTCGGTCTAAACATGTGGAAGGAGCTTTTATGAAGATTAGACAATATAAAAAAGAAGATGAAACAGGATGGATTCGATGTCGCGTTTTAGCTTTTTTAGATACGGCTTATTTTGACAATGTACTGAAGGAAAAAGAAACGTATGAAAATCCAGCCATTGAATTAGTCTCTATTGTTGATAACCAAATAGTTGGATTATTAGACATTGAATATGAGCTTAAGAGAAAAACGATATGTTCAAAAAGTACGGGGCTTGGTGGAATGATCTGGCATATAGCTGTGCACCCTGACTTTCGTCGAAAAGGGATAGCTTCCAAACTTTTACATGAGGCTGAAATAATAGCTCAAAGAAAAGGACTTCATTATTTTGAAGCGTGGACAAGAGATGATGACTGGGTAAATGATTGGTATAACAAACAAGGTTTTGCAAATGTTCATTCTTATTTACATGTTTATCTGGAAACAAGTGATGAAATAAAAAGAACATTGGTAGGTAAGTTTCCTGACCTCCATCCTATCCAGGCTTTTGCCCATTTCGTTGGAGATAAAAAAGAGTTTATGAAAGAGCAGTTTCAAAGAGTCCATGAATGCATTTGTTATCAAAAAGTGTTCACTAATAGTCGGACCAAAATGGTTCCCGAATTGTAACTATCAAATTATCAAAAAGAAATGGAAGTGAAGGTCGTTGGAAATTTATCAAGCTACTATGGAAGATTTAGAAGGGGTATCCGTTTTATTTAATCATTATCGGCAGTTTTATGAACAAGCATCTGATCTTGAGGGGGCTAAAACTTACTTAACAGTTCGTCTGGAGAAAAAAGATTCAGTCATATTTGTAGTGAAAGAAGATAAGTATTATTTAGGGTTTACCCAGCTTTATCCAACTTTTTCTTCTATATCTATGAAAAGAGCGTGGATTTTAAATGATTTGTATATTGCTAGTGAAGCACGTAAGCGTGGCCTAGGTGAACAATTATTAGAGAAAGCAAAGAAATTTGCGATCGAAACGGGAGCGGTGAGTCTTAGTTTGAGTACTGCACCAGATAATCAAGCAGCACAGAGGCTTTATGAAAAAAATGGTTATCAAAAGGATACGAATTTTTATCATTATGAGCTCGGATTGTAGCTAAAGAGATACTACTAAACCAAAGAGGCTGGGACAAAACCAATAAAAAAAGAGTTGAATGACTAAAATGACGATCATTTAACTTTTTTATTGGAAATTTCTTATTTTATATTACAAAAGGAATGAAAAGATTCATCCTCTGTCTTAGCGGACGAAAACATGCGAAGACTCCCGTGGGACCTAGTGGCAGGGCTGAAATCCACCGGCTTAGCCGGTTAGTTCAGTGCCACCCCACAGGACGCGAAGCATGATTTTCGGGAGCGGTGAGTCGAACGCCATCCACTACGATTCCAATAAACGTTACCTGTTTTTCGTATCAGAAGAGGGTTCTGTCCCAGCCTCTAGATTTAAGATTTTTTCTCTCATTAAAAAGGATTCTCTCCTTTTATAAATGGAATGACCAGAATAAAAATAGATACACCTAATAAAGCCCAAGACATTTTAGAGGTTAAAAAATCGTTATAAAATTTCACATTTTTAAAGAACACGAGCCCCATTAATAAGGCATATAGAACAAACAAGAAATAGGATAATCCAAACCAATTAACCCAAATATTTCCCGTGAATGTAATTCCGTAAGTTCCATAGAATCTCTCACCAAAGTTATACACTAAATACAAACCAATGGCCACGAAGAAGAATAACTCAATCGATCTGCCTACATCTTTTATAAATACTTTCATCATCAACACCTCTCTTTATCTATTTAATTATTAAAAAACACCCCGAGAAATCCTGCAACGATTAAGAGCAGCCAACCGATCACTATAATTAGTAACCCTATTTTTAGTGTTTTTTTCATTTTTCCTCCAATCCAACATAATGATATGTATCAATTATACATTAATGTTAATTTAATGGGTGTATAGACTGAATTAAATGAACGTGGGGGTGGGTTGAGGTATGAAAATTAGTAAATGGTCAGCGGTTTTAAGCATTCTTTGTGCTATAATCTATAAAATAAAAAAACAGCTAATAACATTTAATTAAGTTATTAGTAACACTTGTTCAAGTCGTTATACAAGTGGGTAAATTCAGGATCATTCCAGACTAAATCATACAGAGTTTGTGATATTTTTAAGTACTGCCCTTCTTCTAAATCATATAAAATTTGTTGCTTTGGTTGGGCTAAGAAAAGCAATAGAATAAATTCTCGGGTATTATTTGTAACCATAACGGAATCCGTTTTTAGGGCTGAGCCTAATATTCGGGCATCTGAGGCTGATGGAAAGCGGAAATTTTTATTGATTTCCTGAGTTAAAGGAGTGCGGTAACGTGTTGTGACAATGGCGGCCATTCTACGGATCAATTTTTCTTCTTCATAGTTAATATCATTTGGCACAACTTTTAGCTGTGGCAAAAAGGCTTCAATATTTTCTATTTCCCGCTCATTATGAAACACTTCTCGAAATCCGTACATTTGGTTGATGAGCTCTTCCTTGACCTCTTCAGGGATGACTAAGTGAACTTCATTTATTTTCTTTTCTTCCTCGACCATCTGAAAAAAACGTTTGGAAGCCTTTTTTAAGTGTTTATTTTTAGAGACAGTATAGCGAATACAATTAGTATCTAGCATGTATTGTTTCATTAGAAGTCGGCTTCCTTTCAAGTCTTTTCTATAGTATAGCAGTTATGGGACGAAGGGAGGTAGGAGAAAGGAATAAATGATTATTAAATCTATTTTATCAATTAATAGGATAATGTATGATATGATAAAGTTAATTTACAGAATATTGGATTTATAAGGGGGGGGGGTGAGTGTTTGTTTTCCTTTAAGATCGACCAGAAAATAACAGTAGAATTAATCCAACAACACCAAAAAGAAGAGTTATTTGAATTAGTGGATTCCAATCGACAACATTTAAGACCATGGCTGCTTTGGGTAGATAAAAGGAAGACCCCTGATGATTTTGAACCAATAATTAAAATGTGGATCCATAACTATGCAGAAAATAATGGGTTTGATGCAGGAATCCGCTATGATGGTAAATTGATTGGTATGGTTTGTCTGCATTTTATTGATTGGAAGAATAGTAGCACAAGTATTGGTTACTTTCTAGCTGAAAATATGCAAGGAAAAGGTATCATCACAAAAACGGTATGTGTTCTTTTAAAATATTTATTTGAAGAAATTAATTTAAATCGAGTGGAAATCCAATGTGCAGTCAATAATGAAAAAAGCAGAACAATTCCCGAGAAGTTAGGTTTTCAAAAAGAGGGAATAAAAAGGCAAGGACAATGGTTGTATGATCATTTTGAAGATCTAGTGACATATAGTTTATTAAAAAGTGATTGGAAAAAGTTTAAGTAAAAAGGAACTTCCTTTTTTTACAAAATGTTCCTTAAATTAATTTAAGTCATTTTAGTTTTGGATTTTATGAAAGAGCAAGTTGTTTTTTATAAATAGTTAATGAAAGGAAGGGCAGATTTAGTTGAGTATTGAGTTTACATTAACAGCTATTCCTTATGAGGATAAGTCGATTTTAGAAAAGCTGATTCAGTTGTATCGATATGATAGCAGTGAATGTGAGGGGCACTCTTTGACAGAGCATGGGGTGTATTCTTATAAATATTTAGACCATCAATGGACGGAGGATTATCGGAGACCACTGTTAATTAAGGTGAATGGCGAAATTGCTGGTTTTGTTTTGCTAATTTTAGATGTACCAAAAGCATATACAAAATTAAATAAAGCAGAAACAACACATGTGATGAGCGACTTTTTTATTATGAGGAAGTTTAGAAAGCAGGGGCTCGGACTCAAAGTTGCTCATCAAGTTTTTAATCAATATAGAGGGAATTGGGAAATTAAGCAGACTGCTAAAAATATAGCGGCACAACATTTTTGGAGAAAAGTAGTAAGTGGTTATCGTGATGGGGAAGTTTTAAAAGAAGATTATTTAGACAATGAACATTGGAAGGGACCGGTTATTGCTTTTAAAGGATTTCGGGAAAGTCAACTATGATTATTGAGAAAATGATATGAGATGATTAAAATTAATAAAAGACCGGTCATAATACAAGTAAGAAAACAGACGATAAAAAGACCATTAGTGCTGCTCCACTAATGGTCGTGCAATAGTCAATCCTTCAAAGAGGATTAGCTAGCTATAACTAGGAAAACTAAGCTTCCCTAAAACGAGCCGTTCACTCATTAGGGGGCTTATTTTTTTAAATCTTAATATTTATCCTTTTTCCTCTTTTGCGTGACTTTCTTCCAGCGCTTCTTTTCTTCTGAAGCGAGTCGTGCATTTTGCTTTCGCTCGGCATAGGCTAGTTCTCGTTGAAGCTTAAGGTAGCTCTGCCATCGACTGTTCTCCAATGTCCCGTTCTCAAGGGCAGACAAAACAGCACATCCTGGCTCGGTTTTATGGGAACAATCTGCAAATCGACATTGTTCAAATAAGGTAGAGATATCATTGAATGAGCCACTTAAGGATTGGTCATCTTCCGCCCAAAGCTGCAGCTCCCTCATTCCAGGCGTATCAATAATGACTCCACCAGTTGGCAGAAGGAGAAGCTCACGGTGTGTCGTTGTATGTCTTCCTCTTTTATCCTCAGCACGCACGGCACCTGTTTTTTGAATGTCTGCTTCTAACAAAGCATTAATCAGTGTAGATTTTCCGACGCCAGAGCTGCCAATTAACACAATCGTATCTTCAGTATCAATATGTTCGAGAATCTCCTCTTTACCGTCCATTGTTTCTGCACTCCATAAGAACACGGGTACCCCAAAGGCGATAAGTTCTGCATCCTGTTTGATTTGTTCGCTATTTTCAGCCAAGTCTGCTTTAGAAAATACAATAAACGGGGAAGCTCCATTATCCCAAACGGCTGCCAAATAACGTTCGAGTTTCCGGGCATTTAAAGGTTCCTCCGCACTAACGACGATAAAAACCTTCGTCACATTTGTTGCTACTATCTGCACATCTGTTTTTAATCCGGCAACCTTTCGCGTGATTTTACTATAGCGAGGTAGAATTTCATCGATAATAACTTCATCTGTGGTGGCGACATCTCTAAGAATGACCCAATCACCAACTGCAGGGTAATCCATTCGTGAAAAAGCTTCGTAGTGCATTTTCCCTTTTACAAGTGCAGAGCGAGGCCCTGTAGTTGTCTCGACAATATATCTTCCTTTTTGTTCATTAATGACTCGAGCGAGCAGCTCTTCATTTCCTGTAAAATTAATTTCCTCTTTATAAGCTAAACGTGATTGTAATAAATTCAAATGGTGTTCCTCCTAGTGTTTTTATGCATACAAAAAAAGCCCGGACAAGGTCACCCATCATCCGTGCTACTGCATGCTTAACTAGTTGAAACGATTCTAAATTAACCGATCAATAATTGAGGATGATGGATGAGCATTAAAATAGATGATTGTCTGTTTTTATTTACGTATTTCATATGCCATCACCTTCTTTCCTCTTTAATATTAAAGATCATATAACAATATTTGTATAATGTAAAGGCTGTTTTTTATTAATTTTAAAAATTCTATTTAAATCGAGAGGGTGGATAAATTTCTTTTGGAATTTGGGTTTCATTCCCATTACATCACATATCGTACAAGAATAGGATAAAAAGATGGAGATATATAAGAAACCGTATTAGGGAGTGATGAAATGAAGTATGAAAAAAGGTTAAAAATTCTAATCCTAATCAAACCGTTTTATGAATATTTAAAACATAAACCTAAATGGGACATGATTCAAGCCCTTGAAAAAATAGCCACTGTTCGCTACTGGCATGAAGATGGCCATATTAATGAAATAATCGATTTTTTGAAATTTGAGCCAGATTTTATCTTACATTATGATATTGCATGGAGGAACGGCCTTAGTCCTAATATTACCGGATTGGAAGACGTAAACATTCCCAAAGGTGCCTATGTGATTGACCTTCACTGGGATCCAGATAAAAGAATAGAGTATATAAGAAATAACCGAATTGATCTTATTTTTTCTCCAACTAAAAACCCTTTTTTAAAAGTATTTCCACAATTTGAAGAGAAGTTAAGTTGGGTACCTTGGGCGATTAATCAAGAGGTAATGAAAGACTGGAAGCAACCAAAAGACATTCAATCATTATTATTAGGTCTTGTTCACACTACTTCAGAAGAAATGCAAGAAAAGAATGTGGCAGTGCCCAAAATGATTCCACCAAAAGGTAGGTATGAGTTCCGCGATCAAGTGCTGAAACGTATGCTAGGAGAGAATGGTTTTGTTTTTCATCCCCATCCAGGACATCGTGTAACGGAAGAAGAAAATAATTTTGTTAAGGAAGCTTATGCGAAAGAACTGAATCGTGCCAAAATCTTTTATACTTGTGGAAGTCGGAATGAGACAGGTGGCATTGCCGTCCTTAAATTTTTCGAGGCATTGGCTTGTAATACCTTGCTTTTAGCTGAAACGAATGAGGACATTGAAGAATTAGGTTTTATTGATGGAAAGAATTTTGTTGCTTGTACAGTTGATGATTTCTATGAAAAAACGATGTACTATTTAACAAATAAAGCAGAAAGACAGGCAATTACGGCGAATGGATATCAGTTTGCTCATCAAAATCATACGATTGAGCATCGGGCTGTGGAAATGCTTGAGGCAATAAAAAAGGTCGTAAAATAAGGGAAATGAGAAATGATGTTTTACTAGGTTAAGGTTCAATAGTCTTCAAAAATCACATAGTATCCAATAAAAAGCTCAGATTATTCTGGGCTTTTTTCTGTTAAAGCTACTGAGTATTGAACAGATAGTACATAGGTGGGCGAGAGCCTGATAGGGACCGTAATCATGAAGAAGCGAGATTTTTTAATAGGCACTGTAATTTTAGCTGAATTATCTCACTACAAAGGTATTTGGGAGGAGTTGTCGAATGTAAATATTAGTAATTTTCTTGTGGCTTTTAGTAACGACTATGAATGTAGAAAAAATTATTAGAGATTGAGAATCGTAATATCTTAATAAAGATAACCCTGATGTTTATGATCGTTTCATTTGTTGGCTGGAGCTTGATATTGCTATGTACGGCCTTACGCAACAACAGCGAATTTATAGTTAGTCATTCTCAAATATTGGAGGTACAACATGAAAATAGCAATCATCTCAGATATTCATGGAAATAAAACGGCATTAGAAGCTGTCTTATCAGATATTAGAAGTAGAGGAATAGAGCAAATTTTTTGTTTAGGGGATTTAATTGGAAAAGGTCCACAGGGTTCGGAATGTATTAAACTTGTACAAGAGAATTGTCACAAAGTGATTCGAGGCAACTGGGATACTTTTATCCAAAACCCTTCAGATAGTGAATTTGTTCAGTGGTTTCAAGAAAGGTTAACGGACTCAGATTTTCGGTATTTAAAGTCATTGCCTTTTTCTATTGATGTAGAACTAAAAGGTCAGTTGATTCGTTGTTTTCATGCTTCACCTAGAAGTGAATTTGAACGGATTTTACCATTTCACTCGTCAGAAAAATTACTCTCGATGTTTGAGTATAGTGAAACATTAAATGAAGCTGATCCCGATAGAAGCCCGAATGTTATTTTCTACGGCGATATCCATACTACATTTATGCATACATACAAAAAAGGTATTCTTTGTAATGTTGGAAGCGTTGGCAATTCTCTCGATTTAACCTCAGCGTCTTATGCTATTATTGATGGTACAAGCTCGTTTAATTCCATCCAATTTATCAGAGTTGAGTACGATAAAGAGGCAGAATTAGCGATTGCCGAAAAGTTAGGGCTACCAGATTTAGAAAAATACCGTGATGAAATATTGTTAGGAAAATATCGTCATCCAAAATAGTAGGAAAATGATTTAAAAAACGAGAAAACATAGGAGGGAAAAATGATTAATCGCTTACCCGTTTTAGAAACAGAAAGATTGATACTTAGGGAAGTAGTGGAGAGTGATGCGAAGGACTTGCTTTCTTATTTATCGAAGGAAGAAGTCGTCAAACATATGGGGTTAACTCCTTTTAAAACAATTGATGATGCATTAGAAGAGATCGGTTGGTATCACTCCATTTTAGAAAATAAATCAGGAATGAGATGGGGAATTACGTTAAAAGAAGAAGGAAAAGTGATCGGAAGTTGTGGTTTTTTAAACCGGAGCCACAAACATTATCGAGCCGAGATTGGTTTTGAATTAAGTAATAACCATTGGGGTAAAGGTCTTGCTGGAGAAGCACTTGTACAAGTCGTTCAATATGGATTTGAACAATTAGAATTTGAGAGAATTGAGGCATTAATTGAACCTGCTAACCTAGCATCACAAAAGTTGGTTGAAAAGCACGGCTTTATTCGTGAAGGTTTACTAAGAAACTATGAGTTTACAGCAGGAAAATTTGATGATTTGTATATGTATTCGATGATTAAAGCTGACTTTTTAAATTTACATAGGAAAGTAGAGGAAGGGTAATTGGCAATGGGAGCTATTCATCATATAGAAATCTATGTTTCTGATCTGAAGAGAAGTACTAAGTTCTGGGGCTGGTTATTGGGGGAACTAGGGTATAAAACATTTCAAAAATGGGACGGGGGACAGAGCTGGAAATTAGGAGATTCATACCTCGTTTTTGTACAAGCAGAGGAACGCTTTTTAGACATACGTTATCACCGTTGTCGTGTCGGTTTAAATCATTTGGCTTTTTTTGCAAGTTCAAGAGAACATGTAGATATAATGACTGAGCAGTTAAAAGTAAAGGGGGTAAAGCTCCTCTATCAGGAGAAACATCCTTTTGCAGGTGGTCCTGAATATTATGCGGTTTATTTTGAGGATCCAGACCGTATTAAGGTTGAGTTGGTCGCACCGAGTGAATAAGTCGAGCAAAGCTGATGAAAGTTTATTAATTTTTGATGATTTTATGTTCACTGGCCATTTTCATAAAATATTAGAATAAAGGTGGAACTCAATTGGAGATTGATTTTGGAGTGTTTTTATTTTTTGTATCGATTGTTTTAGGTGCATTAGTGATTAGATGGATTAAAATCATAAAGTTAAATTCAAATTTACAAGTCGAGCAAAATAAAGAAATCATAACTCTTTTAAAAGAAATAAAAGAAGGAAAGAAGCATTAAGTTTTTTAGTATTTTTCTTGCTTTTCAGATAAATTAAAAGTACGATTAATGTGGAGATATTCGAGAGGAGAAAATACGACCAATGGTAACTTTATAATGGATTTTAATGAAATGTGTATATGACCTTGTTTTTTTCTGTTGATAGAAAACAAGGGATAAGTATGCCTTTTTATCCATTATGAAGCCTCTTGTATCGTGTTTTTACAAATACTACAGAGCGCTCATCTTTTTGGGTTGCTCTGGTTTTTTTTTTTTGAATATCTCTTAGATACAGGGCTTTATTTTTCTAATACAAAACGATTAATTGGAGGAATAAAGTGATGTTTATAAAACAAATAACGAATAAACTAGATGAAATCTTAACAGAATTAATGACGAATGAACCGATTCCAGGACTCGCAATTGCGGTCGTTCAGGGAAATCAGAAGACATATATGAACGGTTTTGGAGTGATGAATATGGAGATGAATGAAGCCGTGACGAAGGATACTCTTTTTCATACAGCTTCTATCTCCAAAACATTTGTTGCTTTAGCTATCATGCAATTAGTTGAAAAAGGTGATTTAAACCTTCATGAACCAATTATCTCTTATTTGCCTTATTTCTGCTTAGCAGATAAACGATATCGTTTTATTACAACACGCGATCTATTAAGTCACAGTTCTGGTATCCCTAATGAATATGAATTTAATTGGGAAAATCCTGAATATGACGAGTTGGCAATTGAACGATATGTTAAGAGTAAAAAAAATGAGAAGTTAAACTTTACGCCTAGTGAAAAATTTGAATACAGCAATACGGCCTTTGAAATATTAGGAGATATCATTCAAAAGGTATCTGGTCAACCATTTGAAAAATATGTTGAGGAGCGAATTTTAAAACCTTTAAGAATGAATGAGAGTAGTTTCTTAAAGGCGGCACTTAATAGTAGTAAAATCGCGACTCCACATATTTTATCTATGGACAGTACTTATGGACCTAAAGTTAGTTCCGTTTTTCCTTATAACCGTCGTCATGCCGCTAGCTCGACGTTATGTACAAGCTTAGTGGAAATGACAAATTATGCAATTATGCTACACAATAACGGTTTATTTCAGAAACAATCATTAATCAGTGGAGATTATTTTGTGAAAATGTTTGACCCAATACAAAAGGCAAGTTGGGGAGAAGAGATGGATGAGGTAGGTTTGGCATGGTTTATGGGCAAATATAAAGGCCGTAAGATGTATTCTCATTCAGGCTTGGATACTGGATTTCGTAGCAATTTAATCGTCTTACCAAAGGAAAAAATAAGCATTATCCTTTTTACAAATAATGATTACAGCGGCACGGCTATTATCTGGAAAGCGGTTCTTGATGTTATATTAGGTGAAAAGGTTGAACGGGTAAAACGCTCGCTAGCCCGTTTTTTAGCGAAGTCATTGATAGAGTCGGGGGAGAATCTGACATTTGAAAAATTTGAGCAGATTAAGGGCGGAGAGATAGAGGCTAGCTTTAATGTATTAGAGGCAGAATTAAATTATGTCGCATACGAGCTTTTTGAAGATAAGAAAATAGATGAAGGGATCGCTCTGTTAAAGATGGCAGTAGAGCTTTTCCTAGAATCTACTAATTTACATGATAGCTTAGGTGAGATGTATCAAGCAAAAGGTGACCGCGTGGAAGCTACTCGTTATTTTAAAAAAGCGATCGAGCTAGATCCAACAAATGACGAGGCGATTGAGCATTTGCGAGCACTTGTTGAAGAAGAGTTGAGAGAGGGCTAAGGTTAGTGAAATTGCTCTGAGTGAATGGAACATAAAAAACTTTAGCTTTGGGTTGTCATATACATGATTTGTCACGATTATGGTCCAAGGAATCTATTCAAAATAAAATAATAATGTTATGATATTTCTGACAACTAATGGAAGGTGGGATTTAGATGAAACAGATTTTAGCAACTAAGGTGATTGAAGAGTAGTTAGTATAAGCTATCTTCTTTTCAATCTTGTCGGAATACTAATTAATTGAAAAGAGGATTTGAATGGATACCAATAATGAAGTGACAATTCGTCCAATCATAGAAGCTGATTTACCACGACTTTGGGAGCTCACTTTTAGGGAAGAACAACCCGAATGGAAAAAGTGGGATGCTCCTTATTTTCCTCATAAAGCCAAAACGTATGAGAAGTTTTTTTGAAGATTGTACGAATTGGATTGGAGCAGAAAACATTTGGGTTATAACGGTCAAGGGTGAAATAGTCGGAACCGTCTCATATTATTATGAAGATGCTCAAAAGAACTGGCTTGAAATGGGCATTATTTTTTATCAACCAGGAAATTGGGGTAAGGGACTTGGGACACGTGCTCTCAAACTTTGGATCAGTCATTTATTTCATACAATGCCGTTAGTGCGAGTTGGTTTAACGACATGGTCTGGAAATGAGCGAATGATTCGAGTTGCCGAAAAGCTCGGAATGACAATGGAAGCTCGGATTCGTAAAGTTCGCTTTTATAACAATCAATATTATGATTCTATTCGAATGGGGATTTTACGTGAGGAATGGGAGAAAGCAGCCTATTAAACTAAGCTGTTAACGAGTAGGAAAAAAGAGTTGCTGAGGTAGCTCTTTTTTCATTTAAATGTAGAAAGTGAACATATAGGGGGGAGCAAATGAAAAAAGCGAAATGTTGGAATTGTGGCCATTTATTTAAATGGAGTCAGTTATTTATTTTTTATGATAGGAAAAGTTGTACGAAATGTAAAAAGAATCAATTTTTAACTGCGGAGGCGAGCCAAAGAATACTCGGATTGATTCTTTTAACTTTACCGTTAACGATCATTGCCCTCTTAATCTCAACGCAGTTAGAATTGTCTATTTCCTATTACGCATTAGTTTATATTTTTATGTTATATGCGATTCGACCTTTCCTTTTGGAATTCACTAATGAGAAGCAGCATCCACTTAAATATTTATTTAAACAAGAGGACAAAGATGGTTCCTAATTGAGCCTATATTTTAGAAGGTTGGATATTTTCGGTTATCAAGACCTAAATTGAAAAAAGATAGATAAATTAAAGGGCAAACATATTATATATGACTAATATGTTGTGCCTTTTTTTTCAACTAAAGCTTCAGTTAATGAAAAATCATATTCTCGATGTGTGACCCATGAAATATAATACTTTATGATAATTTTAAAGCTTTAACCAACTTATCCTCAAAGATAATAACATAAGAGAATTATTTCCATTCATTTTCAATTTTAACTCTTTAACATTTTCTAAATACTTAATTTCCAAATAACTGAAATGGGCTTTTAAAACCCCTTAGTTGACTTCCTCCACGTCTAATGATAAATTTATTTAAATTAAAGACATTAAGACTCTTTAATATCTTTTTGTTGTGAGGAGGTTATATATGAAATATTCAAACGCGACAAACTACGCCCTGCATACGATGATTTATTTAATAGTACAGCCTGGGGCAAACACAGTCGGAGTGCAGGAATTAGCTGAAATGCAGCAGCTTTCCCCAACGTACCTTTCTAAAATCTTAACCAAACTTACGAAAGCTGGTTTGATCGAGTCGACGCCTGGTGCGAAGGGAGGCTATAAAATCTCAAGAATCAAGCATGAGATATCCTTTTTGGATGTTATTCATGCGATTGAAGGTGAAACTAGCTTGTTCGACTGCTCCATTCATCACGAAGGCTGCTTGATTGAGAATGTTATGAGGCAGGCAGAGGAAAATATGAAGGATGAACTAAAATCCAAACTTTTGATTGATACTGCTAAAGAAGTAGAATCCAAACAAAACAAAGGAAAAAATTCAAATTAAGGAGTGTATAAGATGATAGTAGATTGTGCTGTTATTGGTGGAGGACCGGCTGGGCTGAATGCTGCTTTAGTCCTTGGAAGATCAAGACGTAAAACTATCCTATTTGATGATAATAAACCGAGAAATGCGGTTACTTCGGAGTCTCACGGGTTTATCACAAGGGACGGCATACATCCCGAGGAACTTAAAAGGGTTGCCCAGGAAGAATTAAGCCGGTACCCGGACGTGAGGATTGAAAAGCAACGGGTGCATCTTATAAATAAAGAAAACAATTTATTCGAGGTGGAGACAGAAAATGGGGAAGTATACAGAGCGAGAAAAATCATTCTCGCAACTGGCTTTAAGGAAGTCCTTCCGGATATCCCGCAGGTGAAAGAGTTCTATGGGAAGAGCCTGTTTAGCTGTCCTTTCTGTGATGGCTGGGAATTAAGGGATCGACCGCTGGCAGTGATTGCAGATGATCATAAAGCGTTTCATATGGCAAAGCTGGTGTCGAACTGGACGAACGATTTAATTATTTTTACCAATGGCAGTAAAGTTCTTTCGTATGAAGAACAAGAATTGCTCAAAAGCAAAGGCATCAGAATTAATGAAAAGAAGATTGCCACTTTCATTGGTGAAGAAGGGATGTTGGAAAAAATCCAGTTTGAAGATGGAACAACAGTACTCCGTAAAGGAGGGTTTATATCTGCAGAATGGAAACAGGCAGCTTCTTTTGAATGTTCACTCGAATATACGTTTAACGAGCAAGGCGGGATTGCAACTGACAGCTGGCAACGCACGAATACGGAAGGGGTGTATGCTTGCGGAGATACACGAATGGCTGGCCCCTCCCAATTAATTATGGCGGCTGGGGAAGGCAGCATGGCTGCTATGGCTGTTAATGCAGCACTGATTGAAGAAAAATTTAACCAGGAGAAACGGCATGCTTAAACAGCTGCTTTATAAAAAGGAGGATATATATATGCATCGCTCACATTGTAAGAACAGTAATGGAAAAGTATCATACTTGGAAAGTCCTGAACGAAGAAAAGAATTCTCCTCGGAACAGCTGCTGAACATGATTCCTTTAAAAGAAACGGATAGCATATTAGACTTTGGTGCTGGAACCGGTTATTTTTCCATCCCTGCGGCAAAAAGGATTCTAGGCAACGTATACGCGCTAGATATCGACGCTGCTATGCTTGAAATAATAAATGAGAAAGCCATTAAGGAACAGCTCACGAATATTGTCCCTGTGCAGGGAAGTATGGTGGCACTTCCTTTACCTGATGCCTCTATCGATATGATTATTGCTTCTCTAGTACTGCATGAAATTCAGACACTGGCACCACTATTACAGCAAATGAAAAATGTACTTAAAAAAGGGGGCTATCTAATTTGTCTGGAACTTGAGCCAAAAGGAAGTTCTGAGAAAGCACCAAGAATTACAATGGAAGAAATGGAGCACGAAATGAAGGATATAGGATTCCAGATAACTGAGAAGTTTTTTCCTGCGGAGTCTCTATACATGCTCGTTGTGCAGAAAGTGGATTAAGCGATTAATTTTTTGTTAAATTACAGATATTAAGTGTCTCTAAAGTATCTAATTAACTATAAACCATAATATGTAGTTAATGAGTTCGATTCCTTGAGCGAGGATAACAGGGCAGACACGACAGATTGATATACTAGGGCTAATGTAAGGGTCCAATATCTATTTTCTTTTGAGGTAGATATACAAAACAGTGAAAATTTGAAAATGTAGAGAGCATTTTAGAATCAACAAAAAGAGAAGCCAATTAATCAAGTAAATCGGCTTCTCTTTTTGTTGTGATATCTCCTTTTCTGATAAAAAGCTAAATTAATAAACTTCTTTTGCATCAGCAGGTAAGGTACTTATATGTTTAAGATACTTTGTCATATTATCGTCGTCTTCCAGTGGGTAAGTAAAATTAAAGTGATTCGCGACATCTTGTGCTAGTTGCCTAAATAATTCACATGTTATAAAAATAGCCCGCCAAAAATCCTCATAATCTCCACTAGAATATATTACTAGGTGGAAGAATTACAAATAATGAAGTAAACATTCTGAAGAAAGTATGTGAGTATAGTTGCTATTATATCATTTGAATAGTTCGAAAACTATTGATTGTCATTGAATACCATCATTTCTTTTTCGTTTTGTAGTGATCTTAGTTGAAGAAATAGATATAATAAAATATTATAGAGATAACTAATATAATATAAGGATGATTGTTGTGTCGAAAATGTTTATGCATGAGCGTAGAAGTAAAATTTTGGATTACTTAAATAAAGAACAAAGGGTGACTGTAAAGGAGTTAGCTAAAAGGCTTAGCGTATCAGAGGCAACACTTAGAACGGACTTTAGTGATATGGAAAAGGAAGGTTTATTAAAAAGAACTCACGGTGGGGCGATAATTGGTCAGTTTGATGAAAAACAGTTTAGCTTTTCAAACCGTGAAAAGAAAAACAAGGAAGAAAAATCATTAATCAGTATAAAAGCAGAAAAGCTCATTTCTGCTAATCAATGTATTTTATTGGATGCTAGTTCAACGGCTTTAGAATTGGCAAAAAGATTAAAGGAAAATCCAAAAAGGTTAACGATTGTAACCAATGGGATTTATACCGCACTTGAATTAAGAGATGTTCCTGAATTTACTGTTATTCTCATAGGTGGCGTAATTAGAACAGGATCGGGTTCTTTAGAAAGTACAATTGATGCGGGACTATTAAGTAAAATTAATATTGATTTAATGTTTACCTCAGCTAGTGGTTTTGATTTCGAAAAGGGACTAACAGATTTTAATGTATATGAAGTTGAATTAAAGAAGGAAATGGTGAAAGCGTCTTCTAAAGTAATTGCCCTTTTGGATTATAGCAAGTTCGGCAAAAGTTCATTAGTCACTTTTGCAACTGTGGATGAAATTAGCACGATTATTACAGATGGCCAGCTATCAAATGAATATATTCAGCTTATGGAGAAGTCGGATATTAAACTTCTATAAAGCTAATAAAGATGTCTACTAGAGTATTTGAATATGTTGATGCTGTATTATGATTGATGTTAGTTAATGTAATGATGTAGTTTGCTGTCCTAATTACTTAGGGTGGCATTTTTTAATTTATTCAAAAAAGATAATAAAATCAAAAAAATAAATTGACTAATTAATAATGAAGGTACTATAATGATAAAAAACGAAAGTTAATTTGAAAGTAAACGAAAACAATAGAAAATAAAAGTGTTTTCAAATTATTTACTTTCAATAAAAAGGTCTTGTAGTCGTTTTTAGAGTGGTATTAAGGGATATCATAAATTTACTTTGTGGAGGAGATTTGTAATATGTGTGAAAATGCTAGCATTCCAGAAAAAATGAAAGCGGTTATAGCTTATGCACCTGGAGATTATCGATATGAAATTGTGGATGTTCCTTCGATTCATGAGGGAGAAATTTTAGTGAAAGTTGAGGCATGCGGGATTTGTGCCGGTGATATTAAGGCTTATGATGGAGCTCCTAGTTTCTGGGGAGATGAGAATCAACCAGCTTATATTAAAGCTCCTATGATTCCAGGACATGAATTTATTGGCCATGTTGTTGCACTAGGGGAAGGTGTAGAAGGATTTGAAGTGGGGGACAGAGTCATCTCTGAACAAATTGTTCCGTGCTGGGCTTGTCGTTTTTGTAAGCGTGGCCAGTATTGGATGTGTGAAAAGCATGATCTTTACGGGTTCCAAAATAATGTAAATGGGGCAATGGCAGAGTATATGAAATTTACTAAAGAAGCTATTAACTATAAAGTACCTGATGATTTACCAATTGAAAAAGCGATTCTGATTGAGCCATATGCTTGCTCAATGCACGCGGTTCAAAGAGCCAAAATTCAACTTGGTGATGTTGTCGTTCTTGCTGGTGCGGGAACTTTAGGGTTGGGGATGATTGGAGCGATTAAGAAATCTGGAGCAGGGAAATTAATCGTTCTTGATTTATTCGATGATCGTTTAGAACTTGCAAAGAAATTTGGAGCTGATATGGTCATTAATCCAGCAAAAGAAGATGTGGATGCTATTGTTAAAGGCTTGACTGAAGGATATGGCTGTGACATTTATATTGAAGCAACTGGTGCACAAAAATCTGTTGAACAAGGGTTATCAATGATTCGTAAATTAGGAACTTTTGTTGAGTTTAGTGTATTTAAAGAGCCTGTAACGGTTGATTGGAGTATTATTAGTGATCGTAAAGAACTTGATGTATTAGGTTCACATTTAGGACCCTATTGTTATGAGCCGGTTATTAAAGGAATTGAAAATGGAGATTTGCCAACAGAAGGTGTTGTCACACATCAATTACCTTTAGAGGAATTTGAAAAAGGGTTTAATTTAGTTAAACAAGGAAGGGATTCATTAAAAGTTATTTTAAATCCACATAACTAATTAACATTTTTAATTGAGAAGTAAGTGAATATTAACTTAGCTTACTTCTCAAACAACTAAATAAAGGTGGTCATGCATATGAATTCAGGAGGTTTATTAGGGAAAGCTGGCATGGATGGAAAAATGGCACTTGGTTATCTCGGTGTCATGATATTTATGGTAGGGGAAGGCCTTGAAATGGGTTGGCTTTCAGCTTATTTAATTGAAAGCGGTTTAACGGTTCAGCAATCGGCTCTTTTGTTTAGCATTTACGGGTTTGCGGTTGCGATTGCCGCATGGTTATCAGGGGTACTCGCTGAAATCTTAGGGGTGCGAAAAGCAATGCTAATTGGAGTAGCGATGTTTGCTACAGGTACAGTTATTTTCTTAACAGCAGGAATCCCATCAATGAACCTTGGTGTGATGATACCGACTTATTCGCTTCGTGGTTTAGGTTATCCATTATTTGCTTATTCCTTTTTAGTGTGGATTACTTACTATGCACCACAAGAAAAGCTAGGGACCGCAGTTGGGTGGTTTTGGGTATCTTTTGCTGGAGGATTAAATGTACTTGGAGCCTATTATTCTAGCTTTGCTTTGCCTTATTTAGGAGAAGTTAATACATTATGGAGTGCTTTAATATTCACATTACTTGGAACGACAATAGCTATTCTCTTAAACAATAATAAAAGTTCTTCTCAAAGTAAACAATTTAATACAAAAGCAGATGCGTTAAAATATGTGGCAAAAGGAGTGACAATCGCTTTTGAAAATCCGAAGATTGGTCTAGGTGGTATTGTTAGAACGATTAATACGGCAGCCGCTTATGGATTAGTCGTCTTCTTACCTACTTATATGATGGATCTTGGTTTCACTAGGACCGAATGGCTACAAATCTATGGAGCTTTATGGACAAGTAATGTTATATTCAACCTTATTTTTGGAATAGTCGGGGATAAATTGGGTTGGAGAAATACAATTATGTGGTTTGGTGGAGTCGGATGTAGTATCACTTTCTTAGCCTTATTTTATGTGCCGACATTTGTTGGAGCCAATTATTGGGCAACTACGTTTGCGGCAATTTTGTTTGGAGCTTGTTTAGCTGCTTATGTACCTTTATCTGCATTAATACCGTCCTTATCACCAGAAAATAAAGGGGCAGCAATGTCTATCTTAAATTTAGGGGCAGGCTTAAGTACATTTATTGGACCTGTTATAGTCGGTTTATTAATTGGAACGGTTGGAACTGCTGGAATTGTGTGGATTTTTGCTGGGTTACATTTATTTAGTGCCTTCCTAATGAAGTATGTTACGTTGCCTAAATCTGAGAATAAAGAAATAGCAGAAAGATTGAAAGCGGCACAATAAAATTAAAAGGATAACGTCACGTAACTTTAACATGGCGTTGTCCTTTTTAATTTAAAGTGAAAATAAATAAAATTAAATGAAAATAAACGATAAAAAATTATTGACTTACGAACGATAAAGTGAAAAAATAAACGTATAAATGAAAAGGGTTGTTTATTCAGACATAAAGATAGAA
Source organism: Alkalihalobacillus alcalophilus ATCC 27647 = CGMCC 1.3604 (assembly GCF_000292245.2). GTDB lineage: Bacteria > Bacillota > Bacilli > Bacillales > Bacillaceae_D > Alkalihalobacillus > Alkalihalobacillus alcalophilus. Next base: position 28,092 of record NZ_ALPT02000011.1, on the reverse strand, counting down.
AGAGGAGATTCATAATGAAAATTGGTATTGGTTCTGATCATAATGCTTTTGAGATGAAAGAAAGTTTAAAGCTATATATGACTCAATTAGGCTATGAAGTTGTCGATTATGGTTGTCAGGATAATTGTAGTGAGATTGATTATCCACAAGTGGCATTTGATGTTGCTGGTGATATAATGGGTAACAGAATCGAGCGAGGAATTCTAGTATGTGGAACTGGCATCGGAGTGGCCATTGCAGCTGGTAAAGTACCAGGAATACGTGCGGCTTTATGTCATGATACTTATTCAGCTGAACGAGCTCGAGAAAGCAATGAAGCTCAAATTTTGACGATGGGTGCAAAAGTTATTGGGATAGAGCCAGCTAAACAAATTGTAAAGGTCTTTTTAGAATCAGGTTCCCCAAGTGATAATTCTGCTCGAAAGGTTAAACAGATTAATGATAAGGAACAGGAGTTCTTGAAAGGGGTAATTAAATAATGAAAAAGTTAATAAATAATCCAAATCATGTTGTAGATGAAATGATTTCAGGCTATATAAAAGCACATCCAAATCATGTCAAGCTTCTTGAAGAAAATAAACGTTCCATTGTAACAGCAAAACCAACTATTGAAGGTAAAGTAGGTGTTCTTATTGGCGGTGGTTCCGGTCACGAACCAGCATTTATGGGATATGTAGGAGATGGAATGGCAGATGCCGTCGCAGTAGGTAATATTTTCGCTTCTCCTCCCCCAGACCCAATTTTAGAAGCTACACGAGTGATTGATAAAGGAGAAGGTGTTTTATATATTTACGGAAATTATGCAGGGGATGTTATGAATTTTGGCATGGCTGCTGATTTGGCTGATTTAGAGTATGGTATTGAAGTCGGAACTGTTCTTGTAACCGATGATGTTGCCTCTGCTCCAATAGAAGAAAAAGAAAAGCGGAGAGGAATTGCAGGAGAATTTTTCATCACAAAAGTAGCCGGAGCTGCATCTGAAAAAGGCTATAAATTAAATGAACTTGTAAGTGTTGCTAATAAAGCAAACGATTACACTCGCTCCATGGGGGTTGGCTTAACACCATGTTCTCTCCCGCAAACAGGTCAACCGAGCTTTGAATTAGGTGAAGATGAAATGGAAATAGGGTTAGGGCATCATGGTGAACCTGGTGTAGAAAAGGGGAAGCTTCAAACAGCTGATGAAGTAACCGAGCGTTTAGTGCAGGATATTTTAACGGATATGCCGATTTCATCAGGGGAAAAGGTCGTAGTTTTAGTAAATGGTTTAGGATCAACGACAAAAATGGAATTATATATTATGTTTAACAAAGTAAACGAAATGTTAAAGGAAAAAGGGATTAACCTTCACCGATCTTATGTAGGCGACTATAGTACATCACTTGAAATGGGTGGTGCATCTGTGTCCATTATGAAATTAGATGATGAATTAGCAGAATTAATTGACCATTCAGCAGATTGTCCAATGTTTGTACAAAAGTAAATTTTAGGGGGAAGAAAGATGAATTTTTCAGCACAAGATCTTTTAGCCTATTTAAAAAATGTGGTTCATGTAATGGAAGAAAACAAAGATTATTTATGTGAGCTTGACCGTAAACTTGGAGATGGGGACCATGGGGTGACGATGTCAATTGGCTGGCAAGCAGTAAATGAAAAGCTAGAACATGAGTTAAAGGAAGAAAGTGATTGTTCCCGTATTTGTATTACGACTGGGCGTACATTCTTAAGTGCAGTTGGCTCTTCCGTTGGTCCATTATACGCGACAGGCTTTTTAAAGGGAGCAAAGGCGATTCAAAATAAATCTGAACTAACAGAAGAAGATTTAAAAAACTTCTGGATTGAATTTATTAAAGGAATTAAAGAGCGTGGTCAAGCCGAAGTAGGAGATAAGACAATGGTTGACACATTGCATCCTGCTTTAGAAAGCTTATCTGCTTATGAAAACAATATGTCTTTTGTTGAATATTTTACAAAAACCGTCCTTTCGGCTAAACAAGGTATGGAGTCTACAAAGGATTTATTATCAAAAAGAGGTCGTTCTAGTCGTTTAGGTGAACGCTCTATCGGAAATCAAGATCCTGGTGCTACTTCTGCCTATTTAATGCTTGAAACATTTCTACAAACTTTAAAAACTAGTCAAGTAGCATAGTAGATGGCTGACAAATTATAGGCTCCTTCATTAAGATGGAGCCTATATTAATCATAAGACTTTTTCCTCGATGTGATTTTAGAGGAAGGGATAATTTATAATTAATAATGTATAAAAATAAAATAATTTGTATTAATATTCTTGGTTGAGGAGGTAAGTCATGAATATTGAAACGCCGATATTAACGGAAAAAGATTTAAAAAAAATTGCTCTTGAGTTTGTTACTGTCTCACAAAAAGCAGCGGTGGCATCGTATCCATGGATTGGCAGGAAGCAAAAAAATGAGGCAGATGGTGCTGGAACAGAAGCGATGCGCTCACAAATGAATACGATCGATATGAATGCCAAAATTGTCATTGGAGAAGGAGAAATGGATGAGGCACCGATGCTCTATATTGGCGAGGAGCTTGGGAGTGGCCGTGGTCCGTATTTAGATATAGCTGTTGATCCAGTTGAAGGAACGACACCAATGTCAAAGGGACAAGAAAATTCGTTAACGGTCATTGCAGGAGGACCAAGAGGGAGCTTACTTCATGCACCAGATATGTATATGAGAAAAATGGCTGTTGGACCTAAAGCAAAGGGTTATATTGATTTAAATAAGTCATTAACAGACAATATGCACTCCGTTGCGAAGGCACTAGGTAAAGAAGTGAAGGAATTAACGGTCATGATTCAGGACAGACCGAGACATGAGGAACTAATAAATGAGGTTTTAAATTTAGGGGCAAGAATTAAATTATTTCATGATGTAGATATTCCTGGGGCGATTGCGACGGCTTTTGATCGGTATGAAATTGATATGCTCGTAGGTATTGGAGGAGCTCCTGAAGGGGTGATTGCCGCCACAGCTTTAAAATGTTTGGGGGGAGATTTTCAAGGACAGCTTATTCCATACAATGAAGAAGAAAAAGAGAGATGTAAAAAAATGGGCATTGATCATCCAGGTAAAGTTTTTGCATTGAATGAAATTGTACAATCCGATAAATGCTTTTTTGTTGCAACTGGGATTACGGACGGTTTGTTATTAAATGGAATAAAGAAGACGTCGGCTCGATTTGAATCTCATTCAATTATTACGGTTGGTGGAGATAACCGCTTTTTTCAATTTATAAAATCCAATTATTAAGGAAAGTTTTTGTAATGGATTATATTACAATCAGTTGCACTACGAAGTGATTAGAGAAAATGGGTTTACTGTTGAGAAAGTTGTGACAAAGGTTAAAAAGCTTTTATATAGAAAAAAGAATACTAGAATTGAATTAAAACTAGCGAATGAAAGGAATTTCAGCTCGCTAGTTTTTTCGTGAAGGCGTCATTGGACTGTTCAAGTCCCTATTAATAAGTGCAACTAAAAGTAATCTAAAAATATTTTATAAAAACATCTCTGTGCTAAGCCAATTGTTTTAAAGCAATAGACAACAAACTAGTAAAATCATCAGGGAAAAAGTGCCCAAGCCCTTGCTTCACAATAAATTGGCAATCGATTTGATAAGCTTCAAAAAGGGTTATTAATTGTAAGGTGTTTTGGTAAAAAGGATCTTCGTCCCCGGTAATGATGTAACCCTTAATATTTGTAGGGAGAGTTGATTTAATCAAGGTTTCAAAATAGTCGACATCTTTGATGGCTGGAATAACAGCAATGAATTTGTTTACCTTTGGAAAAGTTTGTTTGAGTACAAGTTCAATCGCTAAGTGACCACCATGGGATGCACCGGCAAAAACTTGGTTTGGATGCTTATATTCTTGATCAAATTTTTCGTAAAAATAGGTAATGTCATTTAGGGAAGTTACATGGTTATCCCATGAATAAGAGTTGTAACTAAAGATTTGAGAGGATTGTAGAAAGCCAAAATGATAGTTTTCTGTTTTTTCATCTAGCCAGTATGGGGCAAAGTCTTGATTGCTTGAACCACGCCAATGAAGCGTAAAGATGCCGGTATTAGATTCAGGGTTACCATATGTGTTCCATTTTGCAGTAGCTGCTAATTTTTCGGTCTCATAAATATCTTCACATTTGGTTAAAAGTTCTTGGAATTTTTTTTCGTCTTGGAGATTATGTAAATCAGGGTCATTAGTTAAAAGGTTTGGGTTCCACCAAATCTCTTTTTCTAGCCCTTGATAAAAAGTTGAGATTGCTTCGTCCGTTTTTTGTTGTAAGGAGTAGGCACAAGCTGTCCAAAAGAGGGTTTTGTCTAATCGCGTTGGGAAAGAAGTTTGTACTTTATCGATATACCGATGAATTTCCTCAAAGTTTTTAGTCGCAAAGAGAGTAAACATTTCCTTCTGTAGCTTAATAAATTCTACATTTGACATGCGATTGCACCTCTTCTCTTTTTTAAAGATTATATCATAAGGTTATGAGTTGAATTGTTGAAAAAGTTCGAAATTTCATATGCGTGATGCTGCTTTTGTAGTATATTTTTGGAAAGGAACTATTTTTAGTAGAGGTGGATATAAATGATTCCGTTATTTGAATATAATTGGTAAATTAAGAGTCGACTGGTTTCGATAGTATCAGTTAGGACTAGGTAAAAAGAGGGATAAGAGCGTCTTTGTCGAATGGAATTAAGTAAGAGAATTTTAAAGGGGATTAGACGTTGCATCCATTTTTAAAAAGTACTGGTTGGTTTGTTTTAGCGGTCATTTTAAGTATTGTGCTTTGGGTTATTTTAAGTTTTTTTGTTCATTATGATGTACTGCTTTTTTTCGGTGAGCTGGTTAGTAGTTTAGCTTTATTTGTCGTTATTTTTGCCTTAATTGGTTTTTTTCGATTACCCTTTCATCCGATAAAGAGATGGTATAACAATCTATATCTATTATTATTTACGGCTATTTTTATCGGAGTGAGTATGCTGTTTATAGGGTTGCAAGGGGCATTGAATGACCTGTATGAACAGCAATATGGTCGAACAGAGGTAGCTGGGCCAGCAGAGAGAATCGCATTAGTCCAAGATTATCTTTATATTATAAGTGGTGATTGGCATGATGATAGCTATTTAGATTTTCCGAAGATTACTAATGGTAAATTCACTTATTATTATAATATGGATTTAGCTCGTGCTGAGGAAGCTATTGCCGATTTTGAAGCAATGGTTGACGCTCGTAAAGGGGAGTGGGAGGACTATTTTGGTGAACAGTATCATTCTCCTGTATCAGTTGTATTTTATGAGCACCCCTATCAGTTACCATATGAGGACTCGAATGCTTATGGAGTCTATCAACCTTATTCCGAATCTATTCACGTGCCGATTAAAACAAATGTTGACGAAGAGTTTTATGAACGCATTTTAGCACATGAGTATATCCATCATCTCTACTTTTCATTTGATGATGGAGTTTATGCGCCTGATTGGTTAATAGAAGGGGTTAGTGTTGCTTTAGAGAGGGAGGAAAAAAAGATTGAGTTTGATCCTCGATTTCAAGTGGCTGAGTTTGACGCTTTTAATTATGAGCAAGGGTGGGACGAGCATTTAGTCGTTCCTTATGACATTTATGGGCAAAGTGGAGCTTTATTAAATACATTGTTTGAAACGGTAGGCAATGATTTTTTAGTCCTATTATATGATGAAATGCTTGAAAAGGATGTAGAGGAAGCTTTTGAAATAGTTGTTGGTCAACCATTAAAAAGCTATGCAGAAGAGTTTTTTGAGGCTTATCGCTTTGCGAATGAATGGCTTTTTGCTCATCAAGCAGACTTTACTGCGGAGGAAAAGATCGAGAAATTAGAAAAAATCATCAAGACAATTCCGAATGCGGTCCAAGCTTACCAGCAATTAGGAGCGATTTATTTAGAAGAAAGCCAACCGGATTTAGCAGTCGCTGCATATGAAAAAGCCTTGGAATTAGATCCGAACAATTTACATCGTTATTATTATCTATCAAGTGCTTACCTTGTGATCGATTTAGAGCAAGCGATTAACATAATGGCAGAAGGGCTCGATTCTTTTGAGCATAATCAATATCAATCGTATCTTGAGTTAATAAGAAATATCGCGGCTGATTATGATGAGGAGAATCCATATCGAGCGTACTATCGTTTTATTCAAAGCGGCTTTTTTTCAAGTGAAAAAGATATGAAATGGTTAATTCAAGCACTTATCGATCAATATGATGACATTTATACTAATGACCGAGAGCAATTAGAAATTTTGTTAGAAGAATTAAGCGGGGAGTAAGAGAGGTGTAGTTAAGGATGTATGAGACTTTTGGAACTTTTGATTTATTTCGGCCAGTTTATATTGTTATATCATTCATTGTTATTCTAAACTTTCTATATTTAGTATTCGGACAAAAAAAGTGGAAAGGCACTTATGTGATTTTAATAAATTCTGTTTTAACGGTTTTGATTGCTGCGATATTGTTGTTTCAACAAGGGATTATTGTGGATGAATTTAACCTTTCTGGAGATCCGATTACCTTTATGATTACAGTGGTGTTAGGTTTAATTGTACTCGTGAAAGTTTTTCTGACATTTAAAATAGAAGAGAATGAGTAGGTGAAGATTATAGTCAATGTTAAGAATCGAGTGGCAAAAAACCACTCGATTTTATGATCAACTATTATGCTTTTATATTTCGGTAAATGATGTAAGAAGCTAGAGTGGCGATAAAGGCTGCTGTAAGAATTAAAATCAAGCTAATCATCGCAATTTCTTTAGGAGTAATAAATGATAACGAGACAATAAGTATACCAACAAAAAATAATAGTTTTCCACTGAATCGATTTGCTTTGAGCCAGACTCGTTCATCCTTTAAAGTCCATGGAGTTCGAAGTCCAAATAGAAAGTTCGTTTTTGATTTTGGCATAAAATTAGCAATTAAAAGGGTAACGGAGCCAATAAGAATTCCGATAAAGAAGTTTTGGTTTAAGGACCACCCTAATCCCGAAGCTAAAAAGAGCAATTGCAAGATTAATAATAATATGAGCATCCCATTATCAATAAATAGTAAGGTTTTTTGATTACGAATCCCCTTATGACCTTTAAGTAATAAAGAGATTGTGACATGTGTAAAAGCCATTAAAGTTGGAAAGAACAGCAACATAAATAATTTGTGAACTTCATTGCCAAATCCGTTTAGCCCCCAATGAAGTGGAACTTGCTCAGGAAGATTAGGGTAAGCGATAAAACCAATAATGAGCGTGACCAAAATCATCGTAACTTGAATAAAGTACTTCTTCATAAAACCACTCCTCAATTTTTTTCGCGAAAATGTAAAACCCAATGAATAATATCTTGAAAGACACTTGTATTGATTGAGTAATAAATATGTTGACCTTTTCGCTCGGCCACGACCAAATCAGCGCTTTTTAACAAACTTAAATGGTGGGAAATGCTAGGTTTGCTAATAGTAAAGTGCTCGTAAATTTGACCTGCTGTTAAATCTTGCTCTTTTAAAAGTTCCAAAATCTTTCGCCTTGTCGGATCTGCTAAAATTTTAAATACGTCATTCATTGCTTTCGCCACCTAAAAAAGATTGTAAAATTAGATATTTAGATAATTATCTAAATACAATTATATACAATTTTTATGATGTAAGCAACATCATGATGAAAAATGTTCTTTGATAGTTATGAGCATTAAATTATCGATCTGATTAAAATGAGCTCTATTGGAAGTTTTTGATTATTGTTAAATAGGTATCCTTAAAAAAAACTTGAAATTAATCTGGAATTCTGGTAATTTATTCATAATATTATTGGCTATGACGAGACGAGTAGATAAGAAGGAAAACGACAGAGACCCTCGGTTGCTGAGAAGAGGGGTGGGAATTCTTATTTGAAAAAATCCTCTGAGCTTCGTATGGAACTATACTTTTAAAGTTTAGGGATGTTACGACGGTCTCCCACGTTATCGGGATAGGGTATCGCAAATAAAGCCGTACCTGATAAGGCTTATTGAGCGATCAATAAGTAAACTGAGGTGGTACCGCGAAATCTGAACTCTCGCCCTCAAGATGAAAATCTTGGGTGGTGAGAGTTTTTTATTTTGTAAAAGTTGAAGAGGAAAGAGTGTAAAAAATGAGCTGAGGTGATGATAATGCATTGGGCGTATAAAATAGCAGAAAGATTAATCGAAAAGTATCCAGAGAAAGAGGTATTTACTTGTGCTTCCGGCATTAGTCCGTCTGGACCTGTTCATATCGGGAATTTTAGGGAAGTAGTAACGACTTATTTTGTTGTAAAAGCATTAGAGAGCTATGGTAAAAAAACGAGGTTTATTTTTTCTTGGGATGATTTTGACCGCTTTCGAAAAGTTCCACAAAATGTACCAGCTTCTTATGAAAAATATATTGGACTTCCTTATTCAGACGTTCCTGACCCTTTAGGAAAGAGCACCTACGCCGAATACTTCCAGTGGCAGTTCGAGCATTCTTTAACAAGGTTTGATATTGATCCGGAGTTTATTTACCAAACGGAGCAATATCGTTCTGGCCGTTATGAAAGTTATATTTGGTTAGCAGTAGAAAAAAGACGAGAAATTTATGATATTTTAATGCAATTTAAAACGGGTGAACAAAAAGAAGAGGAAAGGGAGGAGTTTTATCCAATTACTCTTTATTGTGAGGATTGTGGTAAGGATTCAACTGATATTCAAATGGTTGTTTTGGAGAGAAGAGAAGTTGTTTATCGTTGTGTTTGTACCCGGAATCAAAGAAAGATACTATCAAACCGTCATCAAATAAAGCTAAATTGGAAAGTGGATTGGGCGATGCGTTGGAAACTGGAAGATGTCGTATTTGAACCAGGAGGGAGGGATCATTCTTCTGAGACGGGGAGTTATAACGTCTCAAAAGTTATAGCTAAAGAGATTTTTCAATATGAAGCTCCTGATTACGCAGCCTATGATTTTATTCGTTTAAAAGGAGCAGATGTTAAAATGTCTAGCTCAGCTGGAAATGTGCTAACACTTGATGATTTGTTCAAAATTTATTCGCCAGAGTTAATTTTGTTCTTATTTGCTAAATATCAGCCAGAGATGTCTTTTCATATTGGACTGGATGAAGATGTTTTAAGAAATTATGTTGAATTTGACAGGTATCAATTGGCATTTAATAAAGGTCAACTAAAGGATGACTTTATCATTTCTGCATTAAAGTTGGCTTGTGCTAAAGTGCACACAAAAGAGCCAAGCTTTAATCAAATCGCAGGGATTTACCCACTTGTTCATTTTCAATTGGACGCTTTGCAGCGAGTGTTAAATACAGCTGATGAGAAATACTCGTTAGATGAATTACGAATGGTGAGTGATCGGGTTGAGGAATGGGTAAAAAAATATAATAAGCACCGTGTAATCAATGTGAATGAACAGCCGAATCAAACGTATTATGCTTCTTTGCCTAGGCAAGAGCAAGAACACTTACAAAAATTTGTTGATTTAATCAAAGGTGATATTGAACTACCTGCTGAGGCACTTATGACTCACATTTATGCGATATGTGCTCAAGAGGACAAAAAAGAAATGAAAGCAAATCAAAAAGCATTATTCCAAAACATTTACAAACTTTTATTAAATGAGAAAAGTGGACCACGGTTGTCACTTTTAATAAGTGCCCTAGGCATAAAGAAGGTGGTCGAATTAATCGACTTTCGCAGGTGAGATAGGCTGTTAAAAAAGTTAGGAGAGCGGATAGAATCAATATCAAGATAGATTTTATAGAAGTAAAAAAATAAGGGAGAGACATGGATTAGCATGTCCTCCTAATTTATCATTTAATTAAAAATAGTAGAATTTTTTGTTGGGAAGACGTATAATAATTCGCTATAGGAGTTAGGTGATCCGATCTCTTGCATAGTAGATATTCGGGTTGATTATATAAGAAAAGTAAGCGTTTTTTTACGTGTTGAAAAGTCTGTGTGATGGAAAATATTAGAGGGTGAGGCGAGAGTAGTGGACAAACATAAATATATGATGGGCCTTGACATAGGTACGACAAGTACAAAAGCTGTTTTATTTCGAGAAACAGGTGAAATTATTGCCCAGGAAAACAATGGGTATGAGTTATATACTCCTAACAGTGCTACGGCTGAGCAGGATCCAGATGATATTTTACATGCTGTTCTTTTGTCAATTAAGGGAGTAATGAAAAAGTCAAAAATCACTCCTGAAGATTTATCGTTTATTTCTTTTAGTAGTGCCATGCATGCTGTCATTGCAATCGATGAAAACGATCAACCTTTAACAAATTGTATTACTTGGGCTGATAACCGAAGTGAGGGCTGGACGCGGAAAATTAAAGAGGAAATGAATGGTCATGAAATTTATCTGCGGACAGGGACACCAATTCATCCAATGTCACCTTTAAGTAAAATTACATGGCTAACGAATGACCGTCCAGATATCTCCTTAAAAGCAAAAAAATATATAGGTATAAAAGAGTATGTCTTTTTGAAACTATTTAATCAATATGTTGTCGATTATTCTATTGCTTCAGCCATGGGTTTATTTAATTTAGAGAAATTAGATTGGGATGAAGAAGCCCTTGAAGTTGCGGGAATAACCGCGGACCAATTATCAAAATTGGTACCGACAACGGAGAGTTTAACTGGTTGTGATCAAGAGTTGGCTCGTGAGATGGGGATTTTACATACAACACCTTTTATCATTGGGGCGAGTGATGGCGTTTTATCTAATATCGGTGTTAACGCAATTAAAGAAGGCGAAGTGGCGATTACAATTGGAACTAGTGGAGCGATTCGTACCGTCATTCCTAAACCTAAAACCGATCCAAAAGGTCGAACGTTCTGTTATGCCTTAACCAATGATCATTGGGTGATTGGGGGACCAGTCAATAATGGCGGTATGGTGTTACGATGGATTCGAGATGAGTTTGCGGCGAGTGAAGTAGAAACAGCGAAACGATTAGGGATTGATCCGTATGAGGTGCTGACAAGAATTGCTAGTCGGGTTCGACCAGGTTCAAACGGTTTACTTTTTCACCCGTTTTTAGCAGGTGAACGTGCACCACTTTGGAATCCTGATGTACGTGGTTCCTTTTTCGGCCTGACTCTCAGTCATAAAAAAGAAGATATGATTCGTGCTGCTCTTGAAGGCGTTATTTTTAATTTATACACGGTCTTTTTAGCTTTAATGGAAGCGATGGATTCAAAGGTAACAAGCATAAAAGCAACAGGAGGGTTTGCTCGTTCTGAAATATGGAGACAGATGATGGCGGATATTTTTGATCAAAAGGTTTTAGTTCCTGAAAGTTATGAATCATCGTGTTTAGGTGCTTGTATATTAGGCTTATATGGTTTAGGTAAAGTCGATAGTCTTGATGTTGTAGAAGAGTTGGTTGGTCATTCATTTGAGCATCAGCCAAAACGAGAACATGTTGAGGAATATAGAGAATTAATTCCAATATTTATCAATCTATCTCGCACATTAGAATCGGAATATACACAAATTGCCCGTTATCAACGAAAAATTGAAGAAGATAAATAATCTTTTACTTGGGGAAGTGAGAAAATGCCTTTATTAATTGTTGCTTTAGGTGTTGTGGTTTTATTAATCTTAATCATGAAGTTTAAGATTAATACGTTTATTTCATTAATCGTTGTCGCGTTTTTTATTGCTTTAGCACTTGGAATGCCTTTAGCTGATATTGTTAAATCGATTGAATCAGGCATGGGTGGAACATTAGGAGGAATTGCCCTTGTATTTGGTTTAGGGGCTATCCTCGGTAAATTAATTGCAGATGCTGGAGGGGCCCAGCGAATTGCGATGACATTAATACATAAATTTGGTGAAAAAAATATTCAATGGGCGGTCGTGGTTGCCTCCTTTATTATTGGTATTGCTCTATTCTTTGAAGTTGGATTGGTTTTATTAATTCCAATCATTTATCAAATTGCGAAACAAGTTAAAATGCCGATTTTATATTTAGGGCTTCCAATGGTAGCAGCCTTATCAGTGACACATGGATTTTTACCGCCACATCCTGGTCCAACCGTTATTTCGCAAGAGTATGGGGCTAATGTTGGGATGGTCTTACTATATGGTTTTATTGTAGCGATTCCTACGACAATTATTGCAGGTCCGCTCTTTACAAAAGTGGCTAAAAAATACATTCCATCTGCCTTTGAGAAAATGGGTGGGGGAAGTATGACTGAAATTGGCGATGCGAAGCAGTTTAAATTAGAAGATACACCTGGATTTGGCATTAGTGCATTTACCGCTTTATTCCCGGTCATTTTAATGGCAGCGGCTACTGTCGTATCATTATTAGAAGAATCGCTCGCTGATGCCAGTTGGTTTTTTGATGCAATTGCCATGATTGGTGCTCCAACAACCGTTATGTTATTATCCGTTTTACTTGCGATTTATACGATGGGAGTTGCTAGAAACATCCCGATGAAAGATGTTATGAAATCGGCTGAGAATTCGATTAAAACAATCGGAATGATGCTGTTGATTATCGGTGCCGGTGGTGCTTTGAAGCAAGTATTAATTGATGGGGGAGTCGGTGATTATGTCGCAGTAATTTTTGAAGGAAGCACGATTTCTCCTCTTATTTTAGCGTGGCTCATTGCCGCTGTTTTAAGAGTTGCTCAAGGGTCGGCGACAGTCGCTGCTTTAACTACTGCGGGTCTCGTTATTCCAATGATGCAAGGCTCAGATGTCAACCTTGCTTTAATGGTACTTGCAACAGGAGCAGGTAGTATTATCGCTTCACATGTGAATGATACGGGTTTTTGGATTATTAAAGAATCTTTTGGTTTAACGATCAAAGAGACATTCGCGACATGGACAGTATTAGAAACCGTTATTTCCATTAGTGGTTTAGCATTTGTATTACTTTTAAGTTTATTTGTATAAAATGAATTATTCGGAAGTAGTTCTTGTGAGCTGCTTCTTTTTTTTGTTGGGAAAAAAAGGAGAAAGCGTGATTTACAGCGAATAGTAAGGATGTGTTTGAACAAAATTGGGACATTGTGGATTTTTGGCCGGGCTTGGTGTGTAAAAAAGGAAGAGGAACGCCGTCCAAACGATCCTACAAAAGCTTAGTTGCAAACAGCAAACTAATAAGAAGGCTAGTTCAAAGAAAAGGAGCAATAGGATGAATCAACCATTACCAAAAATGTTCTGGTTTAGTTATGCGATTGTGTTTATTTTGGAAATTAGTTTAGTGCTGTTTTTTATTTCTTCAATCGTTGATATACTCCCGTCCACAGTGGTGATTTCGTTAGTAGCGATGACCTTTTTTCACCCCGTTTATATAATCGTGACAGCCTTTCTTTTAAAGCTGAAAGGATATGAAGGGATGACGATATTAAAGGCGGTTATTGTCATGATATTACCACTATGGTTAGCATGGTTAATCATATTTGTTTAAATAGAAAGATCAGCTTTGTAATGCATAGGTTAAGAAATTTTGAGCTAGATGATAAAGAGCATATTTATAACTAACAACCGTGCTAGCAAAGTGAATGAAAAGGGGAGAAGGTGTGATAGATTGATTATAGAGGTAGATGGCTGTTTTTTTAAAGAGAGGGTTTTATTAAAGGGAAAAAGGTGTACAATGAAGCAGCTTCGTCAAAAGTATTTTCAAGTGAAAAGCACTGGTTGTCAATTAGAGGACCTGCCTAACCTTTTTTGCCGTATTCATAGCTTTGAGAAGTTAGTAGCTGATGAAGATCTTGAAGTAGATTTTGTGATTGACCTGGATACGGATCGTATTTATGCCCCGAGATATTAAGGTGCTTAAGGTGAAAATTCATTGAGGTTATAGACAGATAAGAGAACAAGCTACTAAAAGGTTTAATTAGTAGCCTGTTTTAGTATTATAATTGATCTTCTTCACCGATAATGTCATACGGTACTTCGATTTCAAAATCTTCATTAACTCGCTGGAATTCGATTTCCATAACGGCTTCTCTTGTGACCCCGTTTGCTTCTTCAATTAAAGTGAATTCAAGTTTTTGGAGAGCGAATGGCTTTTTCTGAAATTGTATGGTTAGATGCATTTCTTTAATTACATCTTCGTATAAGTCAAACCCTAAAATTTGGGCGAATTTTTCGAAGGCTTCGGCGTTATATTCAGTGTAGTTAAGTAAATAATAGTCCCTAGTCTCTTCAAAGTCTGCATTTATTGGAACCGTGACACTATTAATTGCGTCAATGACAAGATTATAATCTGTAAGAAAATAGAAATGCATCTGCTCGGTCGTCCAATTCTCATCATACCAACCGTTTCCGAGCCAGTTCACAAAATGCTCATCACCATTAAAGTAAGCAAAAGTTTCATATTGCTCTGTAATATAATCCTCCTGCATCTCAATAAAGCCTTTGCTTTCCTTAAGGTCAATTTGTCCTTGGACCGTCAGTCCCCCATAATCTTGAACATGTCCATTTGTCTCTGTCACTTGTACGGAAATCTTATTTTCTACAATATAGGTTTCAATCGTTTCGGCAGTTTCATTCATTTCATCCAATAAATTTTCTTTTGTAATGGAATTACATCCAGTTGTAAAGAAAAGCAAGGTTGAAATAGTAATTACTGTTTTAAACCATATATTCCTCAAGTAAATTCCTCCCTTAAAATAGGTGGAAGCCATTTGTAATATAGCTTCATAAATTAACTAGCACGTTAAAGCATATTAAAAAAGAGGGAAAACGTGCTTGGACATAGGCTCTGTTTTCACAAAGTAGGAAAAGGTACTTAAGACTTTTTAATAAGAAAGGACATATGACTATTAGGTTTGAAAGAGTGTGGTTGGAACAAAACGAAGGAAATGTTGTGCTGGCGTTTTTACGGTTTATATTGGCATTTAAGCAAAGGAAAAAACGCATGCCTTATCGAATACGATCTCAAGAAAGGGGGGAGGATGATTGAAAGATACACGAGGTATTCTTGAACTGAACAAAAATAGTTGGGAGAAAGCCGCTGAGCGATTTTTTGGAAGAACGGCATTGCCAGAGTATGGCCCATTAGCACCAACGGAAAATGAGCTTCAATTATTAGGAAACATTTATGAACAAAAGGTGCTGGATATTGGTTGTGGGAGTGGACATTCCCTACAATATATGGGTGATTCTGGGGCAAAGGAATTATGGGGAATAGATTTTACAAAGAAACAAATTGAGACGGCAAAGATTCTTCTACAACATCAGAAAGTTGATGTGCAACTGTTTGAAAGTCCAATGGAACAGAATCCGGGCATTCCTGATAATTATTTTGATATTATTTATTCGATCTATGCATTAGGTTGGACGGTCAATCTAAAACAAACATTAGAAAATATATATCGTTATTTGAAACGCGGCGGTACTTTTGTCTTTAGCTGGGAACACCCAATGCACGATCGAATATTTTATAATGAAGAAGTAGGCTATATCTTGAACAAGTCATATAATATCGAAGGACCAGAATTAAATGAGGCTTGGCATCAAGAGGTCGTCATTTATCACCGTAAACTTAGTACATATATTAATACGTTGATCGAAACAGGGTTTACAATTGAGAAGGTGATTGATGATGTAGCCTTACCTAATGACCATACGCCGACTCAGCCTAATAAGTGGTACTCGACGGAAAAAGCACAGCTCATCCCCGCAACATTTATTATAAAAGCATCCAAAAAGTAGCCGTTTGTAAGGTGGTATTAACGAGCACTCTGTAACGTAGTGGTAACCTATGGGGTGTTTTCTGTATGAATTTAATAATTGCAACCTTTCTAATAATCATTACGTAAATCTAATTAGAAGTTTTAAAAAGGAAGGGGAAATGGTTATGAGATTAAGAAAATCATATGATGACCGAGTTATACTTGGCGTGTGTGGTGGAATTGCAGAATATTATAATGTATCATCTTTCCTCGTCAGAATTTTATTTATAATTCTTCCTATTTCGCTTGTTGCTTATGTGATTATGGGTTTACTTTTACCTGATTATTAAAGATAAATCCAATTCATCGTGGCGATCCTGCCACTAGAGCCCACGGGAGCCTCTGTATGACTCGCCTATTATGATAGAGGGGGTCATTATTTAATGCTTGGTATCTTCGCCTTCTTTTTTTGAAAGTGAAAATCTAGACTTGAATTAGGGTTCGAAAAGCTTATAGCGAGGTATTAAAAAACTCCTACAAGGTGCTAAAATATATTTTGGTTCGCCAACCAGAATATCAAGCACTTGGAGGAGTTTTATGTCAAAAGACACTAATAGTTTAGCACATACAAAGTGGGATTGTAAGTATTATATTGTTTTGGCACCTAAATATAGAAGGCAAGCTAGGGAGGAGACTTTTTCAGTAGTCTTCTTTCTCACATGTCACCGTGCTTAAAGAAAATAAGCTTTCCGTTTGATAAATAGCTGTAGCTCCCTCATTCAAACACGCTTCAAACTTCGCTAGATTTTCTTCTTGATTCTGATGGATTTGGAATAGTCTAAATGTGACTAGCGAGCTTATGATCAAGAGCACAGCAACAGTTGTAATGATGACCGGTTTTTTAGTGACTCTCTTTTGAGGTGCTTTTTTATTTTGATGAGAAAACTTGTATGTTCCTTTAATGTATTTATAAACATCACGATAAAAAATTAAATTATGAGCGATGATAATTAGGAAACCGAATGTAATAAAGAAGTAACGATTGAGTGGAAACATCATCAGCATAATAAGTAGTGGTACTGCTTGGGTATATAAGATATAGACTTTTTTGGTCGCTCTTTCGGTTACTTTTTGAAGCATTTCATCATCTTCAAGAAATTCTGCCTGTTTGATTAAGCTAAGAGCATCGATTTTTTGACTTGGATTCTCATTATTATGTTTTATTATTCTGGTTGCATAAATGATTAAAAATAAGGTGATAAGAACAAAGCCAATGATGATGGCATATAAAGCAGGTATGTTCCAATTTGTTACGACTTCTCCATCAATGATTTGAACAAACTCATCCATCCTATAGAAAAAGATATCGGTATAATAAACGACCCCATACATAAAAATCATAAGAAAAATCATTAAAACAGCATTCCATAAAGGAATTTGGACGCGAAAATCACTTAATTTCATCTGTATCCTCTCCTTCTAACCAAAATAATTGATCAACTTTTATTTCTAAATGTTTTGCTAACCGTAAAGATAAGGCAATAGAAGGGGAGAAATCGCCTTTTTCAATAAAACCAATCGTTTGCCTTGTCACTCCAACACGATTGGCCAATTCCGTTTGCGAAAATCCATGTCGAGCCCTTAATTCCTTTACACGATTTCGAAGCATCAGATCCTCCTAATAAATGAAAATGATGTTAATTAATATATACAAATTGTAAATAATACTTAACATTAAGTCAATGATTATTAACAAAAAGTCAGAAATATATAAATCTAAAAGGAGTAGTATTATAAGGGGGAAATAACTCTGGCTATTTACACAAAATTAGATCCATTGTTATAATGAATATTCTTCCAATTCGGATAATGAAGGAGACGATATGATAACGATTAATGAACCGCTCTATCCTCATATACAACCACTAGACTGGGAAAATGATCTTTTTTCCTCAAGGTATGTCAGGCGCTTAAAGCATTTAGCTCACTATGGTGGGGGAGCCTTTGTTTCTCCCGTAATTCATTCACGTTTTGAGCATACAGTCGGGGTTTGGAAACTTGTTGTTCATTTCTTTCCTAACGATTTACCACTTCGAGCAGCGGCGATTCTTCATGACATCGGGCATTTACCTTTTTCACATGCCGTTGAGCGAACTCTTAAGCTTAATCACCATCAACTAGCAAATCAGTACATACAAAGTAACGAAATTGCTCAGATCTTAAATAAAGTAAACCTTCAACCAGACGATATTATTCAATTGCTTAATTCGCAATCTCCATTAACGGGAAGTGTGGAAGTACTTGGGCTTGACCATTTAGATAGCTTTTTCCGTGATAATTATATGAACGGTACTATTCATCAATCTGTCTACTCCCTTTTAGAAGAAATAAGCTGTTCAAATGAAGGGATAAGTGCTGATGAAGCAACGGTTAGTTGTTTACTTGAACTCATTTACAATGATCATCAAATGATGTTATCGCCTTTACAGTTAGCTGTTGATCGTTTGTTAGCAGAAGCGGTCAAGCTCCATTGGCCTGAACCAGAAGTCGATTTTCCTTTTTATATTGATTCTGAGGTGACTACAAAGCTTCTCGAATCGCCCATTCCAAAGGTAAAAAAAATTATCGATACATTATTATTTGAACCGAACAAAATCAATATTTCTGAAAATGTTACAGATGAAGGTATTTTGATTCAGCCAGGGAAAATCTACGGAAGATTGCCTTTAAAAAATGGACAATCAATTGAGCAGACAAAAGAAGGTAGAGGCCATAAAGAGCGGTTAGCCTCATTTCTTAAAACTTATGAGGTAAATATTTTAGATGAATATTTAGGAAAGGAAAACATGAAGAAGCCTATGTCTAGTTAACTATTTTAGGCTATGTTTATGGGGACTGAAAATGAATAAAAAACTGAATAGGGAAGAAGCTCTTAGTCTCCTTCAAAGAACGTATAAACCAGGGGTTACTCTGCCAATTCTTATGACCTTAATTGGAATTGCAGTGTATGGTGGGTTATGGTTGGATATAAAAGATGGCCATTATAATAGAATAGGTTTATTTTCTGCTGTTATCGCCCCACTTATGATTGTCATTGGGAGTATTTGGACAGCCTTTATTTTTAGGATGTTTCAGTATAAAAAAGAATTGAGAGATTATAAGAAAGATCCAGCCAGATACGAATGGTAAGCTGTACATAATAATTTAAGTTCCAGATGGAGGGAGCAGAGCATGAATCAAGTCTCTTTAACGATGGATGGAGTCGAATTTCACTTAAAGGAAGATCATGATTTTAGCTGGATTACAAATTATGGAGAAGTATTTAAAGTATTTGATCAACAAGATTCGGGCAATATTTGTTTTGGTGTAAAAAAAGCTGGAAAGAAATTTTTTATCAAATATGCTGGAGCAAACACACTGAAGTTTTCTGATGATATCGAGGAAGCGATTCGAAAGTTAAAAGAATCTGTTCCGATTTATGAAACATTAAAACATTCCTCATTAGTTCGATTAATTGATTCTGGTGAAATTGGTCAAGGGTATGCTCTTATATTTGAATGGTTTGAAGGGGAGGGTTTGTATCCTCAAGGTGAGTTTGCCAAAACAGAAAAGTACACTCATCCAGACTCTCCTTTTTATCGGTTTAAACAACTTCCGGTTTCAGAAAGAATTAAGGTGATGAGTGAAATCATCCAATTTCATGTTCATGTTGAGGAAAAGGGTTATGTTGCGATTGATTTTTATGATGGCAGCCTTATGTATGATTTTCAGCAAGAGCAGCTGAAAATTTGTGACATCGATTATTACCAGCAAAAGCCTTTTATTAATCATCTTGGTCGCTTATGGGGTTCTTCAAGGTTTATGTCTCCAGAGGAGTTTCAATTAGGGAGTGAAATTGACGGCAGAACGAATGTATATAATATTGGTGCAATGGCTTTTTGTTTATTAGGTGGAGAACTGGATCGTTCATTTGTTAAGTGGGAAGCGAGTAAATCTTTATTTGAAGTGATGAAAAAGGCTGTGGAGAAAGACCGTCAAAATCGTTTTGAATCACTCAAGCAGCTAGCGGATAAGTGGGAGGCAGTGTTGCACCATGATTAAATTAATCGATCTCAAAGATAAACTCCAGGCGGAAACGGCTTTGAAGTTACAAAAAGCGGCTTATCAAGTTGAAGCTGAGCTCACTAATTTTAAACAAATACCTCCGCTTCAGGAAACACTTGAGCAGTTGCAGCAATCAAAGGAAACCTATTATGGATATTTTCAAAGAGCAGAGCTTTGCGGATTTATTACATGTAAACGGACAAGGGGAGTGCTCGACATTCATAAGCTCGTTACACATCCAAGACATTTTAAAAAAGGCATTGCCCAGGCACTTCTTGTTTATGTTGAGAAAGAAATGGACGGACTTGAGATCATCAGCGTTGCAACAGGAACAATGAATGAGCCTGCTATACGTTTTTATAAGAAAAATGGATTTAAGGAAGTCAGAAAGCAAGTAATAACTGAGCAATTTTCAATGACTCATTTTAACAAAAAGGTACTATGAGGAGGAACATATGACTGAAATTAGACAAGCAGTTGGAGCGATAGTCTATCATGGTGAACAGTTTTTACTCGTCCATAAAACCAAAATCAATACGAAAAACGGGAAAGAAGCGATTGTAGGTGAATGGGATTTTGTGAAAGGAAAGGTAGAGAAAGAGGATGGAAATCTAGAAAAGGAGGTTTTACGTGAATTAAAAGAAGAAACAGGCTCTGAGTGTTATAAAATCATGAAGTCATTTGATGAAAAAATTGAGTTTGTCTTTCCAAGTGAGATTCAGAGAAAAATAGGCTTTGAGAAACAAGAGACGACGATGTTTTTAGTTGAGTTTAAAGGTGAAGAAGCACTCGTACCCATTGATAGTGAAATTAGTTCCGTTCGTTTGGTCGATAAAAGTGAAGTAGTAGCCTTGTTAACACATGAGGAAACAAAAAGATATTTTGAAAAGCATTTTGTTGGAGTGGTGTGAATGTTAGACCGGATTAATACGATTTGTGTGACGGTAAGTGATTTAGATAACTCGCTAAACTGGTATGCAGATAAACTGAAGCTTAACGTCATTTATCGCGAGGACGATTAGGCGATTTTAAAGGTGGGTAACTCTCATGTTCCCTTTACAATCGAGGTTGGAGAAGTTAAAGCGAGTGCTTCAGTTTATCCAATCTTTTTTTAGTGACATAGAAAAAGTACATCGTCAATTAAGGAAACAAGATGTTATTGTTACTGATATTGTTCAAGTGGGGGCGAATACTTTTTTTGACTTATTTGATTTAGATGGAAATAGGCTTCAAATCTGTTTTTGTTAAGGTTTATTCATCTTCCTCGTCTGTAACGGCTTTGTTACTCTTAATGACAAAAACTGTAATGATGGTGACGATAATAAAAGCAGGAATTGCATACACTTGACCAACAATTAATTTCCAAAAGAAAGTGTTATACCCTTCTGGTGCGGGAAGTAAAACGGCAATAATACAGACGACTACATACATAAATAAGGCTGGAAGTAAATTTTTCAAGAAAAAGCCCCCTCTCACAGTTTTTTTGTAAATCGTTCATTAGCACTTGTGCCTTCCGTAACGTCACATGGTAATGTAAGAAATATATTGGTCAACAGGCAGTGCGATTTAACAAAGGAGTGATTTGGAATGAGTATGGGAAATCCAACTTATACGATTAGCGAATTTGGACGTAAAACAGGGATCACAGTCAGGACACTACGATTTTATGAGGAAATTGGCTTACTTATACCTACTGAGCAAAATCAAACAGGACACCGCTTATACGGACTTGTTGAACTGGCGAAATTGCAACAAATCCAATCCTTGAAGTTTATCGGGTATTCCCTTCAAGAAATTAAAGAGTTGTTAGGAAAAGATGAGGATGCTTTAGCCAAACTTGAAAATTCACTTCCGATGCAGCATCAACTATTAACAGAAAAGCGAAATGAATTAAATCAGGCAATTGAAGCGGTAGAGCACGTACAAACTTTAATTAAAGAGGGAAAGCCTGTGACATGGACCGTTTTAAGTGCCTTGTTATATCAAATGGAACATGAACAAGAGCAAAAAGAGTGGATGAAGGAGAATATGCCTAGGGAGTTAGTTGAACAGTTTTTTAATTTACCAAAAGAACAACAAAAAGCAGTCGATATGGAAATGCTTGATGTGTTGGCAACGATAAAAGAGTTAATGAAAAATGGGGTAGCACCAAATTCTAACGAAGCATTCCAAGTGGTAATTCGGATGACCGATATCATGACAAGAAACATTGAGGATAAAGAAGCACTACTTGAGCAATTTGAAAAATTTGAAGTAGAATTTGTTATGTCTGAGGCTGAGTTTCAAGTACCGAATTTTTTTACGAAAGAGGAAGAAGTTTGGTTAGATGAGGTTGGTAAGGCAATGGAGGAACAGTTTAAACAATCAAAATTTGAGTAATTTACTTTTTATAGAGTGATAGATCGGATAGAATAGAAGGGATAGGTCTCATGTAGGAGATCTTATCTCTTTTCTTTTGGTGAGGTGGATAGGTACATTATAATAAGGTAGTGAATAAAAGTTACAAAAAGGGGAGCATTATTGTTGAGATTTATAGTTTTATGAAAGGAAAGGAGTGAGCCGAAATGAAAAAAATCTATCTCGTTCGTCATTGCTCAGCTATTGGTCAAGAGCCTGAAGCTGAACTAACGGAAGTGGGTATTGAGCAAGCGAAGATGTTAGTTGATTTTTTCTCTGATAAGAATATTGACCGAGTCGTTTCTAGTCCATTTAAGCGGGCCTTACAAACGATTGAACCTTTTTGTGAACAAGAGGGGAAAACGATTCAAGTCGAAAATAATTTAAGAGAACGAGTGTTAAGTACGCAGGATATGCCTGACTGGTTTGAAAGATTAAGAGATACATATGATGATAGGGATTTGAAATTTGCAGGCGGTGAATCTAATAACGAAGCAGCGATAAGAGTGATGGCTGTTCTTGAAAGTCTTATAATGGACGAGGGTGTTAATCATGCTGTTGTCGTTACACATGGAGGGGCCCTGTCATTAATTTTGAATCACTTTGATGAAAGCTTTGGTTTTGAGCAGTGGCAAAAGCTGAGTAATCCGGATGTTTTTGTACTAGAAATACAGAAAGAAAGTCCTACTATTAGAAGAGTCTGGTCTTAATAATAACTTTTATTGACTAAGAGGGTTTTAACTAAATGATTGTAGCATCAAATTGGGGATTGAATTCAATTAACATAATGCAAGGAGGAAGAGTGGTTGTTTAAAAGCAAGAACGTTTTATTCATTTTATTTGTCTTATTAATAGCTTCAGCAGGAGCCTTTTTTTACATGGCAAATCGCCCCCCATTAATTGCTACACCTAGTCTCCCTATCCATTTGGATGGAAAGCAGGTTCAAATCGTATCCGTAGGTAATCAAAGTAGAATCGGGAATATTCGGTTTGTAGAAGTATTAATTAATGATAATGAAATTCCTTTAGGAGTTAAAATCCAACAGAGTAATGTTAAGAGAGGTTTTTTGACAAACGATGTTTTAGTAGATAGCGATGAAGGTCACGTGTTTATTCCGATTGCGGAGGCTCAGATTCCTCGTAATACGAATCCGAAAAAGCAACTCGAGGAGATGTATACGGGACAAGTTGAAGAAAGTGAAGTAGATACATACGCAATACATATTGTACATAATGATAACATAAGAGAAGTAGTGATTAAATATCGACATTTTGCTTCTGAACTAGAAAAAAGAATTCGATTTTTTTAATAATGGAAAAGGAATGTCACTCGCTCCAATTAGCATTTTTTAGTGAAAAAGGTTTACATAGCAAAAGGAGTTTTTTTGGAGATGGAATACTTACAAGTTTTTAACGATATACGAGAGCCAGTGGGAATCAAGTCACGGGATGAGGTGCATCGTTTTGGTTATTGGCATGAAACCTTTCATTGTTGGTTCGTTGGTGAAGAAGCGGACAAACCGGTCATTTATTTTCAATTAAGAAGTAAGCTCAAACA
Source organism: Alkalihalobacillus alcalophilus ATCC 27647 = CGMCC 1.3604 (assembly GCF_000292245.2). GTDB lineage: Bacteria > Bacillota > Bacilli > Bacillales > Bacillaceae_D > Alkalihalobacillus > Alkalihalobacillus alcalophilus. The sequence continues at coordinate 4,336 of NZ_ALPT02000011.1, read as the reverse complement.
AGATTACCCGGAGCTATTTGATATTACGGCCGCCGGTCATTTGCTGGCAGGAGAAACAATTAATGATGGAATTCGAGAAGTTCATGAAGAGCTTGGTATAGAAGTCAAAATGGAAGACCTCATTCCACTTGGGGTTCTTGATTATTGTGCAACAAAGGAAAATTTTATCGATAAAGAAATAGCTCACGTTTTTCTTTATACTTTTGCTGGCTCATGGAGCGATTTTGATTTGCAGGAAGAAGAAGTGTCAGGTGTTTACCGAGCATATTTAGATGATTTTGAAAACCTTTGTTTAAAAAATGAGAACTATCTAAAAGTAGAAGGTTTTGAAAGAACAGTTGATGGAGAGATGGAAAGGATTGAACAAGAAGTAAGCCTTGAGCAGTTTGTTCCACATGATCAAGGCTTTTATCAAAAGCTTCTGCAACTCATTCGTCTACATATATAAAAGGAAATGGCTAAGGTAAAAGTCGCTCCGAATTAAAAACGGTATTTTGAAACAAAGGATAAAAAATCCCTTTGCTGCTGGTGTTCATATTTCATCACAGCAAAGGTTTTTGCTGTTGGTAAAGGAAAGGAATACGTTTCGACTTCAAGCAAACGACCTTCCATGAGCTCACGGCGAACAGTAGATTCAGGCAAATAAGACACACCTAAACCTTCCACGATAAACCGTTTCGTAATATGAATTTGTGAAACCTTCATTGTTTTGGTAGAAGGGTAAAAGACTTTGATGTGATTCATTAATTCATTCCAATAGCCAGGGTGATGATGGGTGAGGAGATAGTTATTTAATAAAAGTTCCTCTTCATCTAGGGGAAGAGCAGATTCAAAATCTTGTCCATCATGTGGTGCGACAAAAATAACTTTATCCTCATAAAGTAATTGATTCGTTATTTGTGGATGATAGCTTTCTAAACAAGAAAAACCAATATCAACTATTTCTTCTAGGACGGCATTTTCAATATCAACCGATTCAATAATTTTTACTGAAATCTCAACCTCTGGATAATGTTTTACATATTGTTTTAAAACATAAGGAAGAATCGTATCAGCAATTAATGGAGAAATGGCGATCGTTAGCTTACGGGAAAAACCTTGATTATATGATTGAAGGTCAGAAATGCCCTCTTTATAAATTGAAACGAGCTGTTTGGCATGGAGATAATATCTTCTTCCTGCCTCGGTAAGCTTTAGCTTCTTTCCATTTCGTTCAAATAAAAGCGTCCCTAACTCTTTTTCCAGTTGTTTAATATGGACTGTAACAGATGGTTGGGAAATAAACAGTTGTTCTGCTGATTTTCTGAAATTAAGGTTTTCTGCTGCGGTAATAAAGGTTTGTAGCCAAGTGAGCTCCATCTAATTCACCCTATAATTAATATTTTTAATTAAATTAATTAATATTATTTAATTTTATTAATCGATTATACGATATAAAATGAGTTTATTGAAGGGTTATTCACATTTAGGGAGGAAATCAATTATGTTCAATCAAGGTTTAAAAGGAGTTATTGCTACACAAACCGAAATTAGCGATATTGATGGAGAAAAGGGAAAGTTAATCTACCGTGGATATGATGCAAAAGAATTAGCAAACAATTATCGCTTTGAAGAGGTTGCTTATTTATTATGGTACGCTAAGTTACCGATAGAAGATGAGGTTATTCAATTAGAACAAAAGTTGAAACAGGATCGTGTGCTGTCACCAAAGTTAAAGGAATGGATTTGTTCCCTACCTCGGAATATGGATATGATGAGTGTATTACGAACAACTATATCTTTATTAGGAACAAATGAATTTCAGTGGAAACCAACATTAGATCAGGCGATTCAAATCAGTGCCCTGGTGCCATCTATTATTGCTTACCGTTACCATTTTATGAAGGGGACAAAGTACAATGAACCATTGTCACATTTGAATCATATTGAAAATTATTTATATATGTTGACAGGAGAAATACCATCTGTTGCGATCACAAAAGCACTTGAAGCTTATATGATATTAACATTAGAACACGGCTTAAATGCTTCAGCTTTCTCGGCACGAGTGACGGCATCGACAGAATCAGACCTCGTTTCAGCAATGACTTCGGCGATTGGCACAATGAAAGGACCATTGCATGGTGGAGCTCCATCGGGAGTCTTGGACCTTCTCGATGAAATTTCTGTTAAAGAAAGAGCGGATAAAGTTATTAGAGAAAAGTTAACAAAAGGTGAAAAATTAATGGGATTTGGTCATCGTGTTTATAAAACACATGATCCACGCTCTGTTGCTTTAAAAGAAAAGTTACAGCAATCACAAGGACAGGATGCTTCATTGGATTTAGCTGTTCATGTGGAACAAGTGGCTGTGAGGTTATTAGAAGAATTTAAACCTGGTCGAGCTCTGTATACGAATGTGGAATTTTACGCAGCAGCGATTATGAAGTCAATCCAGTTAGACGTCGAGCTTTTTACACCAACTTTTACAGCCAGTCGAATTGTCGGTTGGACGACACATGTGTTAGAGCAAGCCGAGTTTAATACGATTTATCGACCACAAGCAGAATATATTGGGAGATTGGACAGATAAACGGTTCAACTGTTTTGGTTGTTTGTTGAGGAGAAGGGGTTTTGTGAAAAGCAAATAGGTCAGACGCTACCTGTTCAAGAACTGTTGAGCTCTGTCGTTTTTTGTCTATCATTATTTTTCTAGAATGATAACGAGCTTCCTTAAATAAGGTAAGATAGACGAGAAATATTTATTTGTTAAAGAATGACAGATGAAAGGTGGCTCACATGGATGAAAATCAGACCGTACCAAGAAACAGATCGAACGTTTATTTTAAAATTATCTAGCCGCTTTAGTGATTTTAAGCTTATGAGCTATCGAGATGAAGAACAGATGAAAAGGGTTCAGTTTGAAATTGCAAGACAGTCATTGGAGCCAAGGTCTACTCAAACAGAAATATTTGTGGCGGAAGAAAATAATGGGGAATTGATGGGGTATATTGAACTTGGATCAAGTGAAGATTATTTTACTGGAAAAGTTCAAGGCTATGTCTCCTCTGTTGCCGTTTCTACTCAAGGAGAAGGAAAAGGTGTCGGAAAAAAGTTAATGAATACTGCTGAAGAATGGGCAAAAGATAAAGGGTTTAAGCAAATTGTCTTGGATGTCTTTACAGGCAATGAAAGAGCGGTTCAATTTTATGAACATTTGCAGTATGAAGCAGAAATTGTCAAAATGGTGAAACAATTGCCTGAATAAGTGTGATAACAAGCAGTCGAGTCTAATGTTTTTTAGATTCGGCTTTTTTATCTACTTTAAGTTATTTCCATTAGGCTCACTAATTGTTGAGGGAAATACATTGTCAAGGAACAGGCTGGTTATAAAATAAGTCTTTCATGTTGATAAGTTAATGGAAATCACTCATGATTATCGCAAAACGTTCATAAGCTTAATAGAGATTAAGTAGTTTGTAGAAGAGATATATTCATAGAGAAGCAGGTGAAAAACCTATGGATGGAGAAGTAATTTATAAACTTTCATTCTGTACAAGTCTTCAAAACAAGTAAATAAAAAAGGAGCATAATAAGGGGGAATTCAAAATGACAGCTATTGATTTAGCTTATTTCGCTTTTGTCCTTGGTTATTTGATTTCATTTTTCGTCAGTTATCACTTAGGTGCCAAAAGAATTGAGACAAACAAGAAATTATTTCCCTATCTTTTTCATACTGCTCTGTTTAACTTTGTTGTAAATGTTTTGCTTGTAGTAATTTGGTTCTTTTACTCGTTTCAAAAGGATCCTCTTTTGTTTTTTGGTGGAGCAACACTAGCGATTTTCCTAATCATTTTGAGTCAACTATTGTTAACGGTTTTTCTTTATAAAAAAAGTAAGGATGTTGTATCAAATACGCCTATTTGACTAGAGCAAATTATCAGCTGTGAATAAAGGTAAGAGCTTTCCATAGATTTTTCTCATGTTATTATTGTGACCCTTGGTTATGTTTTCGAAGGACATGATGATGACTTTTTTAATGGGAAATGAAACTAAAGGATTAGAATTAAGTGCTGGAATATGTATGCTGCTTAAAAGTTCATCAAGAGCTTTTGAGTAGCTTTTTTATTTGCAATATCATTTGTTGAAGTCACGTACTGTTAATTTGCGTCACTAGTTATTCGCACCATAATTCGTTCAAAGCGGCAATGACATTACGTATTCCAGATAATACGCACCGTAATTCGTTCAACGCGTCTATTTCATTACGTATTCCAGATAATACGCACCGTAATTCGTTCAACGCGTCTATTTCATTACGTATTCCAGATAATACGCACCGTAATTCCGTCAAAGC
>NZ_ALPT02000010.1 GCF_000292245.2 Alkalihalobacillus alcalophilus ATCC 27647 = CGMCC 1.3604 | reverse complement strand
AAAACATAGGGAGTCAATGAAGTCAAAAGCCCATGAATCAGAGTGCCAAAGGGAATCATAGAGCTCGAATGAAGTCAAAAGCCCATGAATCAGAGCTGCAAAGGGAATCATAGGGAGTCAATGATGCCAAAAGCATATGAACCAGAGCCGCAAAGGGAATCATACGCCGCCAATGATGTCAAAAGCATATGAATCAGAGCTGCAAAGGGAATCATAGAGCTCGAATGATGTCAAAAGCATATGAATCAGAGCTGCAAAGGGAATCATAGAGCTCGAATGAAGTCAAAAGCATGTGAATCAGAGTGCCAAAGGGAATCATAGAGCTCGAATGAAGTCAAAAGCCCATGAATCAGAGTCGCAAAGGGAATCATAGAGCGGCTATGATTCCACCAGCACTCGAAGCATAGCCCTATATTAGAAGTAGGAGAAGCAACCGAAGAATCGTTTTCTATAGGGAGTTTAATGGGGCAGGCGTTAATGGATTTTTGGACATAGATAAGCACTTCCTTTATTTGATATCATACGAGGAGGTGCAGATAGAATATATATGTGGTTTGAGTAGGGGCTAATGACTAAAGGATCCACCAAAAGAAATGCTCTGCCATCCATTCAATAACGATCGAAATCCAAACAATAAACCCGGGCATATCATTCCCACCTTTATAAAAAAGTTAAGATATTATATGCGCCGGGTCGCTTAGCTTTTACAATAAAAGTCTAGCATCATGCAGTAGAGCTCCATAGGCTCCTATAATTAGGTTCCACTAAAAGGAACACCGCCCTTATTCACGTGATTGCAATAACCACTCGCGAATTTCCTGCCATTGACTTTCCTCTTGATGACCAAAAGCTTCCGTATCACTTTCCATTTTCTCTAATAAAATACTTAAGCTCTCTTGTTCAACCGTTTTGTTGAGAGGGAAGTTGGCTTCATCTTGGTTGTTTAATAGGATTTCTAGGCTTTGTTCTGGGTCTGCTTTGACATCTTGATAGCCTTTTTCAGCCGCATTCCAGAAAGCTTCCACAATTTCAGGTTTTTCTTCCTGCATCGCTTCATTTGTAATTAAAACGAGCTCATGATAGACAGGCACGTCATAATCAACAGGATTGAAATATTGAATATCATGACCTTCATGTTTTAAAACAGGGTATTCATGGTTGATATACGCTCCGATAATCGCATCCGTACGTTCACTAATAATGGAGGCCCCAAGTTCAAAACCGATATCAATCATTTCAACTTGTGAAAAGTCACCGCCATCAGCTTCGACCATCGTTTTTAATAAGGCTTCATTTAAGGGAATCCCTGGATAACCAACTGTTTTTCCTTCAAGGTCTGCTGGACGCTCGTAGCCTTGTTTTGTTAAAAACAGTACATGATTAAGTGGACTACGAACGATTGGAGCAATGGATGTAACCGGTAATCCCTCTTCTTGAGCTAAAATAATATCAGGTTGATAACTTAAAGCAAATGGAATTGAACCAGCTGCTGTTAGTGAAATTGGATCGGTAGGGTTAGCAGGGAAAACAATGTTCACATCTAATCCTTCCTCTTCAAAATAGCCTTTTTCTAAAGCTGTATATAAAAACGTATGTACCGCATTTGGATACCAATCAAGCATAATCTCAACCTTTTCTAGCTCCGAGTTGGAATTAGCCTGACAAGCTCCTAGGAAAAGTGAAAAACCAATTAACAGTGATAAAAAAACCTTTTTCATTTGATATGCCTCCATTTTAATAAGTAATATTCTAGTAAGGTAATGAGTAAAAAGCCGATTAATCCTAAGATGGATAGCCAAACAATTGGGGCAAATACGCCAGCCCCATCAAATTGAGTCATCATACGGCGGCTGAAATAACCTAGGCCCGCATTTGCTCCTAACCATTCTCCGATTGCTGCCCCAATCACACTTAACGTAATGGCCACTTTCATTCCCGAAAAAAAGGAGGGAAGGGCCGAGGGAATATAGAGTTTGGTTAAAATGGCTCGTTTACTCGCACCTGCTGTTTTAAACCATTCGAGCTGTTCCTTTGATGTAGATTTCAAGCCATCAAAAGTATTAACGGTAATCGGGAAAAATGTAATTAAAATCGTCACAAGGACTTTGCTCCAAATCGAATAACCAAACCAAAGCACAAAAACAGGGGCAAGAGCAATGATTGGAATTGTTTGTGAGACGATTAAAATCGGATAGATCGCTTGTTCAAGTGTTTTGAATTTATTCATACATAAAGCAAGAGCCACACCTAAAATCATCGAACAAAATAAACCAATGAGCATAACAGAAAGAGTAGCCGGAAGATGGACAAAAAATAAAACATGATGCAAATCAATCATTTTGATAAATATTTGTGAAGGTGATGGAAATAAATAAGGTTGGTTCACCCATTGAGCCGACGCTTCCCAGCCAAGTAAAAGAAAGAAAATGAGGCCGCCTGCCGATAACCAGCGATTGAACTTTATTTTTGTGTTCATAGACTCACCTTTTTGAGTAATTTATCAACAATCGATTGCTTTAGTTCAAACAAATCGTCTTTTATAAGTCGTGGCCTAGTGTCTGTTAAACGAATTTCTTGATAAGAAGACAATGGTTTTTGTTGAAATAGAAAAATGCGGTCAGAAAGAAGCAAGGCCTCATCGATATCATGAGTGACAAAGAGAATCGTCATGTGCCATTTCTTCCACATACTTAAAAGCCATTGCTGCATCGCAATACGTGTCATTGCATCTAAGGCACTAAACGGCTCGTCTAGCAATAAAACTTGCTGCCCACTTAACATCGCCCTTAAAAAAGAGACACGCTGTCTCATGCCACCTGAGAGCTGTACAGGATAGGAGTGCTCATATCCTTCTAACCCAAAGTCAGCAAAGTAGGATAAAGCCTTTTTCCGAGCGTGTTTTTTGGAGAAACCTTGAAGTTCAAGTGGCAAGGCAGCATTGTCTAAAATCGTTCGCCAATCAAGCAACAAATCACGTTGTGGCATATAACCGATTTGATTTGACTTGTTTGAAAGGAGAGAGCCATTAAAGAAAATCGTGCCTGATTGCGGTGTTTCAAGCGATGTCAGCAATCGGAAAATCGTGCTTTTACCTGCACCACTTGGAGCGAGGAAACTCACGAATTCGCCAGCTTCTACTGAAAAGCTCAAATCATGTATCGTCTCTTCAAATGAGGAAGCGTATTGAAAAGAGACATTTTGAAAAGAGACTTGTGTATCAGTCATGGAGTGGCCACATCGCTTGCTGATAGGACATATCCCAGAACATGTATTCAAAACGGCTCGTTGTTAAAAAGATTTCCTCCAGTTCAAGTAATTCTTCTTCAGAGCTTGATTCAGTTAATTGGTCGAGCAAATCAATTTGCCACTCGGCAACTTCGCCAAATTCAGGCGACTGATACATTGTGACCCATTCTCCGTACCAAACGTGTTCCATCGCACCAGGGGTTTCACTTAATTTTTTCCCGATTTCATAATAGCTCCAAGCACAAGGCATTACGGCTGCTAGAAGCTCTTTTAATGAGCCACGTTGAGCGATGTTAAGCATATAAGAACTATAAGCAAGTGTAGTAGGAGCTGGTTTCGTTGCCTCCAGTTCTTCTTTTGATATCCCTAAACGTTTCGCATAAGCTCGGTGAAGGCTCATTTCTTCATCTAGCGTGACATGGAGCATTTTCGCAAAAGTTTGCATCGTTTCAAGATTATGAGCTTTTAAGCTACCAAGGGCAAAAAGTCTAGCATAATCAATTAGATAAAGGTAATCTTGGCACATAAAAAATTTGAACTTTTCAATATCGAGTGTTCCGTTTCCAATCCCTTGAACAAATGGGTGGGAGTGGCTCTGTTCCCAAATTGGTTGTGCTTTTTCATATAAACGTTCTGAAAGTTTCATATTATTACCTCCGTTTATTCTCGTTTAACAATGAACTTTAAATAGAAGGATGGAGAGAAGAGCATAAAAAAACTCCCAGTCGAGTATTCGGCTGGAAGTGTTTGTTTTTTAGTATAAATGAAAAACATGATCAAATTCATCTAGAAAGGAGAGCGACGATTAACAATATCACGTCTCAATCATTCAAGGTCCTTCGATCCACTTCCCTCCGCTAGTATTATCTAGATCAGGTAAAAGGGTTAAGGCACCAAATTAGGCCTCTCTCAGCAACTATGCACCCCTAGTGGTTTAAACGAGTATGTAATTAAATAGTTCCCCATAAAGTTAACATACCTTTGTTAGGAAAACAAGCGATTCACGATAATAATAGAAAATCAATTTAAATAAAAAATCGGAGCAATAGGATAAATCCATTGCTCCGATTTAGTTAACATCATTAGTTAACTGCGTCTTTTAATTGTTTACCTGGTTTGAATGCTGGGTTTTTAGTTGCAGCAATTTCAATCTCTTCACCAGTTTGTGGGTTACGTCCTTTACGAGCTGAACGCTCACGCACTTCAAAACTACCAAAACCAACTAGTTGAACTTTTCCACCTTCTACTAGTGTTGTAGTAATGCTTTCGAAAACAGCGTCTACTGCTTTAGAAGCGTCCTTTTTAGAAAGGTCTGCCTGCTCTGATACTGCATTAATTAAGTCTGTTTTGTTCATGAAAAAAACTCCCTTTCATACCTTGTTTAGAAAAAACTTGTTCCTCTATTCTAGAAAAACTAAAGCTCGTTCTTACGTTTTTAGCAGTGCTTATCTGTTAGTTAATTAGCCTGCACTTACAATTTACTCTCCAAGCCTACTACTGTCAAGCCTTTCGAAGGAAAATCATTCATATTAAGCCAATATTTCCACCGTTTTTGACAATTATTCGTATATTTCTTGATAAATGTCGAATAAAAACTAATTTTGACGCTGATGTAAACGAGACTTACATCTTCTTAACTTTAAAAGGGCTAATCATAAGAAAGGCTAAAATTAAGGTATTGATCATAAACACATATTCTGGAATGTATGCCACAAGAAGAGTCATAATCGTGAGTATACAGCCAGCTGCTGTAATGGGAAGGCCATAGAAGAAACCATTTGCTTCAGTAATGTTAAACTTAGCTAAACGAATAGCTCCACATACGATAAAGACAATAGCAAAGAAGGCACCAGCAAATCCAAATTCAAATAAAATCGCTTGATGGATTAAAAGGGCAGGGGCAACACCAAATGAAATCATATCACTCAAAGAATCTAATTGTTTTCCTAACTCAGAGGTACTATTTAATTTACGGGCAACGGCTCCGTCCAATCGATCAAAAACGGCTGCAATTGTAATAAATAGCAGAGCAAGTTGTAATTGATTTTGTATCGTATAAAGGATTGCAAATGCACCTAAACTAAGATTTAATAGAGTCAGGACATTGGCGATTTGTCCTTTTAGTTTCTTTTTGGTATTGTCAAGGCGTTGTAAAAGAAACATCTATTTCACTCCTTGAAAATCATAATAAATGAAAACAAAAAAATAGTAAGACAGTAATAGTTTATCAATTTGTTTTCATAATGGTTATTAATGGATATTCCTAACAGCGTACATTTTTTTACATACGTTATTAAAATATAATCTTATCATATGAGAAGTAAATTCACTACTAAAAGGAAGCACATCGTCAAAATAATTATCAATGAAGACGGAGGACAGCTTGTTGAAACAAAGAATCTTTAGGACATTTGTCGAATTAAGTAATTCTAAACTTCAATCGAATATGTTAAAGAAATTTGCTCAGTCAAAGATGAGTAAGCTTATCATCCCACAATTTGCGAAAACGTTCCAAATAAATGTAGCGGAAGCAGCCAAACCCATTGGAGAATATAAAAGTCTACATCAATTTTTCATTCGGTCCTTAGCAGCTGGAAGTAGGACAGTTGAGGCTAAGGAAGATGTGATTGTCAGTCCAGTAGATGGGAAAATTGCCACATTTGGTGCACTAAATGAGCAGAGCCAATTTATGGTGAAGGGCCAAACCTATTCATTAACCGATATGTTAGGAGACAAAGGGGAAGCGAAACGCTATGTCGGGGGGCAGTTTATTATTTTTTATCTAAGCCCAAAGGATTATCATCGTATCCATAGCCCTGTAGCAGGTCAAATAAAGCGACAATGGCGTTTAGGAGGTCGTTCTTACCCAGTCAATGAAATGGGCTTAAAATACGGGAAAAAGCCACTATCGCACAATTATCGGCTTTTGACTGAATTGGAAGTCGAGGAAAAATCATTGGTTGTTGTGAAGGTGGGGGCGATGAACATTAATTCCATCGAGTTGACTCATGACCATACTCATTTAAAGAAAGGAGAGGAAATCGGATATTTTTCTTTTGGCTCGACCGTTATTCTTCTGTTTGAACCAAATTTCCTTACCTTTGATTCGATTCAAGAAAATCAAAATATAAAAATGGGCGAAAAGATTGCTCGAAAAAGCCAAGCATAAACTAATAATAAAGAAAAGGCTTCCTCAAAGGGAAAAAATATCCCTAGGAGGAAGCCTTTTTTAATTAACCGTTCTCAGGTTTGTTTACTTCTTCTTCTTCCCTTTTGCGACGCTCGAGTTCTTTCATTTTTTTGCCTTCCTCGCCTTTTTTCTTGGAGAGTTGCATTTCATAACGTTGTTTTCGTTTTTGCAAGACTTCCTTTAAATCATCTCGTACGGCATGCTCCCATTGAGGAACATTGGAGAAGTATGCGGCACGACTAATTAAATGCCCTGATACAGGGGATGAAATAAAGACAAAGATGATTCCTAGAATGATACGAGCGTCAAACCCGTATTCAGGGAAAAAGAAAATTAAAGTCGCAATAAGAATTAAAAGTACACCAAGCGTAGCACTCTTTGAGGCGGCATGTGCTCTTGTATACGTATCAGGTAGGCGAATTAACCCAACCATTGTGACAAATGAGATAAAGGCACCTAGGACGACAAACAGCCCGACCAAAATATCAATGGTTACGTTTCCGTTCAAGAACAACACCCCTTTCAATAAACTTCGCAATGGACACCGTTTCGATAAATGCTAAAATGCCAACTAATAATATAACGGTTAGATAAGCAGATGTACGTAAAATCATACAAATAAGAGCTGTCATCGAAATCAGGTTAATACCAATCGTATCAAGGGCCATCAAACGGTCTGCTGGAGTAGGACCTTTAATGATCCGATAAATCCCCCCAAGTAAACCTAATGAGATGACGGCAGCTCCAAAATAAAGGAAATAGTCAATTGGTGCATTAATCATGTGCGGCTCACCTCCAAAATGACTTTTTGGAAGGACTCTTGAATATGACCGATACTACTTTCTAAATCATCAATATTCATTGAGTGAATATACATTTGCTCTTTGTCATGTGAAATATCAATCACGACCGTTCCTGGTGTTAAAGAGATAAGCAGAGCTAATAATGTTAACTCCCAATCAGATTTATAATCTAGATGGAGAGTAAAAATCCCAGGTTTAATATCTAATTTAGGTTTTAAAATCAATTTCATCACACTGAAATTAGAAAGAATGAGTTCTCTTATAAAGATAACTCCTAAATGAAGCACCCCGTAAACACGGATAATGTACAACCTTGAAGGAAATATTCGCCTCATTAAAAATAGGATAACAAAACCGACAATATATCCAATAATAAAGGTTGGAAGGTCATATGTGTTATATAAAAACATCCATGCTACCGCGAGTGCGAAATTAATGAGTAACTGAAAGGACATCATAATTTACCTACTCCTTTAATACGGCTTCAATATAAATTTCAGGGTTTAGCAATGTCTCGGCAGCATTTGCAACGTGAGGTACGATAAATTCGGCACCAAATCCCATTACAAATGATAAAAATAACAAGATCATACTAGGGTAGAGAAGCCCTTTAATATTCGCTTTTTCGTTCTGAGAAGCATGATTTTCTTCACCTAAAATGACGCTAAAGAAGATACGCATAACTGAATAGAGAATGAGCAGGCTGGCAATTATCATGATAATAACGGAAATATATTGTCCTGCTTCAAATCCACCTTGAATCAAGTATAGCTTTCCGAAAAATCCACTAAAAGGAGGTACCCCGGCAAGCGATAAGGCAGCGACTAAAAATGACCAACCGACTAACGGATATTGCTTGATTAACCCGCTAGCGTTTTTCATTGACGATGTTTGAGTGATGATCATAATCGCACCAACTAATAAGAAGAGGGCCGCTTTAATCAACATATCATGAAGCAAATAGAAAGTAGCTCCAAATAATCCAGCCTCATTTAGGGAGGAAACTCCAAAGATGATGAAACCAACACCAGCTACAACATTATAAACAAGAATCTTTTGCATATCTTGATAAGCAATCGCTCCGATGACCCCAACAACCATTGTTAATACGGCAATGATTTCAAGGGTCAGATGAGTAATCTGTGGCTCATGATAAAAGATGATTGTAAATACACGCATAATCGCATAAATTCCAACCTTTGTTAATAGACCAGCAAATAGAGCCGTAATAACAGGCGGTGGTGCGGCATATGAACCTGGTAACCAGAAGTATAATGGGAATATCGCTGCTTTCATCCCAAAGACAATCATAAATAAAAAGGCGATAACAGTTAAAATACCCGGTTGATTAACTTCAGCCACACGCTGTGATAAATCAGCGATGTTTAATGTTCCTGTTACAGAATACAAGAGGGCAATAGCTGTAACGAAAAAGGCTGAAGAGATAACATTTATTAAAACGTATTTTATCGACTCTTGTAATTGTGCTTTCGAACCACCGAGTGTAATTAATCCGTAAGAAGCCATGAGCAATACTTCAAAGAAAACAAAGAGATTAAATATATCTCCCGTTAGAAAAGCACCAATGACCCCGAGGAGAAGAAACTGGACGAGTGGGTAAAAGAAGAATTTCACTCGAATTTCATCTATCCCACGAATAGAAAACAAGATACAAATTAAGACGACAATACTCGCAAATAAAACAAGTAAGGCTGCTAATGAGTCAGCTACTAATGCGATACCAAAAGGGGGGGCCCAGCCACCGAGGGCATAAGAGATAGCCCCTTTATCTAGCACTTCTTTCACAAGTAATCCACTAATAATGACTAAAGCAATTCCTGATAACACGCTAATAATACGTTCAGCTTTGACGCTTTTTCTAATAAAAAGAAGAATGATCGCGGTCAGAAATGGGATCAATATTGGTAATATAATTAAGTTATTCATCATCTTTCATTCCCCTCAATTTATCCATATCAACCGTTCCATGTACTTTGTATGTTCGGTACGCTAGAACAAGTAAGAAAGATGTCACACCAAAGCTAATAACAATCGCTGTTAAAATCAAGGCTTGTGGAAGAGGATCCGAATAAGCAGCTTCTTCATAGCCCAGCAATGGTGCGGCCCCTAACTTTAAGCCCCCCATCGTTAAGAGAAGCAGATGCACCCCATGACTCAAAACAGCTGTTCCAATAATTATTTTCGTCATGTTTCTTGACAAAATTAAATAGGTGCCAACAGTAAAGAGGACTCCGCACAAGATGGAGATTAAAATTTCCATTATTGTTCCTCCCCTATTGTAAAGATAATTGATAATACAACCGCAATAACGACTAAATAAACACCTACATCAAAAACAAGAGCTGTCGCTAGTTCTGTATTATCACCGAGTAATGGTAGATCAAAATAGTCAAATGTTTGCCATAAGAAATTCTCTCCAAAAAAGATGGGGATCATCCCTGAAATAACGGCTATTAACAATCCAGCTGCCATAATGGTCTTAAAATCAACTGGAATCATTTTTTTCACTGTTTCGATATCAAAAGCAACACTGATTAATAAAAAAGCACAAGCGGTTGTTAAAGCCCCGATAAATCCACCACCTGGATTATGATGTCCGGAAAGGAAGACGTAAAAGGAGAAAATAACGATAATGAAAGCTAAAAGCTTAGTCACAGTTTGCAATATCACATCGTTAGGATGCATTATAACCCCTCCTTTTCGACTTTGCCTTTTATCATCGCATAAATCCCGATAGCGGCAATGCCTAATACGGCAAGTTCAAATAATGTATCAAACCCGCGGAAATCAACTAAGATTACGTTAACCATGTTTTTACCGCCTGCCTCATCATAACTCGCATTAACAAAGAACTCAGTTAACGGCTCGAATAAACGATTGTTATGAGCGGAAATGGCTAGCAAAGTAACAATAGTCCCAACACTAGTGGCAACTATACCGTTAATAAGCTTAGCAGACTTCTCATCCACCGTTTCTTTAAAAAGTGGTAAATGATAGAAACAGAGTAAAAAGAGGACTGTAGAAGCGATTTCGATAACGAGCTGTGTTAAGGCTAAGTCAGGTGCACGAAATAAGACAAAGAAAAATGCTGTTGCAAAACCTAAACTACTTATTCCAATAAGTGCTTTTAGCCTTGTTTTTGCGATCGCGACTGTAATGGCGCCGGCTATCATGACAACGACGAGTGTTACTTCATGGAAAGCAATTGGAGCATAGCTCTCTGGGAATAGATCAATAACATCAAGTCTAATCATCATATAACCAAGGAATAAAACCATAAAGCTATAAATGTAAATTAAATATTGGCGGAAGTTATCCTTCATATAAGCGTCAGTTAACTTTTTACCACCAGTAGAAAGGCCTGATAACGCACCATCATAGACACGGTTAAATGGATCGCGTTCATGCTTATAAATCGAGAGTTTCGTCCATTTATTCATTAATAAGAATAAAATCGTTCCGAATAAGATTACGCCAATCGTCATAAATAATTCTGCGTTAAATCCGTGCCACATATAAATGTCTACATCTAAATACTCGCTTCCAGCAAGGCTAGGAGCAATGGAAACAACTGCTGGTTCAATAATTGATTTAGATAATAGATTCGGGAAGAAACCAAAAATGATCACTAATGAAGCTAAAACGAGTGGACTAATTAATAAGCCAATCGGTGCTTCGTGAACCGTTTTTTTGAAGTTACTCGGTTCAAATTTGCCTGTGAACGTTTGGAAAAACATCACAGCACAATATAGGAAAGTAAATATACTAGCTACCCAGGCGATGATTGGGAAGAGCATACCGAAAGTTTCCATATTAAAAATGCCATATTCTGTTGCATTCAATAGTGCGGTAAAGAACATTTCTTTACTTAAGAAACCGTTAAATGGCGGTAAACCGGCCATTGAAGCTAATCCAATTAAGGAAAGGGTAAATGTAATCGGCATGATTGTCATTAAACCGCCAAGCTTACGAATGTCACGTGTACCAGTTTCATGGTCAATGATACCAGCACTCATAAATAAGCTTCCTTTAAAGGTTGCGTGGTTAATTAAGTGGAAAACGGCAGCAACAACAGCCGTTAAATATAGTTCTACATTTTGTCCTTCACTAAAGTATAAGGTTGCGGACCCAAGACCTAGTAATGACATGATGAGACCTAGTTGACTTATAGTCGAAAAGGCGAGTATTCCTTTTAAATCCTTTTGTCTGACGGCTGATAATGAGCCCCAGAGTAAGGTTACAATACCAAATATCGATATAATCCAAAACCATTCTGCAGCTCCACCAAAAACTGGTGTCAGACGTGCGACAAGGTAAATTCCAGCTTTAACCATTGTTGCAGAGTGGAGATAAGCACTAACTGGTGTTGGTGCTTCCATCGCATCTGGTAACCAAATATGGAAAGGAAACTGAGCTGATTTTGTAAAGGCACCTAATAAAATGAAGAGCATGGCAGGGATAAACAGATCACTGCTCGCCACAACATCAGCTTGAGCAATTATTTCACGAATCGAAAACGTGTTGGTGATCATCGAGAGGAGAACGATACCTGCTAACATGGAGAATCCGCCCAAAACGGTAATAAGCATTGATTTTTGGGCTCCGTAACGAGATTTTTCTCGCGTATACCAATAACTAATTAACAAGGCAGAAGCCAAGCTTGTTAACTCCCAAAAAGCATACAAAACAATTAAGTTATCGGAGAGGACAACTCCAAGCATAGCCCCCATAAACATCAGTAAATATAC
The DNA here is from genome assembly GCF_000292245.2 of Alkalihalobacillus alcalophilus ATCC 27647 = CGMCC 1.3604. Lineage (GTDB taxonomy): Bacteria > Bacillota > Bacilli > Bacillales > Bacillaceae_D > Alkalihalobacillus > Alkalihalobacillus alcalophilus. The sequence goes on along the minus strand of NZ_ALPT02000010.1, from coordinate 57,466 downwards.
ATAGAAGTTGTGTAGCTGTTCTTTCTTTTTGGATAAATAAAAAATCGAATAAAGAACAACAAGTGCACCAATCCCTGTGATTAGTAAGGCAAATAGTAAGCTCAAACCATCCACATAAACATTAAAATGAATCCCAAGAGAAGGAACCCATGGAACTGATTGTTCTATCACTTCACCATTCGATACAGTTGGTAAGAAACGAATGAAATAAACGAATAAAACAACTGGTAGGACTAATACAAACCAACCCGTATGTATTTGACGAGCATATTTGTAAATAAACGGAATAATGATGGCTAACAATAAGGGTGAAATCGTAGCCCAGTGTAAAGCAGTAAACACATACATACCTCCTTAAAAAATTTATTGATAGTAAAATTGGGCCCTTTAGTAATACTCCCCTTTACGATTTTAAGAGAAACCTCTTTTCGCACTAGTGTAAATTATAACCTAAATTGTGTGATGACGCATTAAACATGCTTACTGTAGTGTTTCCAACAACTTCTGATTTTATTAATATAGGTAGAAAGACAATTGTAAATGAATGGATTCATAAATGATAAAGAGCCACAATTGCTTAAATAAAGGGGTTTAGATGCTCTTCATCCAAAAATGTGTATATTTATTGACGATTTGGGAAAGTTTAAGAAGAATATTTATTTTTTCAAAGTGAATCCTGATTTAAGAAAAGGTAGTGGCGGAATGAAAACGCAAATGAAATTCCTTATATGCCTCCTCGTGTTTTCGATCATGTTTATCGGGGCTTGGTATATGGACAATGAAAATCGTTATTTGGATGAAGCGGATGGTCGCTTTCAAATCCAGCAATTAAATGGTGAAAGGGTTAAAAAAGAACGTCTTCCACCTCGTCAATATATTAAAGTAGTGCCAAAGCAAGTGGAAGAATTAGAAAAAGAGAGTCGCGATTAAATCGGACTCTCTTTTTCTCCATACCGAGATGAGCTATAACGGTCAAAATTAAGAACTTAATTTAATCTTGTCCATTAAGGAACGATTAAGTAGCTCAAGTTTAATTAATTCAATGAAATCGTGATTCAAGTTCAGTTCAACTGCTTTATAATACGTTTCAATCAACAGTTCATCGGAAAGGTTATGCATGATCTCCTGTCAAGGGGGGTGACAGGTCACCTCCTTTAAGATGTTTATTTTAATCTACGTTCTCAGTTTCAGTTTTTATTTCAGAAAGTAAAAACTGAATTTATTTGTTAAAATAATCCTAACATGCAAATAAGGATAGAACAACCGTTCGTTTTATCCACAAATGACAGTGGATAACTTGTTAGTTAATTGTTGTTAATAGTTAGAAAGTGAGTTGTGTTAAAGGTTTAAGTCGTTAATAACTTTATCCACAGTTGTGAAAGGTGAGGATTTTGTCGAAAAATTTTTGGAATATACGGGAAAAAAAGCTTGTAAATCTCTACTAGCATTTAAGAACCAGGTTATAAAAAGGGAATAAAAAGGATATGCGAAAAAAGAAAAAATCTGACGTAAGAGCTAGAAAAGGAATGAAGAGATGGTGCGAACAGTTAGACAGGAATGTGCTTTCAGTTTTTTTCTATTATAAATAACTCAAATTTCGCAGAGTATGATTGACTCTTAACCGTTGATTGAGATTGATTTTAGGACGATACAATACTCAAATTGACTTTACATGATCGGTTCAATCGTTGACAGTCTGAACACATCTCTTCGTAGGCTGTTGAAGGAATCTGTTCACTAAAATGAAGCACTTCGGCTGTCGCTACCAAAACCATACTCCGCGTCCTGCGGGAACCTGGCGAGCCTCCTCGGCAAGCCTTGCGGGGTCTCGCTCCACGGTTTATTCCCGCGGGAGTCTCCGTATGGTTTTGTCCGCTAAGTGTCGTGGAGAGGCTTGATGATATGGCCATTCTCAATCAGCTATTTCTAACGCAGAAAAACCTTCTTCTTCACTTTGTTAGTTATGGAACTAAATAGGTCGTTGCCACCTATTTTTTTCCTAAGTCTGCAGACATGAAAAGACATGATTCAAATCGAAACCAGCTCAATAATCTAGCTAACGTACAAAGCATCAACACTAATTTGATTACAACTGTAACGGATTTAGTCATGGAAGGAGAAAAATCATTCTCAAGCTAATGTACTTTGAAGTAATGATTGTTTTTTATTTAATGAGAAAACCGAACCTAGATTCGATTCCATTATCTAGCGGACAAACAGACACGGAGACTCCCGCAGGAATAAACCGTCCAATGAGACCCCGCAAGCGTGAAACGCTGAGGAGGCTCATGAGGTTCTCGGCAAGGACGCGGAGTGTCTGTTTGGGGCGACCGCCGGAGGGCCTATTATTTTCTTCTTGATGAGTAGTTTATCCGTTTGGTGTAGATAGTGATAATACGTTCTCGCTTTTCAAACGTGTCAAGGGCATTTGTTTAAGAGCTTCTATTCGCTCTGCCAACTCGTTGAACGGATTTTCTCGATGCGAAAGTTGAGTAAATAAGTGATAATACATAGTTTTTGATTGAAATCTATAATAAACAACGGTATAGTTAAAGATTGGTTATAGATGAACGTGATAAGAGGTGCGTAAATTGTTTAAAAAGCTATTTCCTAATCAATATGTCAAAAGTATTTTTGAAATTAACTTAACAGAATTAAAAGAGTTAGGTATTAAAGGAATCATTACTGATTTGGATAATACATTAGTCGAATGGGATCGAGCATTAGCTACACCTGAAGTGAAGGAGTGGTTTAAGACGATCCAACAATTAGATATGAAAGTCACAATTGTATCTAATAATACGGAAAAGCGAGTGAAGGCCTTTTCGAACCCAGAAGAGGTTGTCTATATCCACAATGCGAAAAAGCCGATGCGTCGTGCTTTTCTAAAGGCGTTTCAAGATATGGGACTAGCTCCAGAGGAAGTTGTCGTTGTCGGCGACCAAATTTTTACCGATGTGTTAGGCGGAAATCGAGCTGGGTTACAAACGATCCTTGTGGTTCCGGTGACGAAAACAGACGGATTTTTTACTCGCTTTAATCGTCGAATGGAACGAATCGTTTTAAAGAAAATGCGTCAAAAAGGGTTAATTCAGTGGGAGGAAGATTGATGGATACGGAGCAAATTATTTGTGCTGGTTGTGGTGTCAAAGTACAGACAGAGGATAGGGAAGGTTTAGGGTATGCCCCTCCCTCTGCTTTAGAGCGCGATGTGGTTATTTGTCAACGTTGTTTTCGGCTAAAGCATTATAATGAGGTCCAAGACGTTTCATTAACGGATGATGATTTTTTGAAAATCCTTAATACGTTAGGGGAAAAAGATGCTTTAATCGTGAAAATTGTCGATGTTTTTGATTTTAATGGTAGTTGGCTCCAAGGCTTGCACCGTTTTGTCGGCAAAAACGATGTCTTATTAGTAGCAAATAAAGTTGATCTCTTACCAAAGTCGTTTAAACGTAATAAATTAATCAATTGGTTGAAAAAGTCAGCGAAAGAACTTGGTTTACGTCCTGTTGATGTCTGTTTGATGAGTGCTGCTAAAGGGGAAAGCGTCATTGAAATAGCGGCTACGATTGATAAGTTGCGTCAGGGGAAAGATGTTTATATTGTTGGGGCTACAAATGTTGGGAAGTCTACCTTTATTAATAAAATGATCCAAGCTTTTGATGGGGATGAAGAACAGCTAATCACAACTTCGCATTTCCCAGGAACAACACTTGATATGATTGATATTCCTTTAGATGATGGAAGAACACTTTATGATACGCCTGGAATAATAAATCATCATCAAATGGCTCATTATATTGATAAAAAGGAATTAAAATTGATTACTCCCAAAAAAGAGATTAAACCAATTGTGAATCAATTAAACGAAGGGCAAGCACTATTCTTTGGTGGGTTAGCCCGCTTGGATTTTAAGCAAGGTGAAAGAAGTTCATTTGTTTCTTACTTTTCAAATGAGCTACAAATCCATCGGACAAAGGTCGAAAAAGCGGATCAACTTTATGCAAACCATCTAGGTGAGCTTTTAGCACCGCCAGGACCAAAATCTAAAGAAGACTTCCCACCACTTGTCAAAAAAGATTTTCGCATTAAAGATAAAAAAGTCGATCTTGTTTTTTCTGGACTAGGTTTTGTTACAATCAATGGAACAAACTTGGATATCGCAGCACATGTTCCAAAAGGAGTAACGGTGTCAATTCGCGATTCAATTATTTCGTCATAAGAGGGGGAAAAACGATTTATGGGGAAAGTTTATGGATTATTTGGCTATCCAGTCGGTCATTCCATGTCACCAATTATGCATGAAGCGGCTTTTAAAGAGCTTGGTCAAAAGGCTAATTATCACGCCTTTAATGTGAAACCAGATAAAATTGAAGAAGCGGTTATGGCGATTCGAGCTCTTGAGCTTGGCGGATGTAATGTTACGATTCCTCATAAAGTGAATGTCATGAACTATCTGGATGAGATTGACCCAGAGGCCGCTGAAATCGGGGCGGTTAACACGATTGTGAATCAAGGTGGTAAGCTCAAAGGGTTTAATACAGATGGAAGAGGGTATTTACAATCATTGCTCGAAATTGCACACACACTTGAAGGAAAAAGCGTTGCGATTATTGGTGCTGGTGGAGCGGCGAGAGCGATAGTGACTGTTCTTGTTCATGAATCAGTTTCACGTTTAGTTGTGGCGAACCGGACGAAAATAAAGGCAGAACAATTAATTGAACGCCACAAATCAAAAGCAACAGAACTCGGGGTTATGGATATGAGGGAGCTTGAGTATGAGCTCGCTTCATTTGATATTATTATTAATACAACCTCAGTTGGGATGAGTCCAAATACAGACGAGTGCCCACTATCTTTAAATAACTTAAAAAAAGAAACGATTGTCAGCGATTTGATCTATAATCCGTTGAAGACAAAATTATTAATCGAAGCCGAATCACGCGGAGCCAAAGTGCTAAATGGTGTTGGAATGTTTGTGAATCAAGGCGCTTTATCATTCGAATATTGGACTGGATTGAAGCCGGATCGAAAAGTGATGACAAAAATCGTTTTAGAACAACTTGGAGGTACACATGTTAACAGGTAAACAAAAAAGATTTTTACGTTCAAAAGCCCATCATTTAAACCCTATTTTTCAAGTAGGTAAAGGTGGCGTCAACGAAAATATGGTGCAACAAATCTCAGAAGCTCTTGAAGTTCGTGAATTAATTAAAGTGAGCGTCTTGCAAAACTGTGAATATGATAAACAGGAAGTAGCAGACGACATCGCAACAGGAACAAAAGCAGATATTGTTCAAATTATTGGAAATACGATTGTTCTCTATCGTGAATCGGTCGAACAAAAACAGTTAGTCCTACCGTAAAAGCAGGTAGTGAACTCAAAAAGGGGTTCTTTTTTAATGAAACGAATCGGGTTGTTCGGTGGTAGCTTTGATCCACCACATCTTGGTCATATGTTAATGGCACAGTATGTATTAGAAGAATGCGAACTAGATGAAATTTGGTTTGTACCTGTGCATACACCTCCTCATAAGAAAAGGGAGTCGATGTCAACGAATGAAGAGAGACTCGAGATGCTTGAGCAAAGCACGGCATTGGAAGAAAAGTTTTTTATTTCAACAATTGAATTTGAAAGAAAAGGGATTTCTTATACGATTGATACAGTCAAGCAACTAAAAAAGCAACATCCAAATACTCATTTTTATTTTATCATCGGTGGCGATATGATTGAATCTTTGCATACGTGGAAAGATATAGAAGAGTTACTGGAGGACACGACATTTATTGGTGTTCAACGTCCGGGCGCCTCCTCTCAAGCGATCTATTCTGATCGGGTCATTCAAGTCGAAGCCATTCAAGTGGATTTATCCTCGACCTTAATTAGGGAAAGAGTGAAGCTGGGGAAATCGATTGCTTATATGGTGCCAAATGGCGTGGAATCGATTATAAGAAAGCGAGGATTATATGGAGATGGAGAGAGAGAAAGCACTTGAATTAGTTGAGCCACATTTGACAGAGCATCGTTATAAGCATACTTTAGGCGTTATGCATACAGCGATTGCCTTAGCGAAAAAGTATGGAGTCGACCAAAAAAAAGCCGAAATCGCTGCTATTTTTCACGATTATGCGAAGTTTCGTGATAAAAATGAAATGCGTGATTTGGTCAAAGAAAAACTCCATTGGCCGAGTCTCCTTCATTATGGGGATGAGCTTTTACATGCTCCATGTGGGGCTTATTATGTAAAGAGTGAAGTCGGGATCTGTGATCAAGAAATTCTTGATGCGATTGCCTACCATACAACTGGAAAACCTGAAATGACGGATTTAGAAAAAGTTGTTTTTTTAGCTGATTATATTGAACCAGGGCGACAATTTAAAGGGGTAGATGAAGTCCGGAAGATAGCGGAAACGGATTTGGATGAGGCGATTATTCAATCACTTGAAAACACTATCACTTTTTTGATGAAGCGAAGACAGCTAATTTTTCCAGATACATTGGCAACATATAATGATTTTATTTTAAAAAGAAAAAGGAGAAGTGATTGTTAGTGCTAGAAGATAAAATGCTTGAATTAGCAGTAAAGACAGTAGATGACAAAAAGGCGGAGAATATTGTTGCCTTAAATATGAAGGGGATTTCATTAATTGCCGATTATTTTTTGATTTGTCACGGTAATTCTGAAAAGCAAGTACAGGCGATTGCCCATGAGTTGAAAAAAGTAGCTCAAGAAAATGGTGTCGATATTAAACGTTTAGAAGGTTATGATACAGCTCGTTGGGTTTTAATTGATTTAGGCAATGTGGTCGTTCATATTTTCCATAAAGACGAACGTGTGTATTACAATTTAGAGAAGCTATGGGGCGATGCGTCAACCATTGAGCTTGAAGGGGTTTTAAGGTAATGGAATTAAAACCAGGTTATATGGTCGAACTGAAAGTGGACCGGAAAACGAATTTTGGTTATTTCCTTGAAGCTGGAGAAAAAGACATTTTACTCCATAACAACGATGTAGTAGGAGCAGTTCAAATTGGTAAAAATATCCATGTGTTTTTATATTTGGATCATCAGGAGCGTCTTGCAGCAACGATGAAAGAGCCGATTATATCGGTTGGAGAGTTTGCGTGGTTGGAAGCTGTATCTGTTAGAACAGGTCATGGTGTCTTTTTATATAATGGAATTTCAAGGGACTTATTTTTATCGATGGATGAATTACCAGAAGACCGTGGGTATTGGCCGCAAAAGGGCGATAAAGTTCCAGTGACGATTACGTGGGATAAACGGGGTCGAATGATGGCCAAACTTCTTAAGGGGAAGCCGATTGAAGAAACGGCTGAAAAAGCGCCAGAATCACTGAAAAATGAAGAAGTGTCTGGTCATGTCTATCATTATTTAGATGAAGGGGCTTTGTTTTTAACTGAACAAGGGTATTTAGCTTTTATTCACAATGATGAAATGGTGAGAGAACCTCGTTATGGAGAGTTTGTTACGGCTCGGGTTCAATTTGTTAGGCCGGATGGAAGAGTAAATGTCACGATGAAGGGGTCTCGAACAGAACAGCAATCCGAAGATTCCGAACGGATTTTTGCTTATTTAGTCGAACGTGGTGGAGCGATGCCTTATACGGATAAAACTGCACCAGATGACATTAAAGCAAGGTTTCAATTAAGTAAGGCCGCCTTTAAACGTGCTCTTGGCAAACTGATGAAAGAAGGCAAAATTGAACAACGTGATGGTTGGACTTATGAGAAGGGGAAAAAATGAATTATTTAGCTTTTTCCACTCTTTATGATGAGTTAATGGCAGATGCCCCTTATGAAAAGTGGTTTCAATTTGTATGTCGTTCTCTTGGACAAGAATCATTAAAAGATATGTCTATTTTAGATGTTGGCTGTGGAACAGGTGAGTTATTAATTCGCTTCTTAAAAGCAGGTGCTGTCGCAACGGGTGTGGATTTATCCACAGAAATGCTCATGGTCGCGAAAGAAAAAGCCGAAAAAATGAATTTGAACCCACTCTTAATTGAACAAGATATGTCAACAATGGATAAATTAGGAGAGTATCATGTCGTGACCGTTTTTTGTGACTCCCTTAACTATTTACAAGAGGAAGAAGAGGTCAAAAAAACGTTCGCTTCAATTTATCGGCAATTAAAAGCGGACGGGCTCTTCCTCTTTGATGTTCATTCTCCTTATAAAGTGAATCATGTTTATTTACAGCAAACTTTTGCTGATGCGGGTGAGGATATATCTTATATTTGGAACTCGTTTTCAGGTGAGGTTCAAAATAGTGTGGAGCATGAACTAACCTTTTTTGTATTGACGGAGGATGGGAAATACGACCGTTTTGAAGAATTACATAAACAAAGGACGTATGATTGGCAGACATATCAAAAAATGGCTCGTGCAAACAGGCTTTGTTGTCGAGCAAATAACTGCTGATTTTGACGAAAGTGCGCCAACCGATAAAAGCGAACGAATTTTTTTTAAAGCACGAAAAAAGTAGCAGGATTTTTGACAAATAACGCGTATTAATTGTTATGGACAAAAAAAGGAGCTGTCTCAAAAGGTTAAATAACCCTTAAATTCAGCTCCTTTTAATCTCTTAAGCTTTGAATAAAAATTTCAGTTTACTGCGTTCATCATCGTATTTTTTGTGAGTTTTTTGAAACAAATGGTCAAAAATAGGTCCTAACTCATTATCTAAAACCTTTAAACCTTCCCCTGTAATCCCACCTGGAACACAAACTCTCTCTTGTAAAGTAGATAAGGAATAATGTCTTTTTTCAAGTAACTTTCCCATTCCAACAAGCATATTTGTGGCTAAAATTGTCGCTTCTTCTTCACTTATTTCCGTCTGTCTTACCGAAGCATTAATAAATTCTTGTAATAAATAACTAAAAAAGGCAGGCCCACAACTGACAATGTCAGACGATACACGTGTAATATTTTCATCGATTAATAAAGGCTCTGAAATAGTCTTCATTAAATCGGTTAATGTCTTTTTGTCGGTTTCTGTACATCTTGTTCCGAAACTTAATAAAGTAGAACCAGCATGAACCCGATTAAGAATACTTGGAATGACCCTCGCGACTTTACAATTTAATTGTTCCTCTAATTGTATGACGCTAATTGGGCTCGTAATTGAGACAAAAAGGTCATTTCGGGCAACAACTGGTTGAATCTCATGAATGACATTCGGAAACTGAGGTGGTTTGACACATAAAAAAGTGATATCTGCTTGTTGAACGACTTGTGTCGGATTCTCGGCCAAATGGATTGAGGGAAATTGACGTTGGATCCGTTCTGCCTTTTCGCTCGTACGGTTGTAAATGATTAATTGTTCCGGACAAATGATTTCTGTATCAAGCCATGATTCAATTAAGATGGTCCCCATACTGCCAGTGCCTATGACTCCAATTTTCATTATACTCCCCCCTTTTCATCCTTGATCCTGAAAATTTCGTTCAACGTTATAAATAAATGTATGAAAGCATGAACGCACTTATGAATCAATTAAGTGAAATTTGAATTTTTTTCAAAAAAAAGCCAGCTTTTTTGGAGGGATATAGGAAAAGAAGAGTAGATGATTAGTGGAAGGGACTCAAGAAAAAAGTGTTCATTACTAGTCGAAAAAAATTGGGTAATTAAAAGAAGTAAATTTATAATAGAAAAAAGAGAATGGTCTGTTCGTCTTTTGTCGATGGAGGGGTAAAAATGAAGAAATTATCTTTAAGGGAATGGTTGGTGCTAATTGCTTCTAGTTTAATGGTTTTGTTTAGTTTAGGGTTGTTTGCTTTTGTATTCAACCGCGATAAGTCCACCACTACAGTTGAACAAAGTGAATGGGCCTTTTTGGAAGGACAGGATGAAGAGGAAACTACAGAGGAAGAGAGTTCTGTTGAGGAAATGGAGCTAGTTGTTGACATAAAGGGTGCTATTAAAAGACCTGGGATATACGTGATGGAAGAAGGTGAGCGTATTCATGATGTGATTAATAAAGCGGGGGGGCTTATAGATGAAGCAGATGATTTGCAAGTGAATTTAGCCTCGCTTGTTACCGATGAAATGGTCATTTATATCCCCTCGATTCATGATGAAGAAGCATATAGTGGTCCACTGCAGGTGTCAGCAACGAGTGAGGCAGATGGGTTAATCAATTTAAATACTGCTACTCAAGCTGAGTTGGAACAGCTTCCAGGTGTCGGTCCTTCAAAAGCAGCTCAAATTATCGCTTATCGTGAAGAACATGGTTCTTTTGTGGATATAGAAGATTTAAAAAAAGTATCTGGATTTGGGGAGAAGTCGTTTGAACAATTAAAAGCTTTAATTATAACAAAATGATCTTGTACTTGACGAAAAGGTTTTTTTTTCACTAAACTATCTAAGAGGACAAGCTAAAGGTTGAATGAGAGCTTGTTTCAGCTAGAGAGGTGGAACATAATGGAACGTATTTCATGGAATCAATATTTTATGGCACAAAGTCAGTTGTTGTCATTACGAAGCACATGCACACGTTTAATGGTCGGTGCGACAATTGTGCGAGATAAACGAATTATTGCTGGTGGATATAATGGCTCTGTTTCTGGTAGTGACCATTGTATCGATAAAGGCTGTTATGTCGTCGATAACCATTGTATTCGGACGATTCATGCTGAAGTGAATGCTTTATTACAATGTGCTAAATTTGGTGTACCAACAGAAGGAGCGGAAATTTATGTGACACATTTTCCTTGTGTGCATTGTTCCAAAGCGGTTATTCAAGCAGGGATTAAAAAGGTCTATTATGATGCAGATTATAAAAACCATCCGTATGCCTTAGAGTTGTTTGAACAAGCGGGTATTGAGGTGGAGCAAGTAGAACTTGATGAAGTTGTTTTAGACAGAAGGTATCAAGATAAGTTGCAATTAACGACCGATCTCCTTCACAAACTTGAAGAAACGGATATTGATAAAGAAGAATTAATGAAACTTATTGATCAAACACGTACACTTTATTCACCAACAAAATCATAGGGGGCTGATGCCTTGAATCATATGATTTTCATTTGTATTTTATCTACAATACTCGGTTTAACTTTTGTTATTAAAGGGCCGAGTCCTTTTTTATTTATGCTCCTCTTTTTTTACCTCCTCTATCTTTTTTGTTTAAAAGAACGTTGGACGAAAACGTATCTTCCTGCCTTTCTTAGTTTTTCGATGTATGTCCTTGTTGGCTATGCTTATGAATATCAAAATGAGTCAACCTTAGTGGAAGGAAGTTGGCAAGGGGTTGTTGAGATAAAAGAGCTCCTGAAAATCGACGGAAATCGAATGATGACAGTCGTGATGACCGAGCAAGGAGAAAAGCTGCAAGTTCGTAGTTATTTGCAACTAGAGGCAGAAAAGGAAAGGTTTAAAGCCATTTCTGCTGGTGATGTATGTTATATGGAAGGTCAGTTAGAAACTCCTCAAAATGCGACTAACTTCTTTGGTTTTAACTATGCTGAGTTCCTTTATTTCAATCAAATCCATTGGCTTTTTGATGTGGAATCTAGCTCGATTCTATGTCAAACAAATGAGGGAACATGGATACAAAGTTTACAAAATTTTCGGCAACAACAAATGTATCAACTAGAAGAAAAGCTTGAGCCGGAAATTGCCGGTATGATGATCGCCTTACTTTTTGGTGAACGAATGTTTTTTGAAGAAGAGATTCTGAACGCGTATCAACGCCTAGGTGTCTTTCATTTGCTAGCAATATCTGGTTTACATGTTGGGTTAATTGTATCAGCTCTTTTTTATTTAATGATACGCCTCGGTGTTTCAAGGGAACGAACACAAGAAATGTTAATATGCTTCCTTCCGATTTATGCCCTTTTAGCTGGGGCAGCTCCACCAGTTATGCGGGCTTGTGGGATGACAATGATTGTTCTTTTGTCACTACGATTGCAAAAAAGAATTCCATCTTTACTGGCGATAAGTACTGTTTTCTTTCTGTATTTGCTCGTTAATCCATACGCACTTTTTCAATTAGGTTTTCAACTTTCTTTCCTCATTTCCTTTGGGTTAATTTTATCCTCACAGACAATTTCAAGAAGGTATACGAGTTATTTTAGTCGTTTATTTAGCGTCTCCGCTTTAGCTCAGCTTCTATCTTTGCCGTTTTTACTTTATCACTTTTTTGAGCAATCTTGGCTGCAAATCCCCCTTAATTTAATTTATATCCCGTTTATTAGTTTAATCATTTTGCCACTTGTCTTTACTACTTATTTCTTATCCTTTGTTCTGCCTTTTTTGTCTGATTGGCTGCTTTTGTTTTTAGTTAATGTATTGTCAAATGTCCATGCTGGGTTACAAGTTATCGAGAATTGGAGTTTTCATTATTTTACTGTTGGTCGTCCGAATCCATTTGGACTGCTAGTGATAAGTGTCCTTTTGCTTTTTACTTTTTTAATGTGGGAGCGAGGCAAAAGAGGCTGGTGGAAACATGTTTTATATGGTTGGAGCCTGTTAGTTGTTTTTCATTTATGCAGCCCTTATTTAGACCCGACAACAAAAATCACGATGATCGATATTGGACAAGGGGATAGTTTTTTAATCGAACTCCCATTTAATCAGGCGACCTATTTATTAGATACAGGTGGGACGATTCGATTTCAAGAGGAAGATTGGCAAATACGCCGTTCACAGTTCGAGGTCGGTGAAGATGTGCTTGTGCCTTTTTTGAAGGCGAAAGGGATTAGAAAAATTGATAAGCTTATTTTATCCCATGGAGATTATGATCATGTTGGTGGAGTTCTTGCTGTGCTGAAGCATGTAAAGGTAAAAGAAATCCTTTATCCAAATGGCCCGTTGGATGAGGGGGAAATTTCCCTTTTTCAGCAATGGCAGCCATATGGGGCCGAGTTAACATTTGTTGAGAAAGGAGAAGATTGGTCGACTGGAAATGCTGAATTTTACGTATTGGCACCAACAGGAGTAGAAAGTGGGCGTAATGAACGTTCGATGGTGCTGTATGCTGTGTTAGACGGTGTGAGCTGGCTCTTTACAGGTGATCTTGAAGAGGAAGGAGAAAGAAGACTTGTACAAAACTTTCCTCGTCTGACAGTCGATGTGTTGAAAGTAGGTCATCATGGTAGTCGAACCTCAACGACTGACCTCTTACTTGACCATTTACAGCCGCAAATGGCCTTTATTTCAGCAGGTAGGAATAATCGTTTCGGTCATCCACATCCAGATGTCGTCCATCGTTTAAATGAGGCAGGAGTTGTTATTTACCGCACTGACATTGATGGAGCTGTGGTGATGCAGCTTAAAGGAAGTAAGCGAGAGATACAAACTAAATTAATTCAGGAGTAAAAGAAGGAAAAAAACGATTCTGGTGAATACTATATTTATGTATACAATTGTACACGAATGTTTGGAGGTGAGTACGATGGATCAAGATTTTCGAAAAAAGACTTTTAGAGGAGCAAAGATTGAAGACGTTATTTTAGAATTAAAAAAGTTAATCAACTTGTGCGAAACAAAAAGTAGCAAAGCCTGCGATAAAGAACAGCAACGTTTTTATGAAGGGATGGCAATTGCTTATACGACTGTTCAATTAAAGCTCCAAGGTGAATTTGATTATATTGAAGAGAAGGTGATTCATGAATTAGGCAATGTGATGAAACAAACAGTGTCTAATGAAAAAGTAGCTTCAAATAACGAGGCAATTGAAGAATGCTCCTTTTGTAGAAGAAGTAAAAAAGAAGTGGGAGAATTAGCTTTAGGTCCTGGCGTTTCGATTTGTCGGGAATGTTTACAATTTGGTGAAAAAGTGATTGAATCGCAGAAAGGTTCAGTAACTTAAGTGAGCAAGTTCAAAAAGCTCGGTAGGAAGAGTAGAATCTTCACACCGAGCTTTTTTGTTAAGGCTGGCCAGGAGCCTCGACGGTTGAGTATGTATATTAGAATAAACTAGCGACATCAACCGCTTGCGCAACAATAAATACTAATGCAAAAAAGATAAATGAAACGACGAAGCCAATACCGGAATCGATGGCGTCATTGCGTTTTTCTTGAACGTCTTCTTCAAAATGATTCATCTGGATCCCTCCTTATACAACCTATAGTATACGTGAAGCGCATTGAAAAATCTAGATAGATTATCCTTAAGTTTATCGAGTGAATGTCTTTTTTCGATAATGATTTTAGAAATGTTCACAAATCCGTGATATTCCTTACTCATTGTAGCTTAACACCTATCCTTTAAATTTCGTTGAACCGTAAAAAAATATACATTGGTTGATCTCCCTTCTTTGTTAAGAGTTGTCACCTATAAGTTAAGAATGCATAGGATATCATACAAGAGAAGGTTGATTATCGTCGTAGAGAAGAATGCCTAGGGTCTTCAATATGGCGTTTATCATAAATGGGGAATCCAGAATTTCGGAGCTGGGTTCCCTTCTTAATTTTGTGGAAAAAAGCTTGTGAATTTGTGAGGTTTTCACTAAGCTTAAGAAGAAGAGTTACTTTTTAATTGAAACCTTTTGTTGAAGGAATATACATAAAAGTTGGGGATTAAGATGACGTATTTAAAAGTAAAAAAAGCTGTGGAACAAGGGAAGTTAAGCCCTGTTTATTTTAGCTATGGTAGTCAAACTTTTTTAATGGAGGATTTCATTCAAGAGCTGACACGACAATTGCAAACAAAAAATGAGGAAGAATTAAATATTATTCCATTTCGGTTGCAGGAGACACCCATTGAGTTAATAGTAGAGGAAGCAGAAACGATTTCTTTTTTTGGTGGAAAAAAGTTGGTCATTATTAAAGATTTTTATGCTGTGACTAGTCAAAAGGTGGAGACAAAGCTTGAACATAATTTTGATGTGCTTGATCGCTACATCAAAAATCCAGTCGAGGAGACGATTGTTGTGATTCAAGCCCCGTATGAAAAGCTTGATGAACGTAAAAAAATAACCAAGCTTTTAAAAAAAGAAACGACTGTAGTCGAGGCTAATCCATTTGATGAGCGTACATTGTTTCAATGGATTCAAGAACAAGCTGAACAAAAAAGAGTTACGCTAAGCGATCAAACAAAGGGGCAATTATTAGAGCGGGTTGGTACTAATTTATTATTAATGGCCACAGAAATTGAAAAACTTAGCCTTTATGTTGGAGAAGGTGGTGTAATCGAGCAAGACCATATCGAATTACTTGTTGCAAGAACATTAGAACAAGATATTTTCGCCTTAATTGATTTAGCGATTCATCAAAAAACGGACAAGGCTTTAGTCATTTATCATGATTTATTGAGACAAAAAGAGGAGCCACTAAAAATTCTCGCTTTATTAACACGGCAATTTCGTATTTATTATCAAGTGAAGGAATTAAGCTCGCGCGGTTATTCGCAAAAAGAAATAGCTAGTCAAATGAAACTTCACCCGTATGTTGTAAAGTTGGCTACTCAAAGACTCCATCAATTTAATGAAAAAAGACTTTACGCCTTAATGGAGCTCGCTGCCGAAACAGATTATGCGATCAAAACAGGAAAAACAGAAAAAGTGCTCGCGGTGGAGTTGTTGATTTTACGATTGGCAACTGATGAAAAATGAAATTGAGAAGATAAAGTCTCATTAGGGAAACCTAGTGGGTCTTTTTTATTGTGGTTTTAGTGTGGTGAGAGTTTGATGACGAAAAAAGAGGAGGGAGAAATGGAAAAGAGGAGTCCACCGCGGTTTGGTGACACAAAAAGAGGAGGGAAAAAGGGAAAAGAAGTATCCATCGCGGTTTGGTGACGAAAAAAGAGGAGGGAGAAAGGAAAAAGAGGAGTCCATCGCGGTTTGGTGACAAAAAAGAGGAGGGAAAAAGGAAAAAAGAAGTATCCATCGCGTTTTTGGTGACACAAAAAGAGGAGGGAGAAAGGAAAAAGAAGTATCCATCGCGGTTTGGTGACAAAAAAGAGGAGGGAAAAAGGAAAAAGAAGTATCCATCGCGGTTTGGTGACACAAAAAGAGGAGGGAAAAAGGGAAAAGAGGAATCCACCGCGGTTTGGTGACAAGAAAAGCAGTCCCTATCATGGTTCGCGGACAACTAAGGAGGGGCGAGAGTAGATTACACCATTATAAAAAGAAAAGCCCTCTAAAGCCATTCAATGACTTTAAAGGACTGCTTCTTTTTGACTGTTGGTCTAGACTACAGGTGAACTGTAGTCTTGTTCAATTATGCAGATAAACCGTTTAATTGTTTCGCTAGGCGAGATTTTTGACGAGAAGCTGCATTTTTATGAATAAGACCTTTGTCCGCTGCTTTATCAAGCTTTTTAGTAGCTGTAACAAAAGCTGTTTTTGCATTTTCTGCATCGCCAGCTTCTACAGTCGCTTCAAAGTTTTTGATCGCTGTACGTAAAGCTGATTTGATCGCGATGTTGTGAGCACGTTTTTTGTCGTTAGTTTTCACACGTTTGATTGCTGATTTAATATTTGGCATACCTTTCACCTCCTGCATGAACAGTAGCTGTTTTGACTCGTCCATTTCAAAAAAAAAGACGATTTTTTTCCTTGATTCAAGGTCATGATAATATCACGAATACTATCAATACAACAAACAGCATTCTATCAAAAATAAGCAAGAATTGCAATAGAAGAATGAAAACAAACCGAGAAGGAAACGCTAACGTTAAACTTTTTAAAACGGAAAATGGAGGTAGACGTCGTGTCAAATGAACAAAATTTAGACTTATCTCAATATCAAATTCGTACCGATCTTGCACTAGAAGCCCATCAAATGGTTTTGGAGGAAGATAACAAACGTCCAGAACCAGTGCAGGAAAGCTCATCGGTTAGTGGCGTGACGGTAGATGAAACAGAAGATGAGGGGGTCAAGATTACAAGGGTTGAAATTACGACAGAAGGGGCAGAACGGTTAGGGAAAAAACCGGGAAAATATTTATCGTTTGAGTCACAGGCCATTCGGCAAAGAGATACAGAAAAACAAGAAGTGATGGAACGAGTATTTGCGGAGCACTTCCATCAATTTTTAACAGAGGTTGGTATTGAAGAACATCACACATGTTTAGTTGTTGGTCTTGGGAACTGGAATGTGACCCCAGATGCCCTTGGGCCCATTGCAGCCGAAAACTTGTTGATTACACGTCATTTATTCGAATTAGCACCAGAACAAGTACAGGACGGCTTTAGGCCTGTGAGTGCTGTAACACCTGGTGTGATGGGGTTAACGGGAATCGAAACGAGTGATGTGATCTTTGGCATTATCGAAAAGACGAAGCCTGACTTTGTGATCGCGATTGATGCTCTTGCTTCTCGTTCAATTGAACGGGTCAATGCTACGATTCAAGTGTCGGATACAGGAATTCACCCTGGAAGCGGGGTTGGGAATAAACGAAAGGATTTAAGCATGGATACATTAGGTATTCCAGTCATTGCTGTCGGGATTCCAACCGTTGTTGATGCTGTATCGATTACGAGTGATACGATTGATTTTGTGTTGAAACATTTTGGTAAAGAAATGCGGGAAGGGGGGGCACCTTCTCGAGGGTTAGTTCCAGCTGGGATGACTTTTGGTGAAAAAAGAACTCTAACTGACGAGGATTTACCGAATGAAGAAAAACGTCAAACGATTATGGGGATGATTGGGAATTTACCGGAGGAAGAAAAAAGACAGCTCATTCAAGAAGTGCTTTCTCCGTTAGGTCATAATTTAATGGTGACACCAAAGGAGGTCGATGTCTTTATTGATGATATGGCCAATGTCATTGCAGCCGGGTTAAATGCAGCTTTGCACAAGTCGATTAACCAAGACAATACAGGAGCATACACTCATTAAAATTGTTTTTTTGCTACTTTCCTGTGAGTGTACGGAGAGTTACTTGAAAAAGGACTTCCTAAACAGAAAATATCTTTTGATTAAAAGCTAGTGTGGACTCAACAATTCTCACTGGCTTTTTTTATTGCCCTTTTCTAAACATTCAACTAGTAGTTGTTCTATTTTTAGTGGACAAGCATATAATCGAGTATCACCATAAGCATGGACGAATGAGGGACAAGTTTATGAAAGGGTGTTAAAGGGGATGAGGCGAAGGCAAAGTTATTTTATGAGCGGACAAAAAAAGCGGACGAGCTTTAAACATATATTTTTAACAGTCTTTTTGGGGATTATCATAATTTTTTTAGTGACAGGGGTTTTAACAACTGTTGATAATAAACCAAGTTCAGTTACGTTTTATCAATGGTCGAGTGAAGTTAGTGGGGAAGATTTTTTATATTTTATGGGCTTAGAAAACCATTATTTTAAAACGAATTTACCTGTGAGTTATCAAGGTTTGAATGTTGGGGAAACGATTTTTAATACAGTTACAAGCATTAGCCTCGATGACCCTAGAAGTTTTTTAGGAAGAGAATTGCCTGGGATGAGCCACTATCAGGGCGAAATGTACATCTCGGGTGAAGGTTATGAACACACTGATTTATTAGCGGAGTCTGCACCGCCACTTGAAATCATATTAGCGGAAAGGGAAGCGACAAAAGAAAGTTTAGCTAAGTTAGAAGAGCTTGAAAAAGAAAAGCAAGCCCAAGCAAACCAGAATACAAATGGGCAACAAGTCGTTTATATCATCAATGCTCATAATCATGAGTCTTATTTACCAGAGCTTGAAACGACTGTACCAAACGAGGCTTATCATTCGCAAGTTAATATTACATTAGTGAGTGATAAATTAGCGATTGAGCTCGAGAAACATGGGATTGGGGCTTTAGTAGAAGAGCGAGATGTGCAAGGGATGTTGAAGGAACGTGGTTGGAATTACAATCAGTCTTATACAGGGGCAAGAGAGTTTATTACGGAAACGTTAGAGACAAATGATACAGTAGAATTTGTCTTTGATTTACATCGTGACAGCTTACCTAGAGAGAGAACAACCGTCAATATTAATGGTGTTGATTATGCGAAAGCGTTATTTGTTATCGGAGGAAATCATGATGACTATGGTCGGAGCCTGCAACTTGCAGAAGAACTTGTTGGGATAATGGAGGAATATTATCCAGGCTTAAGTCGCGTAGCCCCATTAAAAACGGGGACGAGAACGAATGGGGTTTTTAATCAAGATTTAAATACGAATTCGCTGTTAATCGAAATGGGTGGTTATGACAATACACTTGAAGAAGCGTATCGGACGGCAGAAGTGATTGCTAAAGTGTTTGCTGAGTATTATTTTGAGCATTATCACAATGATTAAAAGGAGATGTTGAGGGTGAAAAAGATGTTTGGGTTCGGGCTGGCCTTTTTATTTGTATTGTTATTTGGCGTGTTAGCCGGTGTGCAATATATGAATGAGCAAGCGGGGCGCTCGATTCCTGTTCCGCTAAATATTTCGACAGAAACAAACGTATCAAAAGAGTCCACTACCCAAACACCTTCAACCGTTGTGACCGAAAGCAGGCAAACCGTTAATGCAACTAATGATTTAATCGAAAAAAAAGAACGAGCGAAAGAAGTTGGCAATTTTAACTTCTTCTCCGATCTTGGAGGGTATCTCTCATCTAGTTTTCATAAAATGTGTCGGAGCACTTTGGAAGCAGTGATGGGGTTTGTTCATCATATGTTTACAGGTGAAACAGATGGGTAAAGTTTCTAAAGGTGAACCAGATGTTAAACGTCTCAAAGTAGTAAGGATTCCTTACTGCTTTTTTATGAGTTTATCGGGTATGATAAGAGGAACGTCAAAAGGCTCGTTCGAATACAATATCAAGATAAAATAAGAATAAACGTCATGCTTATCCAAACAAAAGATTGAACAGTAGTTCAACGCTTGCTATAATGAGGGTTAGTCTATGTTGTACGTTTACTAGGAGTGACGAGAATGAATAATGAACAACGTCGAGCAAGACAAGAGAAGATTCGTAATTTCTCTATCATTGCTCATATTGATCACGGGAAGTCAACTTTGGCCGACCGTATTTTAGAACAAACAGGTGCTTTAACGGAACGTGAAATGAAGGAACAAACGCTTGATGCCATGGATCTTGAGCGTGAACGAGGAATTACGATTAAATTAAATGCTGTACAGTTAACATACACCGCAAAAGATGGTGAGGAATACATTTTCCACTTAATTGATACACCTGGACATGTCGATTTTACATATGAGGTGTCTCGAAGCTTAGCGGCTTGTGAAGGGGCGCTTTTAATTGTCGATGCGGCTCAAGGGATTGAAGCCCAAACATTAGCTAATGTGTATTTAGCCCTTGATAATGATTTAGAAATTTTACCGGTTATTAATAAGATTGATTTGCCAAGTGCAGAGCCAGAACGTGTCAAAAAAGAAGTAGAAGATGTAATTGGTCTTGATGCTTCTGATGCTGTTCTTGCTTCTGCCAAAAATGGGATTGGAATTGGTGAAATCTTAGAACAAGTTGTTGAAAAGGTCCCAGCACCAACAGGAGATCCTGAAGGTCCGTTAAAGGCTCTTATTTTCGATTCGTTATATGATTCCTACCGTGGGGTTGTTGCGTATATTCGAATTGTTGAAGGAACGGTTAAACCAGGCCAAAAAATCCGGATGATGGCAACGGGTAAGGAATTTGAAGTAACGGAAATTGGGGTCTTTACCCCTAAAGCGGAAAAACGTGATGAATTAACGGTAGGCGATGTTGGGTTTTTATCGGCCTCCATTAAAAACGTTGGCGATACAAGAGTCGGGGATACAATTACGAGTGCAGGAAATCCTGCAAGTGAACCACTTCCAGGTTATCGTAAAATGAATCCGATGGTATATTGTGGACTTTATCCAGTTGATACGAATGAATATAACGATTTACGCGAAGCATTAGAACGACTAGAGTTAAACGATGCGTCCTTACAATATGAGCCAGAAACTTCACAGGCTCTTGGTTTTGGTTTCCGTTGTGGATTTTTAGGACTTTTGCATATGGAAATCATTCAAGAACGGATTGAGCGTGAGTTTGGAATTACATTAATTACAACGGCTCCAAGTGTTATCTACAATGTAACGCTGACAAATGGCGAGGAGTTAAAAGTCGATAACCCAGCCAATATGCCAGATGCTCAAAAGATTGAGCATGTAGAAGAGCCATATGTAAAAGCTAAGGTAATGGTTCCGAATGATTATGTAGGAGCCGTGATGGAGTTATGCCAAGGGAAACGTGGGATTTTTATTGATATGCAGTATTTGGATGAGAATCGGGTCCAAATCGTCTATGAAATTCCGCTTTCAGAAATTGTTTATGATTTCTTTGACCAGTTAAAATCAAGCACAAAAGGATATGCTTCTTTTGATTATGAACTAATTGGTTATAAACAATCTAAATTGGTGAAAATGGATATTTTATTAAATAGTGAAACAGTCGATGCTCTCTCGGTTATCGTGCACCGTGATTCGGCCTATGAGCGCGGGAAAATTATTGTAGAGAAATTAAAAGAATTAATTCCTCGCCAACAATTTGAAGTGCCAATTCAAGCGAGTATTGGTCAAAAGATTATCGCTCGTTCGACCATTAAAGCAATGCGAAAAAATGTATTAGCAAAATGTTACGGAGGAGACATCTCCCGTAAGCGGAAGCTATTAGAGAAACAAAAAGAAGGTAAAAAGCGAATGAAGTCTGTTGGTAGTGTTGAAGTGCCACAAGAGGCGTTCATGGCTGTGTTACGTATGGATGATTAATGTGACTGAAGAAAACCGCAGGGGCGTATCCTGCGGTTTTTCTATCAAAGGAAGAGGAGGGAGAGTTGTGATTCAAGCAGCGTATATTCACATCCCTTTTTGTGAACAAATTTGTTTTTATTGTGATTTTAATAAAGTTTTTTTGAAAAACCAGCCGGTAGAAGAATATATCGATTCGGTTTTAAAAGAACTCGATTTAACAAAAGGTGATAAGCAGAAGCCGTTTCAATTAAAAACGATTTATATCGGGGGCGGAACACCGACGGCTTTATCGGCAGGGCAGTTGGAGCGATTATTGCAAGGGATTCAAGAAAGAGTCGCCATGGAACAAGTCGAGGAGTTTACGGTTGAAGTCAACCCAGATAATGCGACGATGGACCGGCTTAATGTTTTGAAAAAATATGGAGTAAATCGCTTAAGTATAGGGGTTCAAACCTTTGATGAAGTTTTATTAAAAGCGATTGGGCGCACACATGTGGAAGAAAATATATATAAAGCGATCGAAAATAGTCGGAAAGCTGGCTTTGAGAATATATCGATCGATTTAATGTTTGGATTGCCACAACAAACACCAGAACAATTTAAAATAACGTTACAAAAAGCTTTTGAGCTTGGAGTCGAACATATTTCGGCTTATTCGTTAAAAATAGAAGAAAAGACGGTTTTCTTTAATCGGCAGCGTAAAGGCAAGCTTCAACTTCCACCAGAAGATGATGAAGTCAAGATGTATGAGCTTTTACGAGAACAAACGAGTAGCAATGGTTTTGTCCAGTACGAAATTAGTAATTTTGCCAAGCCAGGTTATGAAAGCAAGCATAATTTAGTTTATTGGAATAACGAAGAATACTACGCCTTTGGAGCGGGTGCGCATGGCTATGTCAGTGGCGTTAGACATCATAACCACGGACCTTTACCTAAGTATTTAAAGGCTGTAGCCTGTGGGGAATTGCCACGGTTACAAGAATCAAAGGTGTCCTTAGTGGAAAAAATTGAAGAAGAGATGTTTTTAGGATTAAGAAAACGGGAAGGGATTAACCGTTCTCTTTTTATCGAAAAGTACAACCTCGACTATGAACAACTATTTCAAGTACAACTGATGAAGTTGAAAAATCGAGGGTTGATTGAAGATACGACAAACGGAATTCGATTAACAGACGAAGGATTGCTACTCGGAAACGAAGTCTTTGAACAATTTTTAGCCGTATTGAATGATGTGGACTAAGTGAAGGTATATAAGCAGTCAACGTAAATGAGGGAAGAATTTCAATGAGGAGGTAAACTCCCCATGCTTATACAAATAGGATCTAATTTTATCTCGATCTCTTCAAGCTTTATATATTGACAAATCGAGCCCTTTTTGATAATTTATCAATAGATTTAGCACTCAGGTATATAGAGTGCTAACAGAGGTGATAGTAGATGCTAACAGAAAGGCAATTGTTAATTTTACATGCGATTGTGGACGATTACGTGCGCTCTGCTGAGCCAGTTGGTTCACGCAGTATTTCAAAACGTGATGATATTTCTTTTAGTTCGGCGACGATACGAAATGATATGGCTGATTTAGAGGAATTAGGTTTCCTAGAAAAGCCACATAGTTCAGCTGGTCGAATTCCTTCACAGAAGGGGTATCGCTATTATGTGGACCATCTATTAATGCCGCAACATTTAACGAAGCTTGAAAAAGAGGGAATTCGTTCCTTGTTTTCAGACCGTATGCAGGAAGTGGAGGATGTTATCCAGCTTTCGGCTCGGATTTTATCTAATATGACGAGTTATATCTCAATCGTGTTAGGTCCAGAAGTGTTTGAGACGAAGTTAAGAAATATTCAAATCATCCCATTGACCGATATCTCGGCGATCTTAATTCTTGTAACAGATACAGGTCATGTTGAAAATCAAACGATTGTCATTCCGCCTAATATGGCAGGAGAAGATATCCAAATTATCGTCAATATCTTAAATGATCGTTTAGTTGGAGTGCCTCTGTATCAACTTAGGAATAAGCTTAAAACAGAAATTGCAGGCGTTATGATGCGTCATGTGCAGAATTATCAACAAATGCTCGGTGCCATTGGTGAGTCTCTTGAGCTTGAAAAACATGAAAAAGTTATTTACAGTGGGAAAATGAATTTATTAAATCAACCCGAGTTTCGGGATATTGATAAAGTGCGTGTCTTGTTTGAAATGTTAGAGCAAGATAACATCATGAATCAAGTTTTACGGGCTAATGACGTTGGAGTTCAAGTGAAAATCGGGCACGAAAACAAACATGAAGCATTTGATAATATTAGTATGATTACAGCAAGCTATGAGGTAGCAGGTAAGCATATGGGGACAATTGGAATCATTGGGCCAACCCGGATGGAATATCGCCGTGTCATTGGAGTCGTTGATACGATTTCAAAGGATTTGACGAAAATATTAACAAAGCTACACAGATAAATGAAACATTGAATGAAAAGGAAACCTAATCTCCTTTTGTTTCGTAAGAAGATAAAAGGTGGTTAGGTTGTGCTTGTGTATCTTACCTCACCCTTTTATAGGGCTGAAAAAGCTCGTTTGTAGGGTGATTAAGAGCGATTTTTACATTATGAGGAGGTGAGTCAAATGAATAAGAATGAAGCCAAAGATATGGAAACAATGACTGAACAAGATGAAAATCAACCTGAAAAGCTCACAGAGGAAACAGAGAATGATGAATTTGTTGATGAAGTAGTAGAAGCAAATGAAGAGGAAGAAAATTCACGTGAAAATGAATTAGAAGCTCAATTAGCTGAAGCGAACCAACGGATTTTAAGAGTTCAAGCTGATTATGATAATTTCAGACGCCGTTCTCGCGAAGAAAAAGAAGCGGCTGCCAAATATAGATCGCAATCAATTATCGAAAGTCTACTTCCTGTATTAGATAATTTTGAGCGTGCTTTAGTTGTAGAACCTGAATCAGAAGAAACAAAATCTCTTCTAACAGGAATGGACATGGTTTATCGCCAATTACAAGATGCCCTTAAGAACGAAGGGGTTGAATTAATTCCAACTGTTGGTGAAACCTTCGATCCGCATCGTCATCAAGCGGTTATGCAAGTGGAAGAAGAGGGTTATGAATCAAATCAAATTGTGGAAGAATTACAAAAAGGCTATCAGTTGAAGGACCGCGTTATTCGTCCATCAATGGTCAAAGTTAACGCATAAACTACATAAATGATTAATTAGGAGGCACATCTTACTATGAGTAAAATTATTGGAATTGACTTAGGTACAACAAACTCTTGTGTGGCTGTAATGGAAGGTGGAGAAGCAACTGTTATCCCAAATCCAGAAGGAAACCGCACAACTCCATCGGTTGTCGCATTTAAAGATGGAGAGCGTTTAGTAGGAGAAGTCGCAAAACGCCAAGCGATTACGAACCCTAACACGATTATTTCAATCAAACGTTTTATGGGGACTGACCATAAAGAAACAGTTGAAGGGAAAGAATACACACCACAAGAACTTTCTGCAATCATTTTACAAAAGCTAAAATCTGATGCGGAAGCTTATCTAGGAGAAACCGTAACAAAAGCGGTTATTACCGTACCTGCCTATTTTAATGATTCGCAACGTCAAGCAACAAAAGATGCTGGTAAAATTGCTGGTCTTGAAGTAGAGCGTATTGTCAATGAACCAACGGCTGCAGCTCTTGCTTACGGTTTAGAAAAAGAAGAAGACCAAACGATTCTTGTTTATGACCTAGGTGGTGGTACGTTTGACGTTTCCATTCTTGAACTAGGCGACGGTTTCTTTGAAGTTAAAGCTACATCTGGTGATAATAAACTTGGTGGAGATGACTTTGACCAAGTGATCATCGACTATTTAGTAGAATCATTTAAAAAAGACAATGGCATTGACCTTGCTCAAGATAAAATGGCGATGCAGCGTCTTAAAGATGCCGCTGAAAAAGCGAAAAAAGATTTATCTGGTGTCACTCAAACACAAATTTCTTTACCATTTATTACAGCTGATCAAACAGGACCTAAGCATTTAGAAGTGAGCTTAAGCCGTGCTAAATTTGAAGAGCTTTCTACTGATTTAGTAGAGCGTACATTAGAGCCAACTCGCCGTGCTCTTGCCGATTCTGGTTTATCAGCTTCAGAAATTGATAAAGTCGTTCTTGTTGGTGGATCAACTCGAATTCCAGCTGTACAAGAAGCGATTAAGAAATTAACGGGTCAAGATCCTCATAAAGGAGTTAACCCAGATGAAGTAGTTGCTCTTGGTGCAGCTGTTCAAGCTGGTGTTCTAACTGGTGATGTAAAAGATGTCGTTTTACTTGATGTCACTCCACTTTCATTAGGTATTGAAACAATGGGTGGCGTATTTACGAAGTTGATTGAGCGTAACACAACGATCCCAACTTCTAAATCACAAGTATTCTCAACGGCTGCTGATAACCAACCATCTGTAGACATTCATGTCCTTCAAGGTGAGCGTGAAATGGCTGCAAACAATAAAACATTAGGTCGTTTCCAATTAGCGGATATTCCACCAGCACCACGCGGTGTTCCACAAATCGAAGTATCATTTGATATTGATGCAAACGGGATTGTAAATGTTAAAGCGAAGGACCTTGGTACAAATAAAGAACAATCGATTACGATTACTTCTTCTTCAGGTTTATCTGATGATGAGATTGATCAAATGGTTAAAGATGCCGAAGCAAATGCCGATGAAGATAAAAAGCGTCGTGAAGAAGTAGAACTTCGTAACGAAGCAGATCAACTTGTTTTCCAAACAGAAAAAACGTTAAAAGACCTCGGTGAAGGTGTGGAAGCGGCAGAAAAAGAAAAAGCGGAAGCGGCAAAAGATAAGCTAAAAGCAGCAATCGAAGCGAATAATCTTGATGAAATTCGCACAGCTAAAGATGAGTTACAAGAAGTTCTAACGGCTATTACAACGAAAATGTATGAGCAAGCAGCTCAAGCGGCTCAAGCACAACAAGGTGCAGAAGGTGCCGAAGGGCAACAAG
The DNA here is from genome assembly GCF_000292245.2 of Alkalihalobacillus alcalophilus ATCC 27647 = CGMCC 1.3604. Taxonomy (GTDB): domain Bacteria; phylum Bacillota; class Bacilli; order Bacillales; family Bacillaceae_D; genus Alkalihalobacillus; species Alkalihalobacillus alcalophilus. The sequence continues at coordinate 30,797 of NZ_ALPT02000010.1, read as the reverse complement.
CAAAAACAGATGATAATGTCGTAGATGCTGATTACGAAGAAGTAAACGACGACAAAAAATAAGCGTTATGAAAAAGTCAAAGTCAGATTTATGGCTTTGACTTTTTTCAAAGGAAACAATCTTGCTTAAAGCTTTGTCTAACCTTGAAAAATAGGAACAACTATCATTTTAAGGAATAGCTAAGATTGAGTGAATGAGTGTAATGAAGTGCGACCATAACAGACTTCTATTTTCTAAAAGGTATATAAAACATCCTAATTAGTGTAGGGATACGATTATCCCTCTTGCACACACTTTTGAGAAAATGGTAAGATGAACGTTATGGACTAATAGAGTTTTTTGATAATCACCGTAAATAAACGATTCATTTTGACTTGTTATTGAATACAAATAAAATGAATATCGATGAATAGATTCAGGGAGTGGATGGAATGAGTAAACGAGATTACTATGACGTCCTCGGTGTCGATAAAGGAGCTTCTGTTGATGAGATGAAAAAGGCGTATCGTAAATTGGCCCGCCAATATCATCCTGATGTCAATAAAGCTGCTGATGCAGAGACGAAATTTAAAGAAGTAAAAGAAGCCTATGATGTTTTAAGTGATCCGCAAAAGAAATCCCATTATGATCAATTTGGTCACACTGATCCAAACCAAGGTTTTGGAGGCGCAGGTGCTGGCGACTTTGGTGGTTTTGGTGATATTTTTGATATGTTCTTTGGTGGCGGCGGTGGTGGTAGAAGAAACCCTAATGCCCCACGTCAAGGTGCTGACCTTCAATATACGATGACTTTGGAATTTAAAGAGGCTGTCTTTGGGAAAGATACAGAAATTGAAATTCCGAGGGAGGAAGAATGTACAACTTGTGACGGTTCTGGTGCGAAACCAGGAACAAAACCGGAAACATGTTCGCATTGTTCGGGTACCGGTCAAATGAGTGTTGAGCAAAATACACCGTTTGGTCGTGTTGTTAACCGTCGCGTTTGTCATCATTGTGAGGGAACAGGCAAGCAAATCAAACATAAATGTTCCACTTGTGGCGGAAAAGGGAAAGTACGGAAACGCAAGAAAATTAGCGTAAAAGTTCCGGCTGGTATTGACCATGGGCAACAGTTACGTGTTTCCGGACAAGGTGAGCCAGGCACAAACGGAGGACCTCCAGGTGATTTATTCGTTGTCTTTAACGTAAAATCTCATGAATTTTTTGAACGTGAAGGGGACGACATTTATTGCGAGATGCCATTAACTTTTGCTCAAGTCGCTTTAGGTGATGAAATCGAAGTGCCAACGTTAAATGGGAAAGTAAAGTTAAAAATACCTGCAGGAACGCAAACGGGCACGAACTTTAGGCTTCGTGGAAAAGGGGTACCGAACGTACACGGCCGAGGTCAAGGTGACCAACATGTGAAAGTACGTGTCGTCGTTCCTAAAAACCTGTCTGAAAAAGAAAAGGATATCATTCGTGAATTTGCGACACTTTCTGGTGGCAAACCGGATGAACAAAATGATAGTTTCTTTGGAAAAGTGAGAAGAGCCTTTAAAGGGGAGTAATGAATGGATTGAAGGGCAGTGACAGTGACAAAGCTGCCAAAAGAAAGAGGCTTAGCTCACTTTGCTGTAGTAAAGAAGTACGGTTAGAAGATTTACCTATAAATTATATTTGGATGGAGTTGGAGATTTTTATGAAATGGACGGAATTTAGTATTCATACGACCCAGGACGCGGTAGAGCCTGTTTCAAATATTTTACATGAAGCAGGTGCAAGTGGTGTTGTCATTGAAGACCCAGCAGACCTTGTGAAAGATTGGGGTGTTCGTTTCGGTGAAATTTACCAACTCTCTCCAGATGATTACCCTGAAGATGGCGTCATCGTCAAAGCTTATTTTCCTGAGAATAGTTTTCTCGCCGAAACGATAGATGAAGTAAAACTTTCGATTAACGGATTATCGCAGTATAATATTGATCTCGGATTTAATAAAGTGAAGTTGACCGAAGTAAAGGAAGAGGAATGGGCAACCGCTTGGAAAAAGTACTATAAGCCAGTAAAAGTCTCTCAGCATGTAACGATTGTACCGACTTGGGAGGAGTACACTCCACACGAAGGCGAAATGATAATTGAGCTTGACCCAGGGATGGCTTTTGGAACAGGGACGCATCCAACAACGGTTTTATGTATTCAAGCATTAGAAAAGGTGTTAAAAGGCAATGAGAGCGTTATCGATGTCGGGACAGGTTCAGGTGTGTTAAGTATCGCTGCGGCAAAGCTTGGAGCGAGTCAAATTCTTAGTATGGATTTAGATGAGGTTGCCGTTCAAAGTGCCCAAGCGAACATTGAATTAAATCAGCTTTCAAATCAAATTGAAGTGAAACAAAATAATTTACTTGAGGGTGTTTCAGGGCCGTATGATGTTATAGTCGCCAATATTTTAGCTGAAATCATTGTTCGTTTTACTCAAGATGCGGCAGCGATTCTTAAACCGGGTGGTCGTTTTATTACATCAGGAATCATTAAACGTAAAAAACAAGAAGTGAAAGATGCTTTAGTAGAAGCAGGCTTTACGATTGAAGAAGTAGTGGAAATGGAAGATTGGGTCGCGATTATTGCAAGTATATAATTCAAAAAGTGAGGTAGTATCATTTGCAACGATATTTTGTTGAACAAATCAAACAGGAGCAGTTTTTAATAACGGGCGATGACGCGAAACATATATCCCGAGTGATGCGAATGGAAAGTGGAGATTCGATTATTTGTCTTTCTGAACGTGAAGGAGCTTATCTTTGCCAATTGCTAGAAGTAAGTAGTGATGAAGTGAGTGCTAAACCAATGGAAGCGATTGATTTAAAAACAGAGCTTCCTGTTCATGTGACGATTGCCCAAGGCTTACCAAAAGGGGACAAGCTTGATTATATTGTTCAAAAAGGGACAGAACTCGGAGCTTCTCGTTTTATTCCCATGCAAACTTCTAGAGCGATCGTAAAGTGGGATGAAAAAAAATCTCGTAAAAAGATTGAGCGACTTCAAAAGATTGCAAAAGAAGCGGCGGAACAGTCTTACCGAGCGAAAGTCCCAGTTGTTGAAAACTCAGTATCCTTTAAAGGGCTTATAGAACAAAGCAAACAATTTGATCAGATTTTAGTTGCTTATGAAGAAGTAGCGAAACAACATGAAACAAGCCAGCTAGCGAATGTGCTCCAAACGCTTGAAAACGAACATTCCATCTTAGTGGTGATTGGTCCTGAAGGGGGCTTATCTGAAGATGAAGTTTGTCAGCTTGAGCAAGTTGGAGCGAAAATATGTGGGTTAGGACCACGGATTTTAAGAACAGAAACAGCCTCTTTGTACGTATTGGCTGCTCTGTCCTATCAATTAGAGTTATTGAGGTGAAGAAGATGCCTTCAGTTGCATTTCAGACATTAGGATGTAAAGTAAACCATTATGAGACAGAAGCGATTTGGCAATTATTTAAAGCACGTGATTATGAAAAAGTCGACTTCGAAAAACATTCAGACGTTTATGTCATTAATACATGTACCGTGACAAATACGGGCGATAAAAAAAGCCGTCAAGTCATTCGTCGAGCGATTCGTAAAAACCCAGATGCGGTTATTTGTGTAACAGGGTGTTATGCTCAAACATCGCCTGCAGAAATTATGGCGATCCCTGGTGTCGACATTGTCGTTGGTACACAGGACCGAGTAAAGATGCTCGATTATATTGAGCAGTTTAAAAAAGAGCGTCAACCAATTAACGGTGTAGGTAACATTATGAAAAGCCGTGTGTATGAAGAATTAGATGTGCCATCATTTACGGATCGCACGCGTGCCTCATTAAAAATTCAAGAAGGTTGTAATAACTTTTGTACATTCTGTATTATCCCTTGGGCACGTGGGTTGATGCGTTCAAGGGATCCAAAAGAAGTCATTAGCCAGGCGAATCAACTTGTTGAAGCTGGCTATAAGGAAATTGTTTTAACGGGAATTCATACGGGTGGGTACGGAGAAGATTTAAAAGATTATAGTCTTGCCCGCTTGCTCGAAGATTTAGAACAAATTGAAGGGTTGAAACGTATTCGTATTTCTTCGATTGAAGCTAGTCAATTAACCGATGAAGTGATCGATGTCATTGATCGGTCTGAAAAAGTCGTTCGTCATTTGCATATTCCGATTCAATCGGGTTCGAATACAGTTTTAAAGAGAATGCGTCGTAAATATACGATGGAGTTTTTTGCGGAGCGAATTGAAAAATTAAAAGGAGTTCTTCCTGGTCTTGCGGTAACTTCGGATGTCATTGTCGGCTTTCCAGGGGAAACAGAAGAAGAATTTCAAGAGACCTATGATTTTATTGCTAAGCATAAATTTAGTGAACTTCATGTCTTCCCGTATTCAAAAAGGACGGGAACACCAGCAGCAAGAATGGATGACCAAGTTGATGAAGAAGTAAAAAATGAACGAGTGCACAAGCTTATTCAGCTTTCTGATCAACTAGCAAAAGAATATGCTTCTCATTTTGAAGGGGATGTTCTAGAGATGATTCCTGAAGAAGAGGATAAAGACAACCCAGACAGTGGTGTTCTTATTGGGTACACGGATAATTATTTAAAAGTAAAAGTAAATGTACCTGCTGAGATGATCGGAAAAATTATTAAAATTAAATTAACAAAAGCAGGTTATCCGTATAGTGAGGGAGAATTTGTTCGAGTTATGGATGAAGAAGCACCACTTAAACAAGTAGCAAATAGCTAAATAATTTAATGGAAAAAGACGAACCTGATGAAGTTCGTCTTTTTCGGTCTGTATGAACTACTTTGGGTTGGATGTCAACCGGAGCTAGAGTTCATATCAAGATTATGGTAATATAGTAGAGGTTCGTACAAGTTCAAGGGAAGAAAGGATACGATAAAATGACAATGAAGATGGCAAGATATATTGATCATACGGCTTTAAAAGCGGATACAACGAAAGAAGAAATTATTAAGTTATGTGAGGAAGCAAAAGAATATCGTTTTGCTTCTGTATGTGTGAATCCAACATGGGTAAAAGTTGCGGCCCAAAGCTTAGCTGAAGTAAAAGACGAAGTGAAAGTTTGTACAGTAATCGGTTTTCCATTGGGGGCATCTACTTCTGAAACGAAAGCATTTGAAACAGAGGATGCGATCCAAAAAGGAGCAACAGAGGTTGATATGGTCATCAATGTTGCGGCTTTAAAAGCGGGTGACCGTGATTATGTGGAACAAGATATTCGTGCTGTTGTTGAAGCGGCAAAAGGGAAAGCCTTAACAAAAGTGATTATTGAATCTTGTTTATTAACAGATGAGGAAAAAGTACTTGCTTGCCAATTAGCTGTAGCTGCAGGTGCCGATTTTGTTAAAACATCTACAGGCTTTTCAACAGGTGGTGCGACGGTAGAAGATATTTCACTAATGAGAAAAACAGTTGGACCAGACGTGGGTGTAAAGGCTTCAGGTGGAGTTAGAGATTTAGAAACAGCACAAGCGATGATTGAAGCAGGAGCAACAAGAATTGGAGCTAGTGCAGGAGTCTCGATTGTACAAGGACTAGAAGGTTCTTCTGATTATTAATAATGATGAGAGTGCATCGTAGCATGATTCCGATGCACTTTTTTCTATACATTTTGTTGTTGTTTTTTTGGATGTATATTAAGCTTAGTCCAAAGCAAATATTTAGATGAAGATAACCATGAACTAAGAGAGAAAAAACTGTGGATAGAAATGGGGAGAGTGGATGAAGGCGATTGTGATTGGCATCATTGCATCAATCTTTTTTTCTTCAACTTTTATTATTAATCGCTCGATTGATTTAGAAGGAGGCAGCTGGTATTATAGTGCTTCTTTACGCTTTTTATTTATGATTCCTTTTTTAGTGCTGATTGTTTCTTTGCGAGGTGGGTTAGGACCACTTTTCGCTGAATTGAAAAAAGCCCCTATTTATTGGCTCATTTGGAGCTTTGTCGGTTTTGTTTTATTTTATGCCCCAATTACTTATGCGGCTGCATACGGGCCAGGTTGGCTTATTGCAGGCACTTGGCAAATGACGATCGTTGCTGGATTGCTTTTATCACCTTTATTTTTTATGACGATTGAAAAAGGTGGAGAACAACTAAAAGTGAGGCAACGCATACCATTAAAAGCGCTTTGGCCCTCTTTAATTATTTTATTTGGAGTTTTAATGATTCAATTGCAACAAAGTGAGGCGATAACATTACAACTCTTTTTGTTAAGTGTGATCCCTGTAACGATTGCAGCATTCGCCTATCCTTTAGGTAATCGCAAAATGATGGAGAAATGCCAAGGGAGACTCGATAGTTTTCAAAGAGTGCTCGGTATGACGATAGCGAGTTTGCCTTGGTGGCTTTTGCTGTTTAGCTACGGTTTTGTGGTAGAAGGTCCACCACCGTCACATCAAGTGTTGCAAACTTTTTTAGTTGCTCTTTTCGCAGGAGTCATTGCCACGGTCTTATTCTTTTGGGCGACTGATTTAGTTCGCGGTGATGCTGAAAATTTAGCAGCAGTAGAAGCAACACAGTCTGGTGCCGTTTTATTTGCCTTAATTGGTGAAATCATTTTACTTTCAGGGAAGCTCCCATCTTTTGGAGCTTTGATTGGTCTAGGCTGTATTATGGCTGGGATGATCATCCATAGTTATGTGACAACCCGTAATAAAAAGCCGATACAAAAGTCATTGCCAAGAGCTAATTAGAAATCGTTTCTTTTTGGTGCATAAACGTAATAAACCGAGTGAATAACGGAACGAATGGCAGCATTAATAAAGAGCACACTAAATTGAAAATTAAACTGGAGTGTGCGAGTTGCATCATCGTATTGCTTGTTAGCATTTCGACAAATGAACTGAGCAGACCGATCATTGGAATAAATAAGAGAACTCCAAATACATTGAGCCAAATATTGGCGTAGGCTACTAATTTGGCACTTTGTCCAGCCCCAATACTTGCGATGTAGGCGGTCATACAAGTTCCAATATTCGCTCCTAACATAATGGCAATCGCTGCTGGTAATGACAAAATGTGATCGCCAATAAACCCCATGGCAATAGCGACTGTTGCGGTACTAGAATGGATAATCGCTGTTAAAACGCCACCGATCGCAATACCGAGTAGATGATGCTCATTTGTTACATTAAAAAAATTATGGACCCATGGAATTGATGCTAACGGATGGGCTAAATCTTGGAGCCCATTCATCGCAATAAAGATGCAAGCAAGTCCAAAAGTGAGGCAACCAAGGGCGTAGGCTAATTTGCCTGGGAACAAAAGAAAAATAAAGCCAAAAAATAAAAACGGCACAATAAAAGCCGAAAATTCATAGGCGATCAACTCAGTGGTGACCGTCGTCCCGATGTTGGCTCCTAATATAATTCCAATTGAGTGTTGAAATGTTAAAAGTTTAGCGGCTACTAAGGCGATCACGATCACCATGATCGCTGAACTGCTCTGAATAATCGCGGTGATGACCGTTCCGACGAGAAGTCCTTTCCAAGTGGAATCGGTTAATTTTAATATTAAATTTCGTAAACGTTCCTCACCGATTTGCGCAAACCCATTTCTTAACACGATCATTCCGAATAAAAAGAGACCGATAAACACGGCTAGTAAGGAAAACACTTCTTTAAACATAGGGTCACCTCCTTTTCTACTCTATGGTCAAAGCTGTCCAAGCATGTCTATTTTTTTTGAGAGAGGAAAATAGGCGTAAAAAAAGGAAAATACATATGGAATTGTGTTTAAATGTGGCAATTTTAAGTTGACTGATAACAATTGATATATTATAATTTATTGAGACGTGCATTTATTTTATTATTTTGTACGTATGAGTTGGTTGTTTCGGAGGGAGGGATATATTATGGCAGAAACTCGTGTTCGCAAAAACGAATCGATTGATGCTGCACTTCGTCGCTTCAAGAGATCACTCTCTAAAGAAGGTACGTTGGCTGAGGTTAAAAAGCGTAAGCACTATGAAAAGCCAAGTGTGAAACGTAAAAAGAAATCTGAAGCAGCAAGAAAACGTAAGTTCTAATTGAGAGGGTGGATTCATTGAGTCTTCTTGAACGCTTGAACACAGATATGAAGAATGCGATGAAAAATAAAGATAAGTTAAAGCTCTCTGTAATCCGGATGGTGAAGGCTTCGTTGCAAAATGAGCAAATTAAAGTTGGTCATGAGTTAACGGATGACGATAGCCTAACGGTTTTAAATCGCGAACTAAAGCAACGCAGGGATTCCCTCCATGAGTTTGAACAAGCAGACCGTGAAGACTTAGCTTCTAAGATCCGCGATGAGATTGCGGTTTTAGAGATTTATATGCCAGAACAGCTTTCCGAAGAAGACCTCAATCAAATTGTAGTTGATACAATTGCTGAAGTGGGTGCTTCATCAAAAGCAGACATGGGTAAGGTCATGGGTGCATTAATGCCTAAGGTTAAAGGAAAAGCTGATGGTGGATTAGTGAATCGTCTCGTGCAACAACACTTATCATAATGAATGAAAATAAAACGCTCTGTTTCTAATTTTGTTAGAAGCAGAGCGTTTTCTAGGTTTTGCTCTCTTTTTATGATAAAATTTAATAGAAATGAAACCTTTTTATTCTTCAATCGTATAAAAAGTAAGACTACATAGAAAGGAGGAAATGTATGTGCGGTATGTTAGGATGACAGGCTCGCTGCTTTGTATCCTATTTGCCTTTGTTCTCCTCCCACTCACATCTAGTGGAGAAACCCGTTCTCCAAATGACCCAGTTGTTTATTATATACCTGTGGAACAAACGGTAGAGCGAGGATTACTTGCTTTTTTAGAGCGAGGTTTTAGTGAGGCAATTGAAGAAGGGGCAGACCATATTATTCTCGATATTCATACACCAGGTGGTGCGGTGGATGCAGCTAACGACATCGCGAAGTTAATGGGTAATACAGACATCCCAATTACGGCTTATGTAAATACAGATGCGATTTCAGCTGGGGCTTATATCGCTTTAAATGCGGATAACATTGTGATGGCACCAACGGGAAGTATGGGTTCGGCAGGTGTCATTGATGGGGCTGGGAACGCGGCAGAAGAGAAAACGCAATCCTATTGGTTAAGCCGAATGCAGGCGGCAGCGGAATTAAATGACCGTGACCCATTATATGCACTCGCGATGGCTGATAACCGATATGATTTGCCTGAATTAGGCTCGGGTCCGGGCGAGTTCTTAACTTTAAACGCTCAGGAGGCAATGGATGTACGTTATGCAGAAGCGATTGTTAATGATCGCAGCGAAATTCTTGAGTTCTTAGGGTTAGAAGGGGCTCATGAAATTCAGATGGAAGTAACTGTAGCTGAACAAATTGCCCGAATCGTTACTCATCCAGTTGTGATTCCGATTTTACTGTCTATCGGTAGTTTAGGACTTGTTTTAGAGCTTTATTCACCTGGGTTTGGAATTCCAGGAATTATGGGTATTTCAGCATTATTATTATTTTTCTTTGGTCATATGATTGCAGGCTTTGCAGGAATGGAATCCATGCTTTTATTTATTGTCGGAGTCATTCTCATATTAATAGAAATCTTCCTCGTTGGTTTTGGCCTTTTTGGAATCCTAGGAATCATTGCGATTTTAGCTGGGATGCTATTAGGTTCTTATTCAACTGCTTGGATGCTCATTTCTATTGTGATAGCCATTATTGTAACAGGTGTTGCATCGGTTATTTTATTCCGTTATTTTGGTGATAAAGGACCATGGAAAAAAATTGTGCTCAATGCAGCGACAACATCAGAGGCAGGCTATATTACAAACGAAACTAGGAATGATTTAATTGGAGAAAAAGGTGAAGCGATTACACCACTTCGTCCGTCTGGAACGGCTGTGATCGGAAATGAATACCTTGACGTTGTTACCGAAGGAAGATATATTGGACAGGGTAGCAATGTTATAGTTGTGAAGACTGCTGGCTCACGTATTGTCGTACGCGAGCAAAAAGAAGATAATTAAAGGGAGGAATTTACATGGTTTTTGAACCAGCGACAATTACTTTATTAATTACACTTGCAATTATTATCGTACTATTGTCAGTATTATTTACGTTTGTTCCAGTAATGCTATGGATTTCAGCATTAGCGGCTGGAGTGAAAATTGGAATTTTTGAACTAGTTGGGATGAGGTTACGTCGAGTTATTCCAGCACGAGTTGTAAATCCATTAATTAAAGCAGTTAAAGCAGGGCTAGATTTAAGCTCGTCAAAATTAGAGGGACATTACTTAGCAGGTGGTAATGTTGACCGTGTTGTTAATGCGTTAATTGCGGCTCAACGTGCCAACATTGAACTTTCATTCGAACGTGCGGCTGCAATTGATTTAGCTGGTCGTGACGTATTAGAAGCGGTTCAAATGAGTGTTAACCCTAAAGTCATTGAAACACCATTTATTGCCGGTGTGGCAATGGACGGGATTGAAGTGAAAGCAAAAGCAAGAATTACTGTACGTGCTAACATCGACCGTTTAGTCGGGGGTGCTGGTGAAGAAACAATTATTGCTCGTGTTGGTGAAGGGATTGTCTCGACAATCGGTTCTCAGCATGACCACAAAAAAGTTCTTGAAAATCCAGATATGATTTCTCAAACCGTTTTATCAAAAGGGTTAGATTCTGGTACGGCTTTTGAAATTCTCTCCATTGATATTGCTGACATTGATATCGGTAAAAACATCGGTGCTGAATTACAAACAGACCAAGCGGAAGCAGATAAGAAAATTGCTCAAGCGAAAGCGGAAGAGCGTCGTGCAATGGCCGTAGCTCAAGAGCAAGAGATGAAAGCAAGAGTTGAGGAAATGCGTGCGAAGGTTGTCGAAGCTGAAGCAGAAGTTCCAATGGCTCTTTCTGAAGCGTTACGTAAAGGTCATATGGGTGTAATGGATTACATGAATTATCAAAATGTAATGGCTGACACAGATATGAGAGATTCAATCAGTAAAGCAACTGATGATGATTCAGACGATTATAAAAGTCAAAAGTAAAGAATAGAAACAATAGCTGATCTCTCTTGAAGGGAGGAAAAGTGCTTGTCCATTTTTGAATTTTTATTAGCAAATCCATTTTTGTTAATTATTATTATGGGGATTCTTTTTAGCTTCTTTAAGCGTCAGAATCCACCAAATGAAGAGCAACAAGGGCAGGGGCAAAGGCAACAACGGCCAGCAGGACAGCAAAGAGCTCCGCAAAGACAAGCGGGCAGACAACAAAGTCAAACGGCTGGAACCGAGCAGACCCAAAGAGCGGAGCAACGTGAAATTAAGGATTGGCGTGATCTTTTCTTTGAACCAGAACCGGTAGAAGAGCAAAGGCAAGAACCAAGAACACCGACCAAAATTGAACGTTATCCAACGCTTGATGGGAATGAACAAAACCCAAATGTTGCTGAAACAGAAATTAATACCCGCTCAAATGCAAGAGAAAGACTAGAAGAAACCTACGATCAATTAAGTAGAGCTCAAGAAGAGGCTGCGAGAAAATTTGAACATCAAACTCAACAAAAGAAGAGGAATAATAAATCTTCTGAGAGTTTAAACTTAAACTTCGATAATCTTTCAGGCAAAGAGGCGATGAGAGCTGTCGTGATGGCAGAAGTGATCGGACCTCCACGTGGCCGCAACTCAAGAGGTGCGTATCCACGTGCAAGAAGATAGTTTATTGTTCGATGAATTGAATGGAATTCAACTAGCAAAAGAAATAGTATGTCAAAAACAGTCAATGAGAAGTGTAAAAGCTTCTTGTTGGCTTTTTTTTGTTCTGAAAGTTTACGTATAGTAAACAACAAATAATTATAATTCGTTTTCTCATTCACCTTTAAAAACGAACTTTCCTTAATTTCCGTTGAATAAGAGTGATAACCGACTCCTTACGTACATAAAAATGAAAAGAAGGAGGGGGAGTATGAAGAAATTTAAAAATAAAATGAGAACATGGGTCACAAATAAGTGGCAGCTGCCTCCAGATATATTAATGGATTTACCGAGGATTACGATGGTAGGTCAACTTCATATTTATATAGAGAACCATAGAGGTGTCCTTCGTTTTTCGAATCAAGAATTACGCTTGAGGTTAAAGCAAGGACAACTATTAATCAAAGGGGATGCATTTGTGATAAAGACGATACTGCCTGAAGAGCTTTTATTAGAAGGACGGATTGACCAAGTCACTTATATTAATGAATAAAAGCATGGCAAGAAGGAGGTGCACTAGTGAAAAATTTCTTTTTGAAACGAATTCAAGGTTATGTCCGCGTTTATATTGATGCCCCGTTTCCTGAACATTTTTTAAATCGATGTTTGGAAGAAGGGATCGATGTTTGGAAGATTAAAAAAGTTGGGGATGAACGATTATCTTTTTTTATGGATTTAGAAGACGTGCATCGGATTAGACCGCTTATCAAAAAAACGGAAGCGAAAGTCCACTTTTCCACTAGGTATGGATTCCCTTTTTTCTATAAAAAAATGCTCAAACGGAGTGGGTTTGTACTCGGGATTTTTTTATGTTTGATTATGCTGTTTACCGGTTCAAATATGGTTTGGGGTATTGAGATAAAAGGAGCTTCTCCTCAAGTAGAAACACAGCTCGTGAAGTTAGTGAATGACATTGGTATAAAAAGAGGAAAGTTCCAGTTCCATTTACCAAGTGAGGAAGACATTCAAACTTATGTAACCGAACAATTAGATGGGGCGACATGGGTTGGTGTGAAGAAAAAAGGGACGACCTATCAATTTGAAGTTGTTGAACAAACTTTGCCAGAGCGGGCTGAGCTATTGGATCCGAGGCATCTTGTTTCCAAAAAGAAAGCGATCATTCATGATATTTTTGTTGAGCATGGCCAAGCGTTAGTGAAACCAAATGATTTTGTGCAAAAAGGGGATATTCTCATTTCTGGTTATATTGGAAAAGAAGGGAAGCAAGAGTTAGTTCCGGCTGTCGGAGTCGTTCGAGGGGAAGTTTGGTATAGAGCTGAAGTGGAGAAGTCAATTGAAAGTCTATTTACAACATTAACAGGCGAACAAAAGGACAAACACTATTTACAACTATTTGATTGGGAGATTCCAATCTGGGGATTTGGTCAGCCTGAGTTTTCTGATTTTGAAACGTTTGAAGATGTTACGCCTTTTCGTTTTTTGAAGTGGGAATTGCCGGTTTCATATAAAAAACAGAAACTTTATGAAACCTCTCCTTTTGAAAGGACGTATACAGATGAGGAAGCGATTGAAAAAGCGATTCAGTTTGCTTCTGATGAAATGAATAAGCAGTTCTCTGATGATACAGAAATTATAGAAGAAAAAGTTTTGCACGAAACGATTGAGAATGGTAAAGTTATACTAAAGATTCATTATAAAGTAGTTGAAGATATCATGAAAGAACAAGCGATTATTCAAGGAGACTGAGGCTATTGTCAGATGTGAAAGTGCTTAAGTTAGATGTGAAAAATACGAATGAAACACAAGCTTTGTTTGGACCGAATGATCGATTTTTGAAGCAGATTGAAATGCTGTTACAGGTGTCGATTGTTACTCGTGGTGAGGAAGTGACTGTAACGGGTGAGGACACGACAATTGAAACGGTTGAAAAAACTTTAACAGCTTTAATTCAATTAATTCGAAAAGGGGTTGCGATATCGGAGCGCGATGTCGTTTATACTGTTCAACTAGCGAAAAGTAATCAATTAGAGGAATTACATGATTTATACGAAGAGAAAATTGCGACTAATATTAAGGGGAAGTCGATTATCGCCAAAACATTAGGCCAACGCCATTATGTATCGGCGATTAACCAGAAGGATATGGTTTTTGGAATTGGTCCAGCTGGAACAGGAAAAACCTATTTAGCTGTTGTTATGGCTGTAACGGCTTTAAAAGACGGCCATGTTAAACGAATTGTTTTAACCCGACCAGCTGTTGAAGCAGGTGAAAGTTTAGGATTTTTACCAGGTGATTTAAAAGAGAAAGTCGATCCTTATTTACGACCGATTTATGATGCCCTTCATGATGTATTGGGGGTTGAGCATACAACAAGGTTAATGGAGCGAGGGACGATTGAAGTGGCACCGCTTGCTTATATGCGTGGGCGGACGTTAGAGGATGCTTTTGTGATTTTGGATGAAGCCCAGAATACAACGAGTGAACAAATTAAAATGTTCATTACAAGGTTAGGCTTCGGTTCAAAAATGGTGATCAATGGTGATTTAACTCAAATTGATTTACCGAGAGGGAAAAAGTCTGGTTTAAAGACCGCTTTAGAGACGTTAGCTGGTATTCAAGCGATTGGATTTATTTATTTACAACAAGTTGATGTGGTTAGACACTCACTCGTACAAAGAATTATTCAAGCTTATGAATCGACGGATAAAAAGGATGATGAGAGACCCCTTTTAACATAAGTTTGGTGGTTTTTATAAAAGAATTATTAGGAGTAGTCATGGGTTATATGCCCATGATTTTTACTCCTTAATGGCAAGCGAAACGCTGTGTTGAGCTGGATATGAAAAGAGGTGAGAATGCCTTGAGGAAAAGTAAAACGATTGATCAATATAATTGGTGGAAGCGTCTTCGGGATAGTCGTTATATTAGGATATCTCTTCTTGTTGCTATGGGTGTTTTACTTTACATATTAATGCTAGGAAATATAATACCAGACAAAATTGAGATTCGATTGTCTCAAGCCGTTGATCAAGATATTCGGTCCCCTATTTCTGTAGAAAATAAAACGGCTACAGAAGAGCGGCGTAAAGAAGCCGTTACAGCGATTGGACCTGTTTATGATTTAAAACAAGAATATGCCCAAAATCAAGTTGGAAAAGTGACGGATATTTTTGAACTTGTAAGGCAAGTAGCGGCGGATTATGAAGCGGAACAAGAAGCCCTGAAAGAACAATTAGAAGAGGGCGAAGAAGTTGAAATTGAAACACGCACAGATGAAGAAATTCGAGAAGAACAATTAGCTTATATTCATGAGGCATTGGCGATCGGGACAAGCAATGAACTTTCTGATGAAACGATCATTACACTATTAGAATCGTCGGACTCTCAATTACAAATTGCCCAAGAAGCAACGGCTAATGCTGTTTTTGATATTATGAACGAGCAAATTTCGATCCGAGATTTAACGGAGAAAAAAGAAGAGGTCGAAAACTCGATTGAAATGCCGACATTAAGTAATCGGTTAGTGAACGCGATGCAGGAAATTGCTTCATTTGCTATCATTCCAAATTATATTTATGATGCCCAAGAGACCGAGCGTTTACGTCAAGCTACGGCAGATAGTGTTGAGCCTGTCATGATTCGTGAAGGTCAGTTAATTGTAAAAGAAGGCGAAATTGTTAATCATGAGATCTATGAACAACTTAGGTTAGTAGGTTTGCTTGATGATGATTTAAATGTTTATCCCTATATAGGGTTGGCGATTCTCGTCATACTAATTATGTCAGTCATTGGATATCATATTAATGAGGCTAATACAAGTCTTCGTCATAATAACAGTCACCTTGTGATGTTTACTCTTATCTTTGTGCTTACAGTCGTCTTAATTAAGGTTTTTAGCTTACTAGAAGGTTTAGGGATTACAGGGTTAGGGTACGCTGTGCCAGTATCTGTTGGGGCGATGTTACTCACTCTCCTTTTAAGTAAACGAGTCGCTGTATTTATGAGCTTTATCTTTGCAGTGATTGGTAGTATTTTCTTTAACTATGATGCAGCTGGTGCTTTTAATTTTACGTATGGAATTTATTTATTTTTTAGTTCCATCTCTGCCGCATTCTTTTTAGGAGAATCGAATCGAGTATCCCGTATTTTAAGAGCTGGTTTATATGTTTCAGCTGCAAATATTTTAACCGTTCTTTCACTATTATTTATGAAGGTTGTTCCTAGCAGTTGGGTTGAAATTGGTCTACATGTTGGTTTTGTTTGGTTTTCAGGTTTTGTGGCCGCTGTTTTAACATTAGGTCTGCTTCCATTTTTTGAAGCTGGATTTGGAATTTTATCAACAACAAGATTAATTGAGTTATCAAACCCTAATCATCCATTATTAAGAAAGATATTAACGGAGGCACCGGGTACTTATCATCATAGTGTTGTGGTTGGAAACTTAGCAGAATCGGCCAGTGAGTCAATTGGTGAAAACGGGCTGCTTGCTCGTGTAGCATCTTATTATCATGATTTAGGGAAAACAAAAAGGCCTCATTTTTTTATTGAAAATCAAATGAGGATGGAGAATCCACATGATAAAATATCACCACAACTGAGCACGACCATTATAACGGCTCATCCTTATGATGGTGCTGATCTTCTTAGAAAACATAAGATGCCAAAAGAGATCATAGATATAGCAGAACAACATCATGGAACGACCCTTTTGAAATTCTTTTATCATAAGGCAAACCAAGATAGTGAGACTTCATTACCTGAATCACAATTTCGTTATCCAGGACCAAAATCACAAACAAAGGTTGGAGCCATTGTCCAAATTGCTGATAGTGTAGAAGCCGCTGTGCGTTCCATGCAAAAACCAACACCAGATAAAATTGAAAATCTCGTGCGAAAAATTATTAAAGATAAGCTAGAAGATGGTCAGTTTGATGAATCAGATTTAACATTACGTGAGCTTGATCAAGTGGCGATTTCGATTTGTGAGACACTCAAAGGTACATTCCATCAAAGAATTGAGTACCCAGAGGATGAGAAGAAAAAAGGAGACTAAAAAGGCATGAATATGACGATTGATATCGTTGATGAGACAAATACTATAAATCAAAAGCAACAAGAATTAGTTGAACAACTTTTGGAAAGTGCGGCAAAATCAGAAGGTCTAGTAGGTGAGATTGAGCTGTCTTTAACCTTTGTAACCGACGAAGAAATTCAAGAAATCAATCGAGAGTACCGAGATAAGGATCAACCGACTGATGTCATTTCTTTTGCTCTGAATGAACAAGGGGAAAACGAACAGGAAATTATCGCAGAAGGACTTCCAAATGTTTTAGGAGATATTATTATTTCCGTCCCACGAATTGGAGCTCAAGCGGAGGAGTATGGCCATTCTTTTGAAAGAGAATTAGGTTTTCTTGTTGTCCATGGCTTTTTGCATTTGCTCGGGTTTGATCATATGACTGATGCAGATGAAAAAGAGATGTTTGCTAAACAAGAAAACATTCTAAATGAATATGGCCTTACAAGATAGACAGAAAAGAGGGTTTAAGAGATTTCTTCGTTCCTTCGGTTATGCTTGTCAAGGGTTAAAACATGTAATACAGAATGAACAAAATATGCAAATTCACCTTTTTGTTGCCGCTGTGACGCTTATGGCGGCTTGGACTCTTTCATTTTCCCTTACATCATGGATGATATTATTACTCGTGATCGCTGGGATGTTTTCAATGGAAATTATGAATACAGCAGTGGAAAGAACGGTTGATATGATTACTGATGATTACCATCCATTAGCAAAGCGGGCCAAAGATATTGCAGCGGCGGCCGTATTTGTTTACTGTCTATTTGCTGCTATTATTGGCTTAATGCTTTTTTTACCACCGTTGTTAGAGTTATGGGTGTTGCTGTAAAGAACATATTAAATATGAATGTGTCTCCGCTCATCTTTACACGAGTGGAGACACTAAAAAACTAGGGTTTTATGACTAAAGGAGAATGTTATGCAAAAGGACAAGCTAATAAAAGAAGCCATTAAAGCGAGGGAGAATGCGTATGTTCCCTATTCTAAATTTCCGGTAGGAGCCGCATTGCTAATGGATGATGGTCAAATCTATCATGGGGCTAATATCGAAAATGCTTCTTTTGGTTTAACAAATTGTGCAGAAAGAACGGCCTTGTTTAAAGCTTATTCAGACGGGAATAGAAAAGTAAAGGCAGTCGCCATTGTGGCTGATACAGAAGGTCCGTGCTCACCATGTGGAGCTTGTCGCCAAGTCATGGTCGAGCTATGTGAGCAAACAACGCCGGTTTATTTATCGAATTTAGCGGGTAAGATTCAAGAAACAACTGTTATTGAGTTATTACCAGGAGCATTTACATCGGAGGATTTACATGAATAACGAACAAAAAAGTTTTAAATCAGGGTTTGTCTCGATTATTGGCCGCCCTAATGTTGGAAAGTCTACATTAATTAATCAAGTAATCGGTCAAAAAATAGCGATTATGTCAGATAAGCCGCAAACGACACGTAACAAAGTACAAGGGGTCTACACGACTAATGAAGCTCAAATTGTTTTTATTGATACACCGGGTATTCATAAGCCAAAGCATAAATTAGGGGACTTTATGATGAAGGTCGCCCAAAATACATTAAGAGAAGTAGACCTTGTTTTATATGTTGTTGATGCAACGGAATCTTTTGGTCCAGGAGAAGAATTTATTATTGAACGTTTAAAAGAAACCGAAGCGAAAACATTCCTTGTAATTAATAAAATTGACCAAGTTCATCCTGAGAAGTTATTAGGTGTGATTGAAACATATCGGACAAAATATGACTTTGATGAAGTTGTGCCGATATCGGCTTTACAAGGAAATAATGTGACGACCTTACTCGAACAAATTGTTGGTTATTTAGATGAAGGACCACAATATTATCCGAGTGACCAAGTTACGGACCATCCAGAACGATTTATTATTGCCGAATTAGTTCGTGAAAAAGTCTTACATATGACGAGAGAAGAAGTACCTCATTCGATTGCAGTTGTGATTGAGCAGATTAAGCGTAGGGAAGGTAGCGAAACCGTCTATGTTGGGGCGACGGTTATTGTCGAACGTGATTCTCAAAAAGGGATTGTCATTGGGAAACAAGGGAAGGTTTTACGAGAAGTTGGAAAACAAGCACGTGCTGATATTGAAGCCCTTTTAGGTTCAAAAGTCTTTTTAGAATTATGGGTAAAAGTTCAAAAAGATTGGCGTAATAAATCGACTCATTTACGGGATTATGGTTTTAGAGAAGACGAATATTAATCATGATCTGGCATGTTTGAGATCAAAATGGGCTAGGTTAAAGTGAAGAAAAAAGCAGTGGCTGTGCGAATGGCCATTGTTTTTTGATCTTGTATCCACGTATAATAAACATACATGATCATAAATATCAAAAGACAAGATAAAATAATAAAACAAATTTTTGATTTGTCAAGGATAATAAATTAGTAATTATTCCATAACATGATTCGTGCAAACAAGGTCATGATAGTGATAAGACGTGTTTAAGTGTAATCTTCAAAGAAAGGTGGAATCTGATGATGCTCGATTTTTCTTGGAAGGTCTTTTCAATGACAGGAAACGTTGACATGTATTTGTTAATTAAAGAGTTAGAACGAGACTCAGATCAACAATTCGAACAAGAGACAGCAGTTGTAAGTGAAGATTTAGACGCACCTACTAATCATTAATCACGTTTGTGCACCATGTTTATTAAAAGTGGTGAAGTAGATGTTACAAAAGGTAGAAGGAATTATTATTC
Source organism: Alkalihalobacillus alcalophilus ATCC 27647 = CGMCC 1.3604 (assembly GCF_000292245.2). GTDB lineage: Bacteria > Bacillota > Bacilli > Bacillales > Bacillaceae_D > Alkalihalobacillus > Alkalihalobacillus alcalophilus. The sequence continues at coordinate 11,308 of NZ_ALPT02000010.1, read as the reverse complement.
GTTCATCTGATTATGGAGAAACTAATAAAGTAATCACTTTATACACGCGAGAATTAGGGAAAGTCGGTGTAATGGCAAGAGGGGCTAAAAAGCCTAAAAGCCGATTAGCTTCTGTATCTCAACTATTTATATACGGAACTTTTTTAATCCAAAAGCACCAAGGTCTAGGAACGTTAAATCAAGGAGAAATCATCGACTCGTTTAAAGAGGTCCGTAATGATCTTTATTTAGCGTCGTATGCAAGTTATGTGGTTGAGTTGTTGGACCGATTAACCGAAGAAAAAGAGGTCAATCCGTATTTATTTGAATTGGTTTATCAAATGCTCCATTATTTAGATGAAGGTATTGATCCAGAAGTCCTTTTACGTATTTATGAAATGAAGATGTTAGCAGTAGCGGGAGCAAAGCCACAATTGGATCATTGTGCAAGCTGTCAAGGAACGTTTATCCCTGTTGCTTTTTCGATCCGAGAAGCAGGATTTCTGTGCGGACAATGTGTTTATAAGGATGATCATGCTCTGCGAATAAGTGAGCGAACGGCAAGGTTACTACGTTTATTCTTTTATATGGATTTAAACCGATTAGGGAAAATTTCGTTAAAAGACGATACAAAAAAAGAACTGAAACGGATTATTTCGACGTACTATGACGAATATGTTGGACTGACATTAAAGTCTAAACGGTTTATAGAGCAATTGGAGAAAATGGATGTACAATTGGATATTACAAAAGAAAAAGAGAAATAAATAAGGTTGTCCTAAGCACTTAGGTGAGAATAACGTGAATTCTCACCTATTTTTATTGCTACAAGCCAGCTTTTAGTCTTTTTAATATCTTTTCATAATCATCTTGATCAATCCCAGGGACAAACATTTCTGGTTTATCCTCTAAATCTGGAATAGGGGCACCCTCTGGAGTTCCATCGATTACTCTTAATGGTTCGCCTGTTTCAGGGTTAGGTCCTTTCCAAATTTGATTAATGTCACGATATTCTTTTTCTCCCCAAGTGTATAGAACATTAGAAAGTCCTTGTTCGATATATTTTTTTGCATGGTCAAAGGCATTATTATCTGGTCTTGGTACAGGGAGCATTTTGCCAATCTCCACTCCTGTAGCGACTTCAATTGCTTTTGCATAAGCGATAATATGAGTACCACCACGTACTAATAAATACCCACATAATTCTCTTGCTGTTGGGTTTGTCGTCATTTCATAAACACGCATCTTGTGTAATCTTGCTCCGATTTCGAGTGTGTAATTGTGCAAGAGATCTTCCACTAAAGCCCCACTTCCGTGTACATAACTACCATTCCAAGGGTTGCCCATGCTATCACCAGGAACAGCGGTTTGGGCCGTTGTTGTAAAGTGGTAAGAATATCTTTTATCTTTGCCAATTTGTAAAGGGGCTGTATCAGGAGCGCCAGGATGTGTATTACCATAGGACATTAAATTAATTGTATTCGCTACTAGTTCGACGTGCCCAAATTCCTCTGCGGTAATACTAGCGATGAGATCATAAAAAGGTTTGAATTTTTTTTTGCCTCGAAAATTAAAGGATTGAAACATATAATTGTTCAAGGTCGACATTTCTCCAAACTCTCCACCTAATAATTCTTGGACAATAGAAGCCCCGTTTATATCCCCATGTTCAGGAACAGGGAGAGCGATTGCGAGTTTATTAATTCGCTTCATCATAATTTTGTTCCCACCTTTCATATAAATCATCCTTATTAGAAACGTTTGTATGAAGGTGATTTATGTTTTGGTTGAGCGTGCTGGGAAAAACCAGACAATTTCCTGTGTTCGAATATGGAAGGGGGTCCCGCCCATCTCAACGATGATATGATCGGGATAAACATGTTTTAACACACCTCTTACGGAACCTTGTGTCGTTTGTACACCAATGACTTGTTGTTCAAGATTAGATAAGTTTTGATACGTATAAGGGTCATGTATGGTCCACTCTAAATGTTCACTCATTTTTTCACTCCTCCTAGCTTTAAGTAGATTTTTCACTTTGTAACTTTGCCATCATTTCATTTTTATTTGTAAGGCTAATCCGATATTCGTTTATTTTTCTTAAATGAGATGAGTTGTTTAAAAATGAAACTTTCCGTATAGAATATTAAGGATTGACAGAGGAGTTTTTTTTTTATAAAATATGAATACTAGATAGGCTGCAAAGAAGGAGAATAGTACTTATAGAGCTGAATGAAAGCGAACCTAGGATAGTGTAAGCTAGGGCATTTACCTATAACGAAGGCACTCTGGAGCAGAACGGAAAAAAGTGATTTGTGAGGAAAGAATCATTACTTACAAATAAGTAGGGTGGAACCGCGGGAAACTCTCGTCCCTATGCTGGAAGACAGCATAGGGACGAGAGTTTCCTTTTTTGTCTTTGCTGTTTTCAAAATGAACTCAATTTTATATCAAAAAATGGATCAAGTAATGGAGGAATTAGAAATGAATGTGCAAACGATGATTTTGACTTTGCAAGAATTTTGGTCTAAACAAAATTGTATGATCATGCAAGCGTACGATACAGAAAAAGGGGCAGGGACGATGAGCCCATTTACTTTACTACGGACGATTGGTCCAGAACCGTGGAATGTCGCTTATGTAGAACCGTCAAGACGTCCAGCAGATGGTCGGTACGGTGAGAACCCTAACCGTTTATATCAACATCATCAATTTCAGGTGATTATGAAACCATCACCAATTAATATTCAAGAACTTTATTTAGATAGTTTAAAGGCTTTAGGGATTAACCCATTAGAACACGATATTCGTTTTGTTGAAGACAATTGGGAAAACCCGACATTAGGCTGTGCTGGACTTGGTTGGGAAGTTTGGTTAGACGGGATGGAAATTACTCAATTTACGTATTTTCAACAAGTAGGTGGTATTGAAGCGAATCCTGTGTCAGCAGAAATTACTTATGGTTTAGAGCGCTTAGCTTCTTATATTCAAGACAAAGAGAATGTTTTTGATCTTGAGTGGGTAGAAGGATTTACGTATGGTGATATTTTTAAACAGCCAGAGTACGAACATTCTAAATATACGTTCGAAGTTTCTGATACAGAGATGCTGTTTGGTTTATTTAACACTTACGAAGGAGAAGCGAAACGAGCTTTAGATGAAAACCTCGTCTTTCCTGCCTATGATTATATTTTGAAATGTTCGCACACATTTAATTTACTGGATGCACGAGGAGCGATCTCTGTTACGGAGCGTACAGGCTATATTGGAAGGGTTAGACAGTTAGCCCGTTTGGCAGCAAAACTTTATTATGATGAGAGAGAAAGATTAGGGTTCCCTATGCTCAAAAAGGAGGAGGCAGAATAATGAGTGCTCATGATTTTTTATTAGAGATTGGATTAGAGGAATTACCAGCTCGTTTTATTACAGATGCAATGAATCAGCTTGAGCAAAAAATGAGCAGCTGGTTAAACGAACAAAAGCTTGAGTATCAGTCTGTTTGTGCCTTTTCAACTCCAAGGAGATTGGCAGTTTTAGTAACAGGTCTTGCTGATAGACAGCCTGATATTACAGGGGAAGCAAAAGGTCCAGCGAAAAAAATCGCTTTAGATAATGAAGGGAATTGGTCAAAAGCAGCACAAGGATTTGCCCGTGGGCAAGGTGTGAGTGTTGATGACTTGTTTTTTAAAGAATTAAAAGGTGTTGAGTATGTGTATGCAAACACCTTTACAGCAGGGAAAGAAACGGTTGAGCTTTTAGAAGCAGTAAAAGAACTTATCTTATCCCTTCACTTCCCGAAAAATATGCGTTGGAACTCTTATCAGCTTCGTTATGCAAGACCGATTCAATGGTTAATCGCTTTGTACGGAGAAAAAGTAATTCCATTTTCAATTGAAGGAATCGCAACAGGGACTATTTCTAAAGGGCATCGTTTTTTAGGAGAGGAAGTATCGATAGTTGCACCCGCTAATTATGTAACGACGCTTAGTGAGCAAAATGTAGTCGTTGAACCACAAAGAAGAAAGGAAATGATTATTTCACAAATTCAGGAATTAAGTCATGAACAAGATTGGCTGATTCCGATTGATGAGGATTTATTAGAAGAAGTGAATAATCTAGTTGAATATCCAACTGCTTTATTTGGGAAGTTTGATGATGAATTTTTAGAAATTCCTAAGGATGTGCTCATAACTTCAATGAGAGAGCATCAACGTTATTTTCCCGTTGAAAACAGTGAAGGAGAGCTCCTCCCTTATTTTGTTACTGTCCGTAATGGGAACGCGGAACATTTAAATAATGTTGCACGTGGTAATGAGAAAGTTTTAAGAGCTCGTTTATCAGATGCGGCTTTCTTTTATGAAGAGGATCAAAAGCTCAAAATTGACGATGCAGTTGTTAAGCTTGAAAACATCGTTTACCATGAAGAGCTTGGATCGATTGCTGATAAAGTGAGAAGAGTTCAGTATTTAACAAATGAGCTCTCGGATAAGCTAGCTTTAAGTACAGAACAAAAGAAAAAAGCGAGCCGGGTTGCTGAAATCGCTAAGTTTGATTTAGTGACGCAAATGGTCTATGAGTTTACGGAATTACAAGGGAAGATGGGGCAAGTGTATGCGGAGCTAGCAGGTGAAGATAAAGAAGTAGCCGAAGCGATTAACGAACACTATAAACCACGTTTTGCTGGTGATAGCAGTCCATCGTCACTAGTAGGGGTGGTCGTTAGTGTAGCGGAGAAAATCGATACGATTACAACTTGTTTTGCTATTGGGCTTATCCCGTCAGGTTCACAAGATCCGTATGCTCTACGTCGGCAAGCGACAGGTATTGTTCAAATGCTATTAGATAATGATTTATCGTTGTCATTAGAGACATTAATTGATATTAGCCTAAGTCTTAACGAAGAGCGTCAGTTGTTAAAACGAGATAAAGCAGAGATCAAAGCGGATTTATTATCATTCTTTCGTTTAAGAGTGAAACATATGCTTCAAGAAAAATCGATTCGATATGATGTGATTGATGCAGTTATTGCCAATGGTTTCACTGAAGTATCGACGACGGTTGCAAAAGCGAATGTTTTGATGCATCAAGTTGAACAACCTCAATTTAAACAAGTTATGGAAGCACTCAGTCGAGTTACTAACATCTCGAAAAAGCATACCGGAGATATGGAAATTAATACAAGCTTATTCCAAAAAGAAGAGGAAGAAAACCTTTATCAAACATATATGAAGGTACAAGAACAAGTCGCCGAAGCAACAGCAGCAAAAGATTTTGATTCAGCCTTTCATGCTCTAGCTCAAACAACAGAAGTCATTGATCAATACTTCGATCATATTATGGTTATGGATGAAAATGAAGAGGTGAAACAAAATCGTCTTTCCCAAATGAAAGCTTTTGCAAGTGTCATTTATTCATTTGCTGATTTTCAGGCAATTGTTTTTAGTTAATTACTCAACTTTCGCATCGAGAAAATCCGTTCAACTAGTTGGCAGAGCGAATAGGGAAGCTCTTAAACAAATGCCCTTGACACGTTTGAAAAGCGAGAACGCAAATCACACCAAACGGATAAACTGTGCATTAAGAAAATTTTATAGACCCTCCGGCTGTCGCTCCCAAAACCATACTCCGCGTCCTGCGGGAACCTTGCGAGCCTCCTCGGCAAGCCTTGCGGGGTCTCGCTCCACGGTTTATTCCCGCGGGAGTCTCCGTATGGTTTTGTTCGCTAAGTGTCGTGGAGAGGCTTGATGATATCGCCATTCTCAATCTGCTATTTCTAACGCAGAAGAACCTTCTTCTTCACTTCATTTTACTGAACAGTTTCCTTCAACAGCCTACGAAGAGATGTGTTCAGACTGTCAACGATTGAACCGTTCATGTAAAGTCCATTTGAGTATTGTATCGCCCTAAAGTCAATCTCTATCAACGGTTAAGGGTCAATCATACGCTGAGAAAGTTGAGTTAATTAAATGAGGGAATGTAAAGATGAACAGTAGGAGAATTCTTACTGTTCATTGCTTGCCTTAAGTAATAAAATGTCTCGATAAAAATTATGATATAAAGGGTGATGATGTTGGAGGAGATTCAGAAGCAGCGCTCAGTGGTTTATATCGTTTCGGATTCAGTAGGAGAAACGGCTGAATTAGTCGTCAAAGCGGCCGCGAGTCAATTTCGTGATGCGGGGTTAGAGTTAAGAAGAGTACCTTATGTGGAAGATAAACAAACGATCGAAGAGATTGTCAGACTTGCCGCTAATGCCAATGCTTTGATTGCCTTTACATTGGTTGTTCCAGAGATGAAGCAATTTTTAATGGAGCAAGCTAAACAAGTTGGGGTAGAAACGGTTGATATAATTGGTCCGATGTTAACTCAAATTGGAAATCTTGTTCAAGTAAAACCGAGATATGAACCAGGTCTCATTTATCGTCTTGATGAAGATTATTTTCGAAAAGTAGAGGCGATTGAATTTGCGGTTAAATATGATGATGGGCGCGATGCTAGGGGAGTGGTGCGAGCAGATATTGTTCTAGTAGGTGTTTCAAGAACGTCTAAAACCCCTTTATCTCAATATTTGGCTCATAAGCGCTTAAAAGTTGCTAATGTCCCTCTTGTACCAGAAGTTAAACCACCAGATGAATTATTTAAAGTATCCGCCAAAAAATGTATAGGCTTGACGATTAGCCCTGAGAAACTAATCGATATACGAGCTGAACGCCTCAAAGCATTAGGTTTACAAGCGGAAGCGACATATGCAAACATCAATCGTATTAAAGAAGAGTTGGTCTATGCCCAAAAGATTATGGAACGAATTGGCTGTCCGGTGATTGATGTTTCGAATAAAGCGGTAGAAGAGACAGCTAATCAAATTTACAATATGTTTCAAAAAAGACGGTAAATAGACGGTTTTGTCTTAAAGATGATCGGTAAAAGAAAGAATAAGAGGTTTTACTGGTCAAATGAACCATTTTTACGTATAATAAAGAATTGTGTTGCTTGTTATTTAATATGATTTCTAAGGAATATTTTTGGGAAGAACAAATAAATTTAAAAAGTCAAGGTTTTTTCTTAAGTTTTTGGCAATGATAGTAAAGGTAACCAAGGAAATGGTAGAACGTATTCTTGATCAATTGACAAGACCTATTTTTTCGACAATTATCAACTAAATTCTTTTCGTGAAAAGCAGGATATTGGAAGGGAATGTTGAATTTATTTACTATGGATAAAGAAAAAAGAACGATTTATGTGGATGCTGATTCTTGTCCTGTAAAGGAAGAAGTCTTGTTATTAGCTGCTCAGTATAAGGTGCCAACTACATTTGTCTCATCCTATGCTCATCAATTAACATTGCCAGCATTTGTGGAACAGGTCACAGTTGACACAGATAAAGAAGCAGTTGACTTATATGTCATGAATCAAGTGAAAAAGGGTGATATTTGCGTTACACAAGACCATGCATTGGCATCATTACTTTTAGCCAAAGGGACGTTGGTCCTTTCGCCTAAAGGGTATCTTTTTAAAGAGGAGACGATTCAACAACTTTTGGACTTCCGTTTTCTCTCGCAAAAAGAACGACGAATGGGAGGGAGAACAAAGGGACCAAAGGCCTTTACGAAGAAGGATCGACAATTTTTCTTAGAAAACCTTGAAAAAATCATAAAAAAATAGCAGGAATATAAGAAAAAAGCTCGAAAAATATTAAGACTTAATAACGATTATAATGAATTGGTGATCACTGTTATGAATGGTCGAATTCCTGAAGAGACTGTCGAACAAATCAGACAGACAGCAGATATAGTAGAAGTCATTAGTGATTATGTTCAATTGAAAAAGCAAGGAAAGCAGTATATTGGGTTATGCCCGTTTCACGGGGAAAAATCACCTTCTTTTTCTGTCTCACCTGATAAACAGTTATACTATTGTTTTGGCTGTGGAGCTAGTGGTAATGTATTTTCATTTTTGATGAATCATGAAAATTTTACATTTATTGAAACAGTTCAACATTTAGCGAAACGTACAGATATCGATTTGCCAGAACATGTGTTGACCACTAATGAACAAACATCAAAACCACAGGATGAAATGATTCAAGGCCATGAATTAGCGGCCAAATTATATCATCATATTTTGACCTTAACAGAAGAAGGGAAAATAGGTTTAGAGTACGCCAAAAAAAGGGGTTTTACGAAAGAACAGATTGAACACTTTCAAATTGGTGTTGTCCCAGACCGTTGGGATACATTAGTAACGATCTTTAAAAAGAGAAACTATACGCTTACTCAAATGGTCAAAGCTGGTTTGTTAGGTAGGCGTGAATCTGATGGTGAATACTATGATCGATTTAGAAATCGATTAATGTTTCCGATTTGGAATTCACAAGGAAAAACAATTGGGTTTAATGCTAGAAGTTTAGGTGATGAAAACCCCAAATATTTAAATAGTTCAGAGACCCCGATATTTCAAAAGGGGCAAACCTTATATGCTTTTCATTTGGCGAGAAGTTCAATTCGTAAGGCCAACTCCGCTTTACTTTTTGAGGGGGCCGTCGATGTTATCGCTGCTTGGGGAGCAGGGATTCATCATGCCATCGCAACGCTTGGCACAGCTTTAACAGATGAACAAGCTAGGCGAATAAGGCGAAACGCAGAAACGGTTACGATTTGCTATGACTCAGACCGAGCCGGAATTGATGCAGCTTTTAGGGCGGCTACCATCTTGGAAAATGCGGGTTGTATTGTCAAAGTAGCCGTGATGCCTGAAGGGTTAGACCCCGATGACTTCATCAAGAAATTTGGAGCTGAGCGCTTTAAAAATGATGTAATAGGGGCAAGCTTAACAGTAATGGCATTCAAGATGCGTTTTTTACGAAAAGGTCGGAATCTGAATGATGAAAATGAACGGATTCAGTATATTGAAGACGTTTTGAAAGAAGTTTCCACCTTGCCTCGTGCAATTGAACGCGATCATTATGTAAGGCAATTAGCAGATGAATTTTCTTTATCATTGGATGCGTTAAAACAAGAGCAATTTCGAATTTATCGTGAGAAAAAAAATCAATCAACGTATCAAAAATCAGCAGACCCGTTTCCGAAAAAGAATGAAGGAAAAAAAAGTTTCGAACAAAAGAAGCTATTACCAGCTTATCATAATGCAGAGCGATTTTTACTCTCTCATATGATCCGAAATGTTGAAATCGCTGAAAAAGTTCAAGAGCGAATTGGTGGCCAATTTAATGTTGATGAACACCATGCGATTGCTGCGTACTTGTACGCATTTTACGGAGAAGGAAATGAACCAGACCCAGGTTCTTTTGTGCAAAGGATTAATGACGAGGGGGTTAAAAGGTTAGCATCGGAAATTGCGATGCAAGCCGTAGAGGAAGACTGCTCCCCACAAGTCATTGATGATTATATTAAACAGATTGAAAACTATCCAAAATGGGTAGAGATTCATAAAAAACAATTAGAATTAAAACGTGAACAGGATCCAATCGTGTTCGCCCAGCTACAAATGGAATTAATTAAGATGAAAAAAGAACTACAGTCGTCTTAATCATTAGTATCGTTTTGAACAATGGAAGGAGGGGATCGAATGGCAGAGAAACCACTACGTCCGTTAACGGAAGGTGAGTTGTCGATCGATCAGGTGAAAGAACAATTGGTGGAGCTAGGTAAAAAAAGAGGTACTCTCACATATGTTGAGATTACAGACAAGTTAGCTAGCTTTGATCAAGATTCGGATCAGATGGATGAGTTTTTTGAATACCTTGGAGAACAAGGTGTTGAAATCATAAATGAAGGTGAAGAAGGACCATCAGTTCAGCAAGTATCTAAAGAGGAAGAAGAATTTGATTTAAATGACTTAAGTGTACCTCCAGGAATCAAAATCAATGACCCTGTTCGTATGTATTTAAAAGAAATCGGTCGTGTTCCTCTTTTATCGGCTGATGAAGAAATTGAACTCGCTAAACGAATTGAACAAGGTGATGAAGAAGCCAAAAGGCGTCTAGCGGAAGCGAACTTACGACTTGTTGTTTCGATCGCAAAACGTTATGTTGGTCGTGGGATGTTATTCCTTGATCTTATTCAAGAAGGTAATATGGGTTTAATCAAAGCGGTTGAAAAGTTCGACTATGATAAAGGATTTAAGTTTAGTACGTATGCTACTTGGTGGATACGTCAAGCGATTACTCGTGCGATTGCTGACCAAGCTCGTACGATTCGTATTCCTGTTCATATGGTTGAGACAATCAATAAGTTAATTCGTGTTCAACGTCAATTACTTCAAGATTTTGGTCGTGAACCAACACCTGAAGAAGTGGCAGAAGAAATGGAATTGACACCTGAGAAGGTCCGTGAGATTTTAAAAATTGCTCAAGAGCCTGTCTCTCTTGAAACGCCAATTGGCGAAGAAGATGACTCTCATTTAGGTGATTTTATTGAAGACCAAGATGCATTAGCTCCATCTGATGCTGCTGCCTATGAATTATTAAAAGAGCAACTTGAAGATGTTTTAGATACTTTAACTGATCGTGAAGAAAATGTTCTTCGTCTTCGTTTCGGTTTAGATGACGGTCGTACTCGTACACTTGAAGAAGTAGGTAAGGTCTTTGGTGTTACTCGCGAACGTATTCGTCAAATTGAAGCAAAAGCGTTAAGGAAGCTGCGTCACCCAAGTCGTAGCAAACGATTAAAAGACTTCTTAGAGTAAAAATGATACTCGTACCTTTTTAGGTTGGTGAATAGGTGGTTTACTTCTAGTAATGAAGTAAACCACTTTTTTTATTTTTGTTAATATATGGTTGTATTTTCCAATAATAGTTATTTACATTTGATTAAAGCTTCTTTCCATTTATTTTACTGATATTTTATAGCTAATGCAAATTGATCAGGAATTTTTCTGTCATTTTTAAACAGTTTCTTTCTTTGTATGTGAAAAAAAAGAGTAATTTACTTGAAAAGACCGGATCTTTTTGGAAGTCACTGAAAAAGTCTCCCCTCACCTTTTGGGAGAAGATCAAAGGCCTTTAGTTCTCTCAGAAAGATGGTCGGTAAAGGTTTCAAACTGTCTTTTCAATAACAAAAACTGAGCCAGCACAATACCTGGTTCACCCGCGGAACGCGTAGGGTATGGAGCTGGCGGAGTATAGCTAACTAACTCGACTTTCGCAGAGTATGATTGACCCTTAACCGTTGATCGAGATTGATTTTAGGGCGATACCATACTCAAATTGACTTTACAGGAACGGTTCAATCGTTGACAGTCTGAACACATCTCTTCGTAGGCTGTTGAAGGAAACTGTTCACTAAAATGAAGAGCTTGGGTGGTCGCTCCC